>CAKKOY010000043.1 GCA_919592095.1 Ralstonia syzygii subsp. syzygii | reverse complement strand
TTGAACAGCATCCCCTGCCGTTCGTGCAACCCTTCCAGCTCTCTCTCCCAGCCCCTCACCGTTCCTTGCATCGGACCATGATCGTCTCATCTCACATGGACAACATCTTAGACGATAGGTACGGCTGTAGTACTAAGAAAGGGAGGCTTTTCGGCCTCCCTTCTTCATGGGCGTCGTGTTGTGGTTCAGGCCAGCGCAGGCTTGGTCGCCGGTACCTGGCCGCCGCGCAGGTAGCGATAGACCGACAGGTCGTCCGAGCGGATGGCGGGCGAGCGGTCCGAGACGAGATCCGACAGCAACTGGCCCGAGCCGCATGCCATGGTCCAGCCCAGCGTGCCGTGCCCGGTGTTGAGCCACAGGCCGCGCACCGGCGTCGGGCCGACGATGGGCGTGCCGTCCGGCGTCATCGGGCGCAGGCCGGCCCAGAAGGTGGCGCGCGAGACGTCGCCGCCGCCGGGGAACAGGTCGTTCACCACGAACTCCAGCGTCTTGCGCTTGCCCGGATCCAGGCGCTTGTCGTAGCCGATGATCTGCGCCATGCCGCCCACGCGGATGCGGTCGTCGAAGCGCGTGATCGCCACTTTGTAGGTCTCATCCAGCACCGTGGAGGCCGGGCTGCGCTCGGCATCCGTCATCGGTACGGTGATCGAGAAGCCCTTGAGCGGATAGACCGGCACGCCCACCAGGCTCTTCAGGAACGGTGTGCTGTAGCTGCCCATCGCGACCACCACCAGGTCGGCGCTTATCGCCTCGCCGTCGACCAGCGCGCCGCGCACGGCATCGTTCTGCATGATCAGGTTGTTGATGTGGCTGTTGAAGCGGAAGCGCACGCCCAGCTTCTCGGCTATCGCGGCCAGGTGCGTGGTGAAGAGCTGGCAGTCGCCCGTCTCGTCGTTGGGCAGGCGCAGACCGCCGGCCAGCTTGTGGCGGGTGGCGGCCAGGCCCGGTTCACTGCGCACGAGGTCGTCGCGCGACAGCAATTCGTAGGGCACGCCGGCGCGCTCGAGCACCGCGATGTCGCTCGCGGCGCCATCGAGCTGCTGCTGGGTGCGGAAGACCTGCAGCGTGCCTTGCTGGCGGCCTTCGTAGGCGATGCCGGTCTCGGCGCGCAGGGTGCGGATGCAGTCGCGGCTGTACTCGGCCAGGCGGACCATCCGTTCCTTGTTCTCGGCATAGCTGGTGGCGTTGCAGTTGCGCAGCATCTGCCACATCCATTGCAGCTGGAAGAAAGTGCCGTCGGGGCGGATGGACAGCGGCGCGTGCTGCTGGAACATCCACTTGATGGCCTTGAGTGGCACGCTCGGCGCGGCCCACGGCGATGCATAGCCCGGCGAAATCTGGCCGGCATTGGCGAAGCTCGTCTCGAGCGCGGGACCGGCCTCGCGGTCGACAACCGTGACCTCGTGGCCCGCACGGGCCAGGTAATAGGCGCTGGTCACGCCGATGACGCCGCTGCCAAGAACGAGCACGCGCATGGTGATACTCCCTGGAGATGCTGTCGCGATAGATGGCGCTATCGTATTCCCACCTTTGTGCTAATTGTTTCTGTATATTTTCAGAAAACAGGAATAACTTCGATTTACGACCATGCGAACCCAGCGAAAGCCCGTGCGCGCCCTCGACAAGCTCGACCGGCGCATCCTCGACCTGCTGCAGAAGGACGGCCGGCTGTCCATGAAGGAGCTGTCCGAGGCGGTCGGCCTGACCATCACGCCTTGCATCGAGCGGGTCAAGCGGCTCGAACGGGAGGGCTTCATCCTCGGCTATTCCGCGCGGCTGAATCCGGCCATGCTCGGCGCGTCGCTGCTGGTGTTCGTGGAGATCAGCCTGGGCAGCAAGTCCGGCAACATGTTCGAGCAGTTCCGGCGCGAGGTCTTGCGCATTCCCGAGGTGCTCGAATGCCATCTCGTCTCCGGCGATTTCGACTACCTCATCAAGGCCCGCATCCGCGAGATGAGCGAATACCGGCGCCTGTTCGGCGACATCCTGCTGCAGCTGCCGGGCGCGGTGCAGTCCAAGAGCTACATCGTGATGGAAGAGATCAAGGAGACGCTCGCCATCGACGTGACCGGAGAAGACGCATAGCGGCACGTCGCCATGGCATGCATCGGGCGGCCGCCATGTCCAACCGGCCGACCATCGAGCTGACACGCGCGATGAGGGTGTCGGGGGGCGGCAAATCCCCGTGGGCCGTGGCGCTGAAGTCCGAAGCGTGGCCTGCGCCACCCGCGCGGGTTTGCAGCGGAATGCGGGTGAATCGGATACGATCGACACGCCCCCGTATTCCGCATGTCCCGCTGTGTCCGATCCATCCGATCGCCATGTCCCGCGCAAGGGGCGTGGCGCCACATCCAATCTGCAAGGCCGTTTCGAGCGCGACGAACGCACCCGCGTCGATGACGGCTGGCAGCCGCTCGTCGGGCAGCGGGATCTGGACGAGCCGCCACGGCTGCAGACAACGGTCTCCATCGAACGGGCGCGCTCGATCCTGAGCCGCAACCAGTCCCCGGATATCCCGTTCGGCGTGTCGCTCAACCCGTACCGGGGCTGCGAGCACGGCTGTATCTACTGTTTCGCGCGCCCGACGCATGCGTATCTGGAACTGTCGCCTGGACTGGATTTCGAGATCCGGCTGTTCGCCAAGACCAACGCCGCCGAGCTGTTGCGCGAGACGCTGGCCAAGCCGGGTTACCGCTGCGAGCCGATTGCGCTGGGGGTCAACACCGACGCCTACCAGCCGATCGAGCGCGAACTGCGCATCACGCGTGACGTGCTGCAGGTGCTGCACGATTGCGATCACCCGGTCGGGCTGATCACCAAGTCGACCTTGATCGAGCGCGACATCGACCTGCTTGCGCCGATGGCGGCGAAGCACCTGGCCGTGGCGGCAGTGACCATCACCACGCTCGATGCGGAACTGGCGCGCAAGCTGGAGCCGCGCGCCGCCACGCCGTCGAGGCGCTTGCGTACGATTCGCGCGCTGGCCGAAGCGGGCATCCCGGTCGGGGTCAGCGTCGCGCCGGTCATCCCCTTCATCACCGACGATCACATGGAGCAGATCCTGGAAGCCGCGCGCGAAGCCGGCGCGAGGTTCGCCAGCTACATCGTGCTGCGCCTGCCGCACGAGCTGGACGCGGTGTTCCAGGACTGGCTGGCGGCGCATTTCCCCGATCGCGCGCAGCGCGTGATGAACCGCATCCGCGACCTGCACGGCGGCAAGGATTACAACGCCGATTTCGGCACCCGCATGCGCGGCACCGGCATCTGGGCCGACCTGCTGCGCCAGCGCTTCTACAAGGCCGCCGACAGGCTGGGCTTCAGCTACCACCGCTACGACAAGCTGCGGCTGGACGCATCACAGTTCAACCCGCCCGTGCGCCCCGTCAAGGCCAAGCCCGTCGACGAGCGGCAGGGCAGCCTGTTCTGAGTCACTGCGACAGTTCTTTCGCTGCCTGCACCTGCGATTCGAAATAGGTCTGGAAGGTGATGGCGAGGCCGGCCATGAGCAGACCGGTGCCGATCATCAGCGTGAGGATCGTCAGCAGTACGACCGGCCAGCCAGAGCGCGTCGGCGTGCCGTCCGGATTGAACTGCGCGTCCCATCTGTCATCGGGGCGAAGCCCGTAGACCAGCGCCGACAGAAAACCGGCGAGCATCGAGGCCGCGCCGATGATCGCGCACACCCAGCCGGGCAGACTGCTCCGATCCGTCGACCACAGCAAGGCGACGCCGACGATGCCGAGCGCCATGGCCGCGACTTGCGTCCACGCCCAGAAATCGCGTCCGCCCTTCAGATAGAAGCGATGGGCGCCCACGCTGCCGAACAGGAAGGCGAGCAGCACGGTCAGCAGCTTGGATTTTTTGAGCGGAACGGTTGTTGTAGGCATGGCAGGCGCGGGACACACGGCAAGACAGCAACGGCGCCGCGCATTCTACGCCCAAGACGCGCTGTGGCGCACACCTCACGGAGCGCCGGGCCGTGGTGTCTCATCGGCTGCCGGAGGGGGATCCACAATCGGAGGCGGTGGCCGTCAGTCCGGCCGGATGCGCGCAGCGATGCGATTCGCTGGCAGCGGGGAGGGCAGGGACGCTAAATCGGAATGGGGCGCAGCGACGGCACGCTAATCGATGCCGTCAGGTCTTGCAGCAGTCGGGAGGCCTGCTGGCGCAGGCTGACCTCGCCGTAGAGCAGGTGGGCAAGCATCGCCATGAAGGCCGATGACCACAAGAGGCCGAGAATGGGCCGCGTATAGCGGGAAGGACGGGATAGCATGAGGCACCTGTTGTCGTTGTGATGGCTGCGACATGCCAAACGCTTGCTGCCGCAGCTATCCAGTACGACTGGGCTGCCTTGACCGGGTTCCGCGGCGCGGAATCGGCGTATGCGGGGCCGGGCAATCAGCCGCGCCGGTTGCCGGGCCAGTTGCCGTAGCCCCCGGGCGGGTTGCCGCGCTCCTGGCGCATCTGCTGGTCCTGCTGCTGTTGCCAGTCGCCACGGCCGCCGCCTTCGCGGGGCTGGACGCGGCCGTTCAGGCGGTCATCGGCACGAGCGCGCGCTTCCATGCGCTCCATCTGCGCGCGGATGCGGGCGGCCTGGTCGCTGCGCGCGTCGACGAAGAAGACCTGTGCCAGCAGAGAACGGGCTTGCGGTGCCGGCGCCTTGGCGGGCTGGGCCCAGGGTGGTGCCGGGGAATCGAGCGCGACGGATGCCTGACGCGTCGTTGCGTTGGCAGCCAGGGCGCCCGCAGAGGCGACGATCAGAGCACCCGCCGCAAGAGTTCGAAGCAATGCGCGGATCGGCATGGCTAGCTCCTGTCGGGCAAGTGATCGGAAGGGACGCGCGCCGCACAGATGCCAGGCAGTTGTGGGAGGGCGGCGGTGCATGTCCATGTGTGTCAATGTAAGGCTTCACCCGGGACGCATCCACTGTTCGAAGGTTACCGGTGTAACTAGATGTTTCCCGCACGCCAAGCCCAGGCAGCGGCTCATTTTCCGGTGTAGCGGACGCGATACACCGCGCCCGCGTAGTCGTCGCTGACGAGCAGGCTGCCGTCCGGTGCGACCAGCACATCGGCAGGCTGTCCCCAGGCCTGTTCGCCGCGCAGCCAGCCCTCGACGAACGGTTCTTGCCGTACGACCTTGCCCGCTGCATCGAGTACCACGCGTACGACCCGGTAGCCGACCTTGGATGAACGGTTCCAAGAGCCATGCTCGGCGATGAAGATGTTGTGGCGGTACGCCTGGGGAAAGCTGCTGCCGGTATAGAAGCGCATGCCGAGGGCCGCCACATGCGCGCCGAGCTTGCCCACCGGGGGCACATATCGGCTGCACGGATGCCCCGCGCCGAATTCGGGGTCCGGCACATCGCCTGCATGACAGAACGGATACCCGAAATGCTGGCCCGGCGCAGTGATGCGGTTGAGTTCATCGTCGGGCACGTCGTCGCCCATCATGTCGGCGCCGTTGTCGGTGAACCAGAGTTCGTGCGTGACCGGATGCCAGTCGAAGCCGACGGTGTTGCGGATGCCGCGCGCCACCACCTCCAGGCCGCTGCCGTCGGCATTCATGCGCGTCAGGTTGGCGTAGCGGTCTTCATCGCGGTGGCAGACGTTGCAGGGTGCACCGACCGGCACGTACAGCTTGCCGTCCGGCCCGAAGTCGATGAATTTCCAACCATGATGCGTTTCGGTCGGGAAGCGGTCGTTGACGACCACGGGAGCGGGCGGATCGTCGAGCCGGGTGTCGATGCGGTCCAGCCGCACCACCCGCGACACGGCGGACACATACAGGCTCCCATCGCGCCAGGCGACCCCCACTGGCTGTTCCAGTCCCGAGGCGACCACCCGCACGGTCGCGCCGGGTGTCCGCAGCGGCAGTGCGTAGACCTTGCCCGTGCGGCTGCCGACGTACAGGATGCCGGCGGGCGACAGCGCCATCTCGCGCGCCGACGGCATTGCCTCGGTGAGCAGTTCGACCTGGAAGCCGGGCGGCACGCGCAGCGTCTCGATGGGGAGCCTGGCGGCGGCGGGCAGCGCGAATCCAAGCCACGCCACCAGCACAATGGCCCACCGTCCGTACCGTGCGTGCCACGCGGAGTATCCGGTGCTCCGTCGCGCCCGGTCTAAGTGTTTGTTTGGTCGGGAAAATTGGGCTATACTTGCGTGTTTCTCTGTACGCATACCCAGTTTTTCAAGGAAAAGATCCATGGTCGTGATCCGTCTGGCCCGCGGTGGCTCCAAGAAGCGCCCGTTCTTCAACATCGTTGCGGCCGATTCGCGCAATCGCCGTGATGGCCGTTTCATCGAACGTGTGGGTTTTTATAACCCGCTCGCCACGGAAGGTGAAGAAGGTCTGCGCATTGCCCAAGACCGCCTGTCGTACTGGCAAGGCGTGGGCGCGCAACTGTCGCCGACCGTTGCCCGTCTGGTGAAGCAAGGCGCCAAGAAGGCGGCTGCCTAAATTTTGAACATGCGTCGATCGATGGTGCCGTTCGCGTACATATTGCCGTGACGCGCCCCATGTCGACGCAGATTCGTACGCGGCCCGGTCCGCTGGCTGCCTCCACGCAGGCCACCTCGCAAAAAGTGGCGGAGCGTTTGGCGGGCATGCGTCTGGGGACCGGCGCCAACCCGTCGCTGCCCGACGATCTGGTCGAGGTGGGCTACGTGGGCGGTGCTTATGGTATCCGCGGCTGGATCAAGGTGCAGCCGCTCGGCGATGCCGAGGCGCTGCTGCATGCAAGCACCTGGTGGCTGAAGCCGGCTGCCGGCGCGTCTGCCGTTCCGTCCGACTGGTGGGTGCTTCCCGTCGGGACGTCGCGGGAGCACAGCGGTTCGGTCGTGGCGGGATCGCCGGCCGTGCCGGATCGCAACGTCGCCGAGGCGCTGCGCGGCTGTGCCGTGTGGGTTCGCCGGGCTGATTTTCCCGCGCCGGCCGACGACGAGTTCTACTGGGTCGACCTGATCGGCTCCATCGTCGTCAACGAGCAGCAGGAAACGCTCGGCACGGTCGCCGGGCTGATCGACAACGGTGCGCACCAGATCCTGCGCATCGTGGACGAAGGCGGTACCGAGCGGCTCGTGCCGTTCGTCGAAGTGTATGTGAAGTCGGTGGATGTGGCAGGCAAGCGCATCGTCGTCGACTGGGGTCTGGATTACTGAACATGCGGCCGGAGAATTCGGCAATGCAGTTCGATGTCATCTCTCTGTTCCCGGAGATGTTCCGGGCGCTGACCGACTGGGGGATCACCAGCCGGGCGGCCAAGCAGCAGGTGTACACGTTGCGCACCTGGAACCCGCGCGACTTCACGACGGACAATTACCGTACCGTGGATGACCGGCCCTATGGCGGCGGTCCCGGCATGGTGATGCTGGCCAAACCGCTGGAAGCGGCGCTCGATGCGATTCGCGGGGCACAGGCGCCCGCGTCGTCGCATGTGGTGCTGCTGTCGCCGCAAGGCCGGCCGCTGACCCACCGGCGGGTGATGGAACTGGCGCAAATGCCGGCGCTCACGTTGCTGTGCGGTCGCTATGAGGCCATCGACCAGCGTCTGGTCGACCGGCGCGTCGATGAAGAAATCAGCCTTGGCGATTTCGTGCTGTCCGGCGGTGAGATCGCCGCCATGGCCATCATCGACGCGGTGGTGCGGCAGTTGCCCGGGGTGCTGGGCGATGCACAGTCGGCGGTGCAGGACAGTTTCGTCAACGGCCTGCTGGATTGCCCGCACTACACGCGGCCGGAAGAGTACGAAGGCGTGCGCGTGCCCGATGTGTTGCTGGGCGGCCACCACGCCGAGATCGAGAAGTGGCGGCGCCAGCAGGCGCTGTTGAATACGATGCGCAAGCGGCCCGATCTGATCGAGGCGGCGCGCAGACAGGGTTTGTTGTCCCGCAGCGATGAGGTTTTCCTCGCTGCCGCGGCGACGACGGCAAAGGGGTCGGACGTTTCTTTACCGGAAGCTCCGGCCAAGTGAAGTTCCCATCCTCTACCGGGGCCGCGGTCAGTTGACCGGGCAGAACGCCGGCATGATGGTCCAGGAGAAAAAGATGAATCTCATCGAGCAAATCGAGCAGGAAGAAATCAAGCGCCTGACGGCCAACAAGACGATCCCCCCGTTCGCCCCTGGCGACACCGTGATCGTCAACGTGAACGTCGTTGAAGGCAACCGCAAGCGCGTGCAGGCGTATGAAGGCGTGGTGATTGCCAAGCGCAATCGCGGCCTGAATTCGTCGTTCATCGTTCGCAAGATTTCTTCGGGCGAAGGCGTGGAGCGTACGTTCCAGCTGTACTCGCCGCTGCTGGCCAGCATCGAAGTGAAGCGTCGCGGCGATGTGCGCCGTGCCAAGCTGTACTACCTGCGCGAGCGTTCGGGCAAGTCCGCACGCATCAAGGAGAAGCTGTCCTTCAAGCGCAAGGAAGTCGCTGCGCAGTAATCTGCAGGCTTTGCGAAAAGGCACCTTCGGGTGCCTTTTTTCTCTTTTGCGGCGGGCGATCGTCTCCATGTGAGGATTGCCTGTCTGATCACGATTCCAATCTGCCCCATGCGCCGTCCCGCATTCGATCCCGAGCAGCTGCCGGTGTTGCCACCCGCGGCACCGCTGCCGGCGCTCGGGCCGGTGCGGCTAACGCCGGCATTCGTGCGCGGACGCTTGCGTACCCCACCGCCCTGGCAACCCGAGCAAACCGACGAATCGCGCCTGATCGATACCTCGCTCAAGCTGCGCGAGGCCGCCGTGCTGGTGCCGCTGGTGCAGCGCAGCGCCGGCCTGACCGTGCTGCTGACGCAGCGCAATGCCACGCTCAGCCAGCATGCTGGGCAGATCAGTTTTCCTGGTGGTGGGCGAGAATCCGCGGATCGCGATGCAGTGGATACGGCGCTGCGCGAGACGGTGGAAGAGGTCGGTATCGGCGCCGAGCATGTCGAGGTGGTCGGTCGTCTGCCGGACTACATTACGGGCAGCGGCTTTGATGTGAGCCCGGTCGTGGGCTTGCTTACGCCCGGCTTCATCGCCCAGCCGGACCCGAGCGAAGTCGCCGAAGTCTTCGAGGTGCCGCTCGCCTTTCTGATGGATCCGGCCAACCACGAGGTGCGCGAGCTGCGCTGGGAAGACCGCGTGCGCCGCTTCTATGCCATGCCGTACCGTCGCCCCGACGGTGGCTATTACTTCATCTGGGGCGCGACCGCCGGCATGCTGCGCAACCTCTATCACCTGCTGGCAGCGTAGCGAAAGCGGCACGGTGCGCTGTGATGCGCACGCCCTGTGCTATCGTCTTGCTCATCGCTTCCATGGCGCTCGCGCGCCCCAGCAACGCCAGCCAATGACTTTTTTCTCCGTACTCTGCGCGCTGATTCTCGAGCAGTTCCGTGCGCTCAGCCGGGACAACCCGATCTACGACATCGTGCGCGCATTGGCCGCGCGCGCAGAAGAATGGTTCGACACGGGGCAGCGTCGCGATGCCGTGCTGGCATGGTGTCTCGTCACGCTGCCGGCGGTGGTGGTCGTGGGGCTGGTGCACTACCTGCTGTCGTCGATCAGCATCGCGCTGGCGTTCCTGTGGAACGTGCTGATGGTCTACCTGACCCTCGGTTTCCGCCAGTTCAGCCACTACTTCACGGATATCCACGAAGCGCTGCGCCGTGACGATCTCACCGCGGCGCGGCTGATCCTCAGCGAATGGTCTGGGCGCGACACGACTGATATGCCCGTCAACGAGATCGTGCGGCATACGCTGGAATGCGCGATCGTGGCGGTGCATCGCCACGTGTTCGGCGTGTTCTTCTGGTTCCTGGTACCGATCGGGCCGGCCGGCGTGGTGCTGTATCGCGGCGCCGAATACCTGGCCCGCCACTGGAGCGAGCCGTCGATGGACCGCAGCCCGGTGCTCGGCCTCTTTGCGCGCCAGTCGTTCCGCGTCATCGACTATGTGCCGGCGCGGCTGACGGCCATCGGCTTTGCCATCGTCGGCGATTTTGAAGACGCTGTGTATGCCTGGCGCAACCTCGCCGCCAAATGGAACGATGAAGTGAGCGGTATCCTGCTGGCGGCCGGTGGCGGCGCGCTGGGCGTGCGCCTGGGCGTGCCGATCGCACAGCGCGACTCCGCAGAGCGGATCGCCGACGAGGACGGCGCCTACCCGATGGACGTCGGGCAGGAGCCGAACGTGCGCACGCTGCAGTCCGCCGTGGGGCTGGTGTGGCGCGCGGTGGTGCTGTGGATGCTGCTGCTGGCGATGCTGTCGTTCGCCGTGTGGCTGGGCTGATCCGGCCTCAGGCGATCGCTTCGCGATCCTTGCCGCAGCGCCAGCACTGGTCGAACTGCGGCTCGTGCTCCTCGCCGCAATGCGGGCAGCGCCACGCCGGTCCTGCCGGCGGATGGCGTGCCTGGTCCAGCAGCGCCTGTGCCTGCGCTTCCTGCTCCGGATGGACCAGCCATACCTGCGCGGCGCAGTCCTGCGGCGGGATGTCGCCCGCCACGCTGCTCAGTTAGATGTTGCGCAACTCCGTGCGGATGCCGGCCGCCGCCAGCACGTTCTGCCAGTGCGCCGCCAGGCCGAGCGATGGACTGCTGACCAGCAGTTTTATCGACCTGTCCTCCTCCCGGTTGGGTCACCAAGGCTTCTGTTGCTCCGATTCGTGCAGCAGCTGCGCGTACAGTGCGTGGCGGCGCGGATCGATCTTGCCCTCGGCCATCGCCCCCAGGATGCCACAGCCGGGCTCCTGCAGGTGGCGGCAGTTGTAAAAGCGGCATTCGGTCAGGCGCGCGCGGAATTCGGGGAAGGCGCGCTCCAGCATGCCTTCGCTCAGATGGTGCAGGCCGAATTCCTGGAAGCCGGGCGAATCGATTAGCATGCCGCCCTGGCGCCAGTCGGCGGGCAGGTGATAGAGCCGCGTGAAGGTCGTGGTGTGCTTGCCGGAGTCGAGCTTTTCCGAGATCTCACGCGTCTGTGCGTCCACGCCCGGAATCAGCAGGTTCAGCAGCGATGACTTGCCCATGCCGGACTGCCCGATCAGGATCGAGGCGCGCCCCGCCACGTGCGGCCCCAGTGTGGCGTGCGCGGCCGCGGGCTCGGCATGCACCGACAATTCCACGACCGCATAGCCGAGCTCCCGATACAGTGCCAATCGCGCCCGGGCCGTCTCCAGCCGTGCAGTCAGGTCGATCTTGTTGAGCAGGATCAGCGGGGTGATGCCCAGCGATTCCGCCGCTACCAGCGCACGGCCGAGCAGGTCTTCGGAAAAGCCGGGCTCGGTGCCGAGCATGATGAGGACCTGATCGATATTGGCGGCCAGCAGCTTGGACTTGAACTGGTCGGACCGGTGGAGCAGGTTGCTGCGTTCCTCCACGCGTACCACCACGCCCTGGTCGGCGGCGGCGGCTTCGAAGAGGACGTGATCGCCGACAGCGCATTCGCTGCGCTTGCCGCGCGGAAAGCATTGCAGCAGGCCGCCGCCTTCCCGCTCGACGAGGTAGTGGCGGCCGTGCGCGGCGATCACCAGCCCGCGCTCGCCGGTGCTGGTTTGCCGCCTGTCGTGACCCGCGCGGCCCGGTTTGCCGCGCGTCATGCGTCGGCCCGCGCCAGTCGTGCCACGCGCTGCGACGCGGTGGGGTGGGAGTAGTAGAACGCCGAGTAGATGGGGTCGGGCGTCAGGGTGGAGGCATTGTCCTGGAACAGTTTGACCAGCGCCGAGACCAGGCGCGACGCATCGGCATGCTGCACCGCAAAGGCATCCGCCTCGAATTCGTGCTTGCGGGACGACAGGCTGGCCAGCGGCGAAACGAAGAACATGAAGACCGGCAGCACCAGGAAGAACAGCATCAGCGCCAGCGCATGGTTGTCGGCGAGCAGGTTCGGCGCCACACCCAGGCCCAGGTAGAACCACGTGCGCGTCATCAGCCAGCCGAGCAGGGCCAGCAGCCCCAGGCTCAGCACGAACATCACGGCAATGCGCTTGGTGATGTGGTGGCGCCTGAAATGGCCCAGCTCATGCGCCAGCACGGCTTCCATCTCGGGGGCATCCAGCCGTGCGAGCAGCGTATCGAAGAAGACGATGCGCTTGGTGGCGCCGAAGCCGCTGAAATAGGCGTTGCCGTGGGCGCTGCGGCGGCTGCCGTCCATCACGAACAGGCCCTTGCTGGCAAAGCCGCAGCGCTTGAGCAGGCCCTCGATGCGCGTGCGCATCTCGCCGTCCTCGAGCGGGGTGAACTTGTTGTAGAGCGGGGCGATCACGTTGGGGTAGATCGCCTGGACGAACAGCGTGAAGGCCATCCACACCAGCCACGTGTACAGCCACCAGCGCTCGCCCATCGAGTGCATCAGCCACAGCACGGCCAGCAGCAGCGGCAGCCCCAGTGCGATGCCGACGGTCCGCCCCTTGATGCTGTCGGCCAGCCACAGCTTCCAGGTCATGCGGTTGAAGCCGAAGCGCTCTTCGACGACGAACTGGCTGTACAGCGAGAACGGCAGCTCGACCAGGCTGCTAATGACGACGACCGAGGCGATCAGGGCGACGCCATACGCGTAGCCGGGGCCGAAGACGGACAGCCATGCCTGGTTGAGCCCGTTCAGTCCGCCCAGCAGCGTCAGCGCGATCAGCAGCGTGGCCTGCACGGGGACTTCCAGTATCGCCAGGCGCGTGCGGGCGATGGTGTAGTCAGCGGCCTTGTGGTGCATGTCCAGTGTGATGGACTCGGCGAACTGGGCGGGAACGGCGTCGCGGTGGCGCGCCACGTGGCGGATCTGCCGGGCGGCCAGCCACAGGCGGGTGGCGGCCATCAGCACGAGGGCGATCAGGAAGACTGCAGTAAAGGCGGGCATGTGTGGGAACAACTATCAGATATGCGAAAATTATAGCCTTCCGTCATTTTCTCAAGGCATTCGCGTGAGTACCCCTCTTTCCCAGCCGGCTGCGGCATCTTCGAGCGCCACCCATGTCACCACCAAGATCGCCGCCAAGAGCGACAACAACCTGGTCTGGCTCGACATGGAGATGACCGGCCTGAGCCCCGAGAACGACCGCATCATCGAGGTGGCCGTGGTCGTCACGGACTCGGAGCTGAACGTGCTGGCCGAAGGCCCGGTGCTGGTGATCCACCAGCCGGACGAGATTCTCGACGGCATGGATGCCTGGAACAAGGGCACGCACGGCCGCTCGGGCCTGATCGACAAGGTGAAGGCTTCGACCACCACCGAAGCGCAGGCCGAAGCCGACCTGCTGGACTTCCTTAAGAAGTGGGTGCCCAAGAGCAAGTCGCCGATGTGCGGCAACTCCATCTGCCAGGATCGCCGTTTCATGGCGCGCTACATGCCCAAGCTGGAGGCGTACTTCCACTACCGCAACCTGGACGTCTCCACGCTCAAGGAGCTGTGCAAACGTTGGCAGCCCGCCGTCGCCAAGGGCTTCATCAAGCGCCAGCAGCACACCGCATACGCGGACATCATTGAATCGATCGAAGAGCTGCGCTACTACCGCCAGCACTTCATCCGCGACGTGCCGCAGACGCCGGAGGCCGAAGCGCTGGCCTCCTCGGTCGCACCGTAAGCCTCAGACCTGCAGCGGCCTGGCGCGCATGGCGTGCTTGGGCCGCCAGACTGTGACCACGCTGTCGTGCGTCTCGATATATGGCCCGCCGATCAGGTCGATGCAATAGGGCACCGCGGCGAAGATGCCCGGCACCGTCGCGCGGCCCTCGGCGTCTTTCAGGCCTTCCAGCGTTTCCTTGATGGCGCGCGGCTGGCCGGGCAGGTTGATGATCAGCGCCGCGCGCGACGGTGTCTCGCGGATCACCGCCACCTGCCGCGACAGGATCGCCGTCGGCACGAACTGCAGGCTGATCTGCCGCATCTGCTCGCCGAAGCCCGGCATCTCCTTGGTGGCCACCGCCAGCGTGGCTTCCGGCGTTACGTCGCGGCGGGTGGGGCCGGTGCCGCCGGTGGTCAGCACGAGGTCGCAGCCGACGTGGTCGACGAGGTCGATCAGCGCGGCGCTGATGGTGGCCTGCTCGTCCGGAATCAGGCGCTCCACGCCCTGCCATGGCGACGATAGCGCGGCGCCGAACCAGTCGCGCAGCGCGGGAATCCCCTCGTCCTGGTAGACACCCGTCGATGCGCGGTCGGAAATCGACACGAAGCCCACGATCAGGTCATCGGGATGGCGGCGGGTGACGGTAGCGGAGGCGGTCATGCTTGGTCGTCTTCCAGGTCGGATGGTTCGGCGTCTTCGCTGGCGCGGTCATTGCCGGCCAGTGCCTGCTTGACCATCTGGAACAACTCGCGCGAGGACTTGGGCGGCTTGCCCTGTTGCGCTTCCTTGCGGGCGTTGCGCACCAGGGTGCGCAGGGCCTGCACGTCGGTGTCCGGGTGCGCGGCGATGAACTCGGTGATGGCGCCATCGTCGGCGGCCAGGCGGTCGCGCCAGCGCTCGATGGCGTGCAGGCGCGCGGTCTCGGCCTTGGAGGCGCCCACGAAGGTGGCCAGCACACGGCGGATGGCCTCGACGTCATCGTCGGTCAGCGCGCGCATCAGCTTGCCGATGTACTGCATCTGGCGGCGCTTGCCTTCGTGGCTGGTGATGCGGCGTGCCTGCTGCAGGGCGTCGGCCAGCGACTCGGGCAGCGGGACCTTGGCGAGTTTGTCCTTGGGCAGCGCTTCCAGTGCGGCGCCCAGGTCTTGCAGGGCGGTGACTTCGCGCTTGCGTTGCGATTTGCTCTTGGGCGTATCCGGATTGTCGTCGTCACCGATGTCGGTGCGCTCGACGGGTTGCAGATACGAAGGGTTGTGACGGGATGCTCGGCTCATGGCGCGCATTGTATCTTGCTATGATTAACGTTTACGCCAGAAGCGCGCCGAAAACGCACCAAGCGGCGCCCCAAAGTTTCCCTCTCCTAGCCTATGTCTGACACGCTCGATTCCAAGACCGATTCCGTTTTCGCCTACCGCCGCGAGCAGCTCGCGGAAATGGCCCGCGATGTGCTGGGCATTGCACGCGAACTCGGCGCCACTGACGCCGCCACGGAAATCTCCGAAGGCCAGGGCCTGTCGGTCTCGGTGCGCAAGGGCGAAATCGAGACCATCGAGCAGAACCGCGACAAGGTGGTCGGCGTGACGGTGATGCTGGGCAAGAAGCGCGGCAACGCCAGCACGTCGGATTTCGCGCCGGCCGCGCTGCGTTCCACCGTCGAGGCGGCTTACAACATCGCGCGTTTCACCGCCGATGACGACTGCGCCGGGCTGGCTGAAGATGAATTGCTGGAGCGGCATCCGCGCAACCTGTCGCTCTACCACCCGTGGACGATCGACGCAGAAGCCGCCGTGGAGATCGCCCGTGCCGCAGAGGCCGCCGCCTTCGCCGTCAGCCCGAAGATCCGCAACAGCGATGGCGCCAGCGTGTCGGCGCAGCATTCGCACTTCGTCCTGGCGACCACGCGTGGGTTCCTGGGCGGCTATCCGTATTCGCGGCATTTCATTTCGTGCGCGCCGATCGCCGGCTCGGGCCAGCATATGCAGCGCGACGACTGGTATTCGTCCAAGCGCTCGCCCGAGGACCTGGCGGCGCCGGAGGCCATCGGCCAGTATGCGGCCGAGCGTGCGCTGGCGCGGCTCTCCGCGCGCCGGCTGACCACGCGCAAGTGTCCGGTGCTGTTCGAGGCGCCGCTGGCGGCGGGTCTGCTGGGCGCGTTCGTCCAGGCCGTGTCGGGCGGCGCGCTGTATCGCAAGTCGACCTTCCTGCTCGACTCGCTCGGCAAGGAAATCTTCGCGCCGCACGTGCAGATCAAGGAAGACCCGCACGTGCCCAGCGGGATGGGCAGCGCACCGTTCGACGAGGAGGGCGTGCGCACGCAGCGCCGCGACGTGGTCAAGGACGGCGTCGTCGAAGGCTATTTCCTGTCGACGTATTCCGCGCGCAAGCTGGGCATGCAGACCACCGGCAACGCGGGCGGCTCGCACAACCTGACGCTGTTCTCCGACCGGACGCAGCCGGGCGACGATTTTGCCGGCATGCTGCGCCGCATGGGCATGGGCCTGCTGGTGACGGAACTGATGGGGCAGGGCGTCAACTATGTGACCGGCGACTATTCGCGTGGTGCGTCCGGCTACTGGGTGGAGAACGGTGTGATCCAGTATCCGGTCGAGGAGATCACCATTGCCGGCAACCTGCGCGATATGTTCCGCCAGATCGTCGCCATCGGGGCCGATGCGCTGGTGCGCGGCACCAAGGAAACCGGCTCGATCCTGATCGAGCAGATGACGATCGCCGGCGAGTGAATCGCTTCGCTCAAATGAAAAACGCGCTCGAAGCTGAGCGCGTTTTTTGTTGCCCACGAGTCCTGCTGTCGGCTACTGCTCGTCCGACGGCGGCCGTTCGTAGGTGACGAAGGCGTAGTCGAAATCGTTGGGCGCGGCGGCGTGGTGCGTTTCGCGCGCGACTTCGTTCCAGACCTTCGGGTCCGGCCTCGGGAAGTGCGCGTCGCCCTCGAAATCCGCATCGATTTCGGTGACGATCAGGCGGTCGGCGCTGGGCAGGGCGTCGGCATAGAGCTGCGCGCCGCCGATCAGGAAGATCTGCTCGACGCCGACGCACAGGCGCTGCGCGTCTTCCAGCGAATGGGCGATCTCACAGCCGGGCAACTCCAGCTTGGCGTTGCGCGTGACGACGATGTTGCGTCGGCCCGGCAGCGGGCGGCCGATCGATTCATACGTTTTGCGGCCCATCACGATGGGCGCGCCCATGGTGGTGCGCTTGAAGTGCGCCAGGTCTTCGGGCAGGCGCCACGGCAGCGTGTTGTCGCGGCCGATCACGCCGTTGCGGGCGCGGGCGACGATGAGCGTGAGGAGGGTCATACGGCGACGGGCGCTTTAATCGCAGCGTGGCTCTGGTAGCCGACGATCTCGAAGTCTTCGTACTGGTAATCGAAGATGCTCTCGGGTTTGCGCTTGATGTGCAGCTTGGGCAGCGGCAGCGGCTCGCGCGCGAGTTGCGTTTCGACCTGTTCGAAGTGGTTGTTGTAGAGGTGGCAGTCGCCGCCGGTCCAGACGAAGTCGCCCACATCCAGGCCGGTCTGCTGCGCGATCATATGCGTGAGCAGCGCGTAGCTGGCGATGTTGAACGGCACCCCGAGGAAGATGTCCGCGCTGCGCTGGTAGAGCTGGCACGACAGCTTGCCGTCGGCCACGTAGAACTGGAAGAACGCGTGGCAGGGCGGCAGCTTCATGCGCGGGATGTCGGCCACGTTCCAGGCCGAGACGATCAGCCGGCGCGAATCCGGGTTGCGCTTGATCTGCGCGATCAGTTCGGCGATCTGGTCGATGTGTTCGCCGGTCGGCGTCGGCCACGAGCGCCACTGGTAGCCGTAGATCGGGCCCAGTTCGCCGTCGGCATCGGCCCATTCGTCCCAGATGGTGACGCCGTTCTCCTGCAGCCAGCGCACGTTGGTCGCGCCCTGCAGGAACCACAGCAGTTCATAGACGATGGACTTGCTGTGGACCTTCTTGGTGGTCACCAGCGGAAAGCCCTGTTGCAGGTCGAAGCGCATCTGATGGCCGAACACGGAGCGTGTGCCGGTGCCGGTGCGGTCGGCTTTGTCGGTGCCATGCTCGTAGACATGGCGCATCAGGTCGAGATAGGGCTGCATGGCGCGGCGGGGCGTCGGAAAACGATCGAGCCGCATTGTAGCGTGACCGGACTGGCCAGGCCGGGGACTGTACCGGCTGTTCCGGGGAACTGGCCCGGTCGGCCAGGCGGAACAGTTTGACCAACAAATCGCGGAATTGTCGATGTCGCAGGCGGCGGCGGGCTGGGAAGATCAGGCCATCGTTCCGACCCGTCCGCAGGAGTCCGCCATGCCGTCAATTGCCTATGCCGCCTCGTTCAACCGTGCCGCTGAACTGCGCCGCCTGCGCGCCGCGGCTGCCGTCGTCAATGCTGTGATCCCGCCGACGCCGCAGTACTGCTGGCCGCTGTTGTCGCAGGCGCTGGGTGCGGCGGTGTGGGTCAAGCACGAAAACCATACGGAGGTGGGTGCCTTCAAGGTGCGCGGCGGGCTGAACTACCTGTACGCCTTGCACCGCCGCGAGCCGGAATTGCGCGGTGTGATCGCTGCGACGCGCGGCAACCATGGGCAGTCGATCGCCCTGGCGGCGCAGAAGCACGGCATGTCGGCCACCATCGTGGTGCCCTTCGGCAACAGCGTGGAAAAGAACGCCGCCATGCGCGCGCTCGGCGCCGAGCTGGTCGAAGCGGTAGAAGACTTCCAGGCGAGCCGCGAAGCCGCGGCAAGGCTGGCCACCGAGCGCGGCCTGCACTTGGTGCCGGCCTTCCACGAAGACCTGGTGGCCGGGGTGGCCAGTTATTGGCTGGAGTTCTTCGAAGAAGCCGCGCCGCTGGACGTGGTCTACGTGCCGATCGGCATGGGCTCGGGCATCTGCGCGGCGGTGGCGGCGCGCGATGCGTTCCGGTTGTCGACGCGCATCGTCGGCGTGGTGTCGGCGCATGCCCGGTGCTATGACTACTCGTTCAATTGCGGCGCGCCGATTTCCGCACCGGTGTCGACGCAGCTCGCCGACAGCCTGGCATGCCGGACGCCGGACGCGAAGGCGCTGGAGGTGATCCGTGCCGGCGTCGACGAAATCGTCACGGTGACGGACGATGAAGTCGCTGAGGCCATCCGCCTGTACTTCTCCACCACGCACAACATTGCCGAGGGCGCCGCGGCGGCGGCCCTGGCTGCGGCCTGGCAGCAGCGCGACCAACTGGCCGGCCTGCGTGTCGGCCTGCCGCTGACCGGCGGCAACATCGACCGCGCCATGCTGGCACGGGTGCTGGCCGGTCAGCCGATCGGCGTTTAAGCCGGCTGCTGGCGGCGGCGCTGCACCAGCCAGCCGCCGCCGAGCACCACTGCGAACACGGCCGCATAGACCGCCCATGCCAGCAGGGGCTGTTCGGTGAAGACCGGCTTGACGAGCGCTTCGGCCACGATCATGTGCGCCGCCGTATAAGCCAGTACCGCAGCGCCGCCGTAGATGATGATCGGGAAGCGCTCGATCAGCCGCAGCACGACGCCGCTGCCCCACACGACCACCGGCACGCTGACCAGCAGCCCCAACACCACCAGCAGGAAGTTTCCGTGCGACGCCCCGGCAATGGCGAGCACGTTGTCGATGCCCATCACCGCGTCGGCGATGATGATGGTCTTCATCGCGCCGGCCAGCGTCTGGCTGGCCGGGCCGTGTGCGCCATCGTTCTGACCATCGTCGGCCAGCAGCTTCCAGGCGATCCAGACCAGCGCCAGGCCGCCGACCAGCATCAGGCCGGGGATCTTCAGCAGCCAGACCACCGCCAGCGTCATCAACGCGCGCACGATGATGGCGCCCGCCGCACCCCAGAGGATGGCTTTCTTCTGAAGGTCGGGCGGCAGGTTGCGCGCGGCCAGCGCGATGAGGATGGCGTTATCGCCGGCCAGTACCAGGTCGATCACGATGATCGATGCCAGCGCGGCGGCAAACTGCATGGTGAAGATTTCAGACAACCATTCCATGACGGCTCCAAGGTCAGACAAGAAACGGGTTGACCGGATGCATGGAAGGCTGGGGCGAGATGCTTTGCAGACCATGGATCCGGTTGCAAAGGTCTTGCTCGACACCGGCAGGCTGGAACCCGCGGATGCCGGCACGACCGGAAGCGTGAGCTTCGTCATGACGATCGTGCCTGGGGCTGAAGAGCCCCCGAGCTACTCCCCTTTGAGGAAGTTCACATTATAGCGCACGCAGCGCTGCAAAAGTGCCGCATCCGCGCCATCGCTGGCCGTGCGCGGAAATTGCAGCCCTGCGGGTGATTTTTACGATGAATGCTATGCGGCATTGCCGGGTTCTCGGGTGAACGGACGGTGGCGCTGTCTTCGGGCGGCGTCTACGCTACACATTCGCCAGTGCGAAGGCGGTGGCACATTTTTCGCTGCCACGGACTTTCATGACAACGCCGTATCGTCCCGTTCCACCCCACCGGGAGACACCATGCAGGGCACCAAGCCGTCCGCAGATGCCTACGCCCGCCGCGCGCTGGCCCGTCTGATCCAGCCCCAGCCGGCCGCCGATACGACAGGTGCCGGTCTGGCGTTCTACCAACTCTTTGCCGAAGATGATGCGGCGCTGCGCGCGGAGGCGCAGGCCGGCCTGCTGGCGCCAGCCGCCCGAGTCAGCCCGAAGTTCTTCTACGATGCGCTCGGATCGCAGCTGTTCGAGGCTATTACCGACCTGCCCGAGTACTATCCGACCCGCACCGAGGCCGCCATCTTCAGCCTGCACGCCGCCGAGATCGCGCTGCGCGTGGGGCGGGGCGCGACCCTGATCGACCTGGGCGCCGGCAATTGCCAGAAGGCCGCCCGCCTGTTCCGGACCCTGACGCCGGCATGCTATGTCGCGATCGACATCTCGGCGGACTTCCTGCGTGACACGCTGCGCGCGCTGGCCTGCCAGCATCCGCAACTGCCGATGGTCGGCATCGGCGCCGACCTGTGCGCGCCGCTGGTGCTGCCCGATGCCGTCGGGCAAGGGCGCCGCGTCTGGTTCTATCCGGGGTCCAGCCTCGGCAACTTCACGCCGGACGAGGCGCTGTCATTCCTCGTCCGTCTGCGCGAGGCATCGTCGCCGGGCGATTGCGTGCTGATCGGGGTCGACCTGATCAAGGAGGCCGGCAGGCTGGAAGCCGCGTACGACGATCCGCTCGGCGTGACGGCGGCGTTCAACCTGAATGTGCTGCGTAATCTGAACCGTCTGCTGGGCGCTGATTTCGATGTGCGGGACTGGCGGCATGTAGCGCTGTATCGGGCGGATCTTCATCGCATCGAGATGCATCTGGAGGCGCGGCGCGATCTGACGGTGCTCTGGGGGGATCATGCGCGCCCCTTTGCCGCGGGTGAGCGGATGCATACCGAAAACTCCGTCAAGTACGACCTGCCGCGCCTGCGCGCGCTGTTCGAGGCGGCCGGTTTCGAAACGCCGCATGCCTGGACCGACGCCGACCAGGATTTCGCTGTCTGCCACGCCTGCGTCGGCCGGTAGGTGCCCGGGGCCGCCGGGCGGGAAGAGGGGGCGGACCGGTGCGATAATGAAGCCGTTCCCGCCCGCCAGAGGTCGCTGCGATGGCCGAATTCTTCATGCTCCCCGACCCGACTTTCATCGGGGCGCTTCCCGACTGGACTGACGGGCGTCGCCTGCCGCGCCAGGGCATTGCCCACAGCCTGGTCGACGCGCGTAACCGCACGCTGGCATTGCTGGCAGCCTTCGGCGATACGCAGCGCGGCTGGCAGATCAAGCGCGTGCCCCATCATGAGCCGCCACTGTGGACGCTCGGGCAACTGGCTTGGTTTGCCGAATTCTGGTGTCTGCGCGAGCCTCGCCGTGCCGGTGAAGACCCGGTCGAGGACGGTGGGGGTACCGCATGGGATCTGCCGCGCTGGCAGGCGGCCCTGCCGGCCGGGCTGGACGGTGCCGACAGCTTTTTCGACATGGACCGCATGCCGCCTGACGCCTGCTGGGAACTGACGTTGCCGGGCATCGCGACGATCAAGCAGTACGCGCACGATGTCCTCGACCGCGTGTTGCGCAAGCTGGCGACGCTCGGCACCGACGATGATGCGGCGCTCGAGCCGTTCTGCTGGGCGGTGTTCCATGAAGACCTGCGCGCCGAGCATCTGCATGGTCTGCTGCAGGTTCTGGGGCTGCAGCCGGCCGGGCAGCCGCCGCTGGCCGCCGTGGCGGTGCCTGCCGCCCGGACGCTGTCCCTGCCTGGCGGCCGCTTCCAGATGGGGTGGCCCGATGCCGACGGTTTCGCGTTCGAAAACGAGTGTCCGCCGCACCGGACCTATGTGCCGGCCTTCGAGATCGACGCGCAGCCGGTCACCAACGGTCAGTATCTGGAGTTCGTCGAAGACGGCGGCTACGACCATCCGCAGTGGTGGTCGGCCTCGGGCATGGAATGGCTGATGATGCAGGAGCGTTCCGCGCCGCTCGGCTGGCGCCGCGATCCGGCCACGCGTACGTGGCGGGTGGTGCGGTACGGGCAGCCGCGCCCGCTCAATCGCGACGAGCCGGTGCGTCACGTCAGTCTGTACGAGGCGCAGGCCTGGTGCCGCTGGGCCGGCCGCCGCCTGCCGACCGAGGACGAGTGGGAGATGGCTGCTGTGTTTGGCCGCACGGGTTTCCACTGGGGGCAGGTGTGGGAGTGGACGTCATCGCCGTTTGAGCCGTATCCTGATTTCACGCCGGGTGCACCGCGTGGGCGGGTGGCGACACTGTCTGCGCCTCATTTCATGACCATGCAGACGGTGCGGGGCGCGGCAGCGCATACGCCGCAGCGGGTGCGGCATCCGCGCTTCCGCGGATTCCTGTTGCCGGAGGGGGACGATATCTTCGTCGGCTTCCGAACTTGCGCGCTGTGATCGGGACGCGGTCGCGCCAGCAACAAAAAAGGCCCCTCGGGGCCTTTTTCATTGGAGCGATGCGCTGGATCGATCAACGGTCGAAGTCGCGCGAACGGCCTTTGCTGCCGTAGCCGTTGCCATTGTTGTTGCCGTAGCTGCGGCGGGGTGCGCCATTGCCGTTGCTGTCGCCGAAGCGGCGCGGGGCGCCTTCGCGGTTGCCGTTACCGTTGCTGTTGCCGTACCCGCCGCGTGCAGCGCCTTCTTGCGGACGCGCCGGGCGTTGCTGCCAATCGCTGCGGCCTTCCTGGCTGCGCGGCTGGCGCGGGTCGAAGCGGTCGCCGGTGCGGGTTTGCTGGCCGTACGACTGGCGCGGGGCGGCGTTGTCGTGGTTGCCCCAATCACGCTGGCCGCCTTGGTAGCCACCGCCATTGCGATCGCCGCGGTCGTCACGACGCGGGGCGAAGCCTTCGCGGTCGCCACCGAAGCTGCGCTGGAAGCGGCCTTCGCTGTTGCCACCATTGCCGCCGTTGCCGGTGCGTGCGGCATAGCCGTCACGCTGGCCACGCCAGTTGCCGCCGTTGCCGCCACCGTTGCCACGGTAGCCGCCACGGTCGCCACCGGCACGCGGGCCACCGCTGCGCGGCTTGGGCGAGCGCTTCGGCTCGAGGCCCTCGACGACGGTCGCATCGATGCGGCGGTCGACGAAGCGCTCGATGCGGCGCCACTGGAACGTGTCGCCGTGGTTCACCAGGTTGATGGCGATACCGCTGCGGCCCGCACGGCCGGTACGGCCGATGCGGTGCACGTAGTCTTCAGCCTGCTTGGGCAGGTCGAAGTTGACCACGTGGGTGATGTCCGGCACGTCGATGCCGCGCGCGGCCACGTCGGTGGCCACCAGCACGCGCAGTTGGCCGCGGCGCAGTGCCGTCAGCGTGCGGTTGCGCGCGCCTTGGTGCATGTCGCCGTGCAGGGCGCCGGCGGAAAAGCCGGTCTCGGTCAGGCGCTCGGCCAGCGAGTCGGCGTCACGCTTGGTGGCGGTGAAGACGATGGCTTGCTTGAGCGTCGCGTCGCGCAGCAGGTGGTCGAGCAGTTGCTGCTTGTGCGACAGGTCGTCGGTGAAGTGCAGGCGCTCTTCAATGTTGCTTTGGTCGATCTTCGCGGCCGCGATCTCGATGCGTTGCGGGTCGCGCATCATGCGCTCGGCGAGCTGCTCGATGCGGCGGTCCATGGTGGCCGAGAACATCAGCATCTGGCGCGTGGCCGGCGTGGCACCGACGATGGCTTCGATGTCGTCGGCGAAGCCCATGTCGAGCATGCGGTCGGCCTCATCGAAGACCAGCATGTCGAGCGCCGACAGGTCGATGCGGCCCGAGTCGATGTGGTCGAGCAGGCGGCCCGGCGTGGCGATGATGATGTCCGGCATGCGCGCCAGCATGTCGAGCTGCTTGGGGTAGGGCATGCCACCCATGATGCTAGTGCAGACGATGCGGTGCAGGTGGCGGCCGTATTGAGAGGCGGCGGTGGTCACCTGCAGGGCGAGTTCGCGCGTGGGCGTGAGTACCAGTAGCGACGGTTTGGCCGGGCTGGGGCGCGGGCGGCGGCCCTTTACGCGTTGAGGCGGGCCGTCGGCGCGCGGGCGCTGCGGCTCGGGCTGTTCGCTGATGCGCTGGATGGCCGGCAGCATGAACGCGGCGGTCTTGCCCGAGCCGGTCTGGCTCGTGACCAGCAAGTCGCTGCCCGACAGGCAGGCGGGGATTGCTTGCGCTTGTACGGGCGTCGGTTGGGTGTAGTTCACTTCGCCGAGCGCGCGGACGATGCGCTCGTCCAGGCCCAGTGCGGCAAAGGCGCTGGCTTGGGGGGCGGCGTTGGTGATGGGGGTATCGGTATCGGAATCAGCGTGCGCGATCGCGCCGCTGCCGGTTTGGGGCTGCGTCATGTCGAATAGTAGGTTGGGCTGCCGCGTCGCCGCATCACGCGATGCTGCGACGGAAAAGGGAAACGGCGACCGGTTAATCACGGGGCGTCGGCGCCAATCGGAGAAGCCGGTTCGACAGACGGGGCTGCAAAAACGGGCAGGCGGGGGGGAGGCCGGCCTCAAGCTGAACAGTTCAGCGAGGTGGGGCGGCGGTCCCTGCAGCGTGGGTTGAAATCACGCGGGATCGGAGACGATGCCAAGCACTATGGCAATCGGCTGCGCATGCAATGAGGCGGTATCGAGGACGATGGGCACCGGTGTGTGGAACCCGGCACATCGGCCAACCGCAAAACGGGCAGTAAGCAGCCAAGCGCAGCACTGTAGCACGATGTTTTGCAGTGCGTCAAAAGATTGCAGCAGTGGGGCCGGCGGGTTGCCGCATCCGGCACGCGGCCTATACTCCAAACACCGGCTAATTAGGGCCGGCAAAGGGGCGGATGATGGAACACCCGATGGCCTTCTCCAACCTTTACCTGTTGCTCGCCGTCTGCGTGGCGGGCCTGATCGGTCTGGCTTCTGCGCCACTGGTGATCCGAAGTGCGCGGGTAGGGATCCGCGTCCTGTTGACGGTCATCGGGGTGCTGCTGGGCCTGCTCTTGCTCGAGGCGCTGCCGGTGCTGACCTAGTACCTCTGCACAGGGGTTATGACGGTTTGTCAGAGGTGGTTACAGGGTAGGCTTTGGCCAATTTTTTGCGGGCCGTTTCAGTAGAGAACATCCAGTTGATGCGAGCG
>CAKKOY010000042.1 GCA_919592095.1 Ralstonia syzygii subsp. syzygii | reverse complement strand
CGTGCTCAACCGCATGGCTGCGCTTGCCCGCCCGCAGTCCGTCCGCGTCGACTGAATTACGCCTCACAGGGATGGCTTCGACTTCAAAGTCGATTTATGCAACAACGCCGCCAGGGGGCGGCGCACCGCTATCTGATGGCCGAAGACTACAACTACCGGACCCTGATGCACCGGGCCGATTTCTTCCAGCGCCTTGCCATTCCGCAACACGACATGTCCGAAGCAAAATGAACGCAGCAACCCAAGGATTGATACTCGGCTTCTCTTTGATCCTGGCCATCGGATCGCAAAATGCCTTTATCTTGAGGCAGGGCATACTCGGCCGGCATGTTTTCGTGCTGTGTTCGGTGTGCGCCTTGTCCGATGCCCTGCTGATCGTGGCGGGCGTTTCGGGATTCTTTGTCCTGGTCAAGCACACGCCCTATCTCGTGGACATGGCCCGATATGGCGGCGCGGCGTTCATTCTGTGGTACGGGATCTCGAGATTGCTCTCCGCGTTGCGCGGCGACAGCCACATGGACATCTCGAAGGCCAAGGAAGCCGATTCCCTGCCCAAGGCGCTGCTCAGTTGCCTGGCATTCACCTTCCTCAATCCGCATGTCTATCTCGATACGGTCTTCCTGATCGGGTCGATTTCGGCGCAGTTCGGCGATGAGTCCTGGAAATTCGGCATGGGCGCGAGTGCGGCGTCGCTGATTTTCTTCTTCTGCCTGGGGTATGGCGCCGTCTTGCTGCGCCCCCTGTTTTCCAGCCCCGTGGCGTGGCGGATTCTCGACTTCGTGATCGGCGTCACCATGCTGCTGTTGGCGGGCAAGCTGGTGTTCCTGCAGACCTGAGCCGTCGGGCCGGATGAGGGGCGTGCCTCATCGTCCGGCTGTCGCGTGGCCGGCCTCCGCGGCGGCCATGCCGGCGGCACTCGCCTGCGTGGCCGGGGTCCAACCGCTCACAGGGCGGACGCAATTCGGAGGTGTGCCATGGGTCGGCGGATCGGATGCGTGCTGGCGATGTCGGCATGGAGTGCGGTTGCCTGTACACCGGCCATCATCGGGCCATCGTACACGATGGATGTGCGGCTGGCGGACGGCAAGCCCGTGCGCTGCGCGGTCAACCAGCCCATGATGTCGCCAGGCACGTCGGTACCGCTGACCACGCGTGAGCGCAATGAAGCCGAAGTCCTGGCCACGCAGCCGCTGCGGTTGCAGGTGGGGCCACGGGCGCCTTATCCGACGCCCTACACGGCTCCGGATATCCGATGCGTTGCGCTGCCGCTCGGATGATGCGGGTGCCGCCGTGCGCCGGGCTCAGTACACACCGGGGATCAGCCGCCACGTTCGCGCGCAGTAGGCATCGTAAGCGTCACCGAACTGGGTGCGCAGCAGCGCTTCCTCCGCGTGGATGCGGGCCACCAGCGGCGGGATCAGCAGCAGCGTCAGCACCACGCCCGCCAGCGAGCGGAACGCCAGCACCCACCCGAGCGTGCTGGCCAGCAACCCCAGGTAACTCGGATTGCGCACCACGCCGTACACGCCATCCGTCACCAGCCGGTGCCCCGGCTGGATCGCCACCAGGCCGCTGAACCGCTTGCCCAGCACGAACACCGGCCACAGCCGCAGCGCGCCGCCTGCCGCGTACAGCACGAGGCCCAGCCAGCGCATCGTGTCGCCATCGAGGCTCCAGAAGTCGTGCCTGTCGGTGTAGGCGGGCAGCCAGGCGCTGAGCAGCCCGATCACGCCGAAGACCAGCAGCACCCAGCGGTTGGCTCGGTCTTCGCGCTCGCCGGCGCTGAGGTTGCCTTCGGAGAACAGCGCCACCGCCGTCAGCACCACGGTGACCCCCACCAGCGCGACGCGCGCCGGGTGGGCGAGAAATGCCGCCAGTCCGCCCCATCCCAGCACGGCCAGACCGAGAGACGCCAGCACGGAGACGATCGTGATTGCCGCGAGCTTGGGGGAGGGTGTCATGGCCTTGCCGCCTGGGAATCGGGATGTACCTCATCCCAGTGTAGGCAGCGCGGGTGGGGCGGGCGGTTTCCACACGGGCGGCGCTTCAAGCAAAAGAGCCGCACGACGCGGCCCCTTTTCCCGGCACAGCGGCGATGCCTAGCGGCGCTGGTATTGCGTCGCGCCGAACAGCACTTCGCGCGCCTTGTCGTCCTGCACGGGCGAGCGTTCCTTGGCCAGCACCTTCACCGCGCGCTGCACGGCCGGGCGGGCTTCGATGGCCTCGAACCAGCGCTGCAACCTGGGGTAGTCCGACAGCTCGATCCCCTGGTTCTGCCAGCTGCGCAGCCACGGCCAGGTGGCGATGTCGGCGATGGAGTAGTCGGGGCCGCCCAGGTACTTGTATTCCGCCACGCGCTTGTCGATCACGCCGTACAGGCGTTTGGCCTCGTTGGTGTAGCGGTTGATCGCGTATTCGATCTTCTCGGGCGCGTAGACGCGGAAGTGATGCGTCTGGCCGAGCATCGGGCCGACGCCGCCCATCTGGAACATCAGCCACTGCAGCACCTCGTACTTGCCGCGCACGTCCTCGGGCAGGAACTTGCCGGCCTTGGCCGCAAGGTACAGCAGGATGGCCCCCGACTCGAACAGCGAGATCGGCTTGCCGTCCGGCCCGTCCGGGTCGACGATGGCCGGGATATTGTTGTTCGGGCTGATCTTCAGGAACTCGGGCTTGAACTGGTCGCCGGCGCCGATATTGACGGCGTGGACGCGGTAGGGCAGCCCGCATTCCTCCAGCATGATGTGAACCTTGTGCCCGTTGGGTGTGGCCCAGCTGTAGACGTCGATCATGACTTGGGTGCTCCTGAGCGGAAACGAGAGACGGTGCAAGCCAGTCATTCAAGCACAGAACGCAAGAACGCGCAGACGGTCCGCGCGCGCAAAAAAATCCCCGCGAGACGCGGGGACCAAGGAGTGAACGGTAGCGCGGCCGGATCAGGCGCCGCGCGCGATCGGCATGTCGACCACGTCCGCCAGCTGGTGCAGGTGCTTGGCCAGTTCCAGCTTGGCGATGGCCGCGCGGTGGACCTCGTCCGGACCGTCGGCCAGGCGCAGCGTGCGCTGATGCGCGTAGGCCGAGGCCAGCGGGAAGTCGCCCGACACGCCGCCGCCGCCGTGCGCCTGGATCGCCCAGTCGACGATCTGGCAGGCGATGTTCGGGGCCACCACCTTGATCATCGCGATCTCGGCGCGGGCGACCTTGTTGCCGACGGTGTCCATCATGTAGGCGGCCTTGAGCGTGAGCAGGCGCGCCTGCTCGATCATGCAGCGCGCCTCGGCGATGCGCTCATGCCAGACGCTGTGCTGCGCGATCGGCTTGCCGAAGGCGATGCGGCTCGACAGGCGCTTGCACATCAGCTCCAGCGCGCGCTCGGCCACGCCGATGCTGCGCATGCAGTGGTGGATGCGGCCCGGGCCCAGGCGGCCCTGCGCGATCTCGAAGCCGCGTCCCTCGCCCAGCAGGATGTTGGCGGCCGGCACGCGCACGTTCTTCAGGTCGACTTCCATGTGGCCGTGCGGTGCGTCATCGTAGCCGAACACCGACAGCGGGCGCAGGACGGTGATGCCCGGCGTGTCGGCCGGCACCACGATCATCGACTGCTGCTCGTGGCGGTCCGCGTCGGGGTTGGTCTTGCCCATCACGATGTAGACCGTGCAGCGCGGGTCGCCGGCGCCGGAGGACCACCACTTGCGTCCGTTGATGACGTATTCGTCGCCCTGGCGCTCGATACGGCACTCGATGTTGGTGGCATCCGACGAGGCCACGGCCGGCTCGGTCATCAGGAACGCCGAGCGGATCTCGCCGCGCAGCAGCGGCTCGAGCCAGCGGTCTTTCAATGCGTCGGAGGCGTAGCGCTCCAGCGTCTCCATGTTGCCGGTGTCCGGCGCCGAGCAGTTGAACACCTCGGGCGCCCAGGGCACGCGGCCCATGATCTCGCACAGCGGCGCGTATTCGAGGTTCGACAGGCCTTCCGGGGCACGCGGCGAGCGCGGCAGGAACAGGTTCCACAGCCCGGCCTGGCGCGCCAGCGGCTTGAGTTCCTCGATCACCTTGGTCGGGATCCAGGCGTTGCCGGCGCGGCGGTTGGCTTCGACCTCTTCGTGGAAGCGGTGCTCGTTCGGATAGATGTGCCGGTCGAAGAAGTCGAGCAGGCGGGCCTGCATCTCCTTGACCTTGGGCGAGTAGTCGAAATGCATGGTGTCTCCTCCGAAAAGCGATGCCGCTCAGACTGGCCCGGCCACGCGAGCGCCGAGCACGGCGAACACCGCGCTGGCACGCGCGACCAGCCGGTCGCCGTGATGGAACAGGGCCTGCGCGAAGGCCAGCTTGCTGCCGGTGCGCAGGCCTTGCGGGGTGATCTCGATCCAGTCGCCTTCGCCCGCCGAAGCGATGAAGTCGACCGTCAGGCTCGCCGTCGACATGGCGAGCACACCGTCCTTGCTGTCGCCGCTGGCGGGGTCGGCAAGGCAATAGCCGAGCGCCGCGTCGGCCAGCGAGGCAACCATGCCGCCATGTAGGATGCCGCGCCGGTTCAGATGGTGATGGCCCACGTGAAAGCCCATCACCCTCGACGGGCCGATGCCGCGTGCGTACACCGGCCCCAGCAGCGTCAGGAAGGGGCTGGGCTTGACCAGCTTGTCGAAGCCGGCGGGCACGGTCAGATCGGCGTCGGAGGTCATGGCAGGCACGACGGCAAACACGAATGACGGCAGCATAAGCCTTCCCCCTACAATAAGAGAAATGAATTTAGTGGATTGCTATCCATCAATATCGTGCATATATCGCGGGTCGACCTGAACCTGTTCGTCGTCTTCGACGCCATTTACGCGGAAGGCGGCATCACTGCGGCCGCGCGCACGCTCAACCTGACGCAGCCGGCCGTCAGCCACGCGCTGGGGCGGCTGCGCGAGCTGTTCGACGATCCGCTGTTCGAGCGGCGCGGGCAGGGCATGGTGCCGACGCCGCTGGCCCGCACGCTGGTCGCCGAGGTGCGCGCCGCGTTGCAGGGCTTCGAGCGCACGCTGCGTGAAGGCACGCGCTTCGATCCGGCCACCAGTGAGCGCCGCTTCACGCTATCGATGCGCGACGTGCTGGAGGCAACGCTGCTGCCGCCGCTGATGGCCGCCATCGCCCGCGAGGCGCCGCGCATCGACGTGACCACCGTGCGTAGCGACCGCCGCCAGCTCGAAGCCGAACTGCTTGCCGGCACCATCGATGCCGCGGTCGACATCCTGCTGCCGGTGTCGCCGGCCATCCGCCACGCGCCCCTGCTGTCGGACCCGATGGTGGTGCTGGCGCGGCCCGGCCACCCGGTCACGCAAGGGCCGCTGACGCTGGAGCGCTACCTGGCGTACGAGCACGTGCACGTGTCATCGCGGCGGCGTGGAGCGGGGCTGGAGGATGTGGAGCTGCGCCGGCTCGGGCGCGAGCGGCTGCGCTGCCAGCATTACCCGGCGGCGTGCCGCGTGGTCAGTTGCACCGATCTGCTGGTGACGCTGCCGGTGCGCTATGCGCGCATCGCCAACGCGCCGTACGGCAACGTGATGCTGCTGCTGCCGTTCAAGGTGCCGCGGCTGGAGCTCTACCTGTACTGGCACGCCAACAGCGACCAGGACGCCGCCGGCCGCTGGCTGCGCGATCACGTGTTCGCCGCGATGGCCGGGGTGGCGGAAGACGAGGCGGCCGCGGCGCTCGCCGGCGGGAACGGATAGCGCGCGCTGAATTGCGTAAAGCGTGCGGCGAGGAAGTCGGCGCAGGCCGTCAGCCGCACGGGCCGGTGGCGGCGCGCCAGGCTCACCAACTGCAGCGGCGTGGGCGCATGGGCCCACGCGGGCAGCGCCACTTCCAGTCGTCCGGCGTAGACATCCTGTGCCACGTCCAGCCAGGCTTTGAAAGCCAGTCCGCGTCCGGCGATGGCCCAGTCGCGCACCACGGCGCCGTCGTCGCACTGGAAATCGCCGCGCACATCGATCGGCACGGGCCCGCTGGCGTGCGTCAGCTGCCAGCGCGTGACCGGCTCGCCGTTGCGCAGCAGGATCAGGCCGCGGTGGTCGTGCAGTGCATCCGGGTGCATGGGCCGGCCGTGGCGCCTGAAGTACGACGGCGCCCCCACGATCACGCGCGGATGCGAGGCCAGCGGCCGCCGCACCAGCGCGGAATTCTGCAGATGCCCGTAGCGCAGCGCGAAGTCGAGGTCTTCCCGCATCAGGTCGGCCAGGCGGTCGCCGAGCATCAGCGTGACGCGCACGCCGGGGTGTTCGTCGCAGAAGGTATCGAGCCACGGGCGCAGCAGGTTGCGGCCCAGGTCCGACGTGGCGGCAATGCGGATGGGGCCGGTCAGTTCGGTGCGGTCCTGGCCGAGGCTTTCGGCGCCCTCATCGAGCGCCTCCAGCGCCTGCCGCGCATAGCCGAGGTAGCGCTGGCCGGCCTCGGTCGGGCGCATGCTGCGCGTGGTGCGCTCGAACAGGCGCGCACCCAGCTCGCTTTCCACGCGCTTGAGCGCGGCGCTGGCCGTGGCGGGCAGCCAGCCCAGCTGCCGCGCCGCTGCGGAGAGGTTGCCGGCGTCTGCGATGCGCACCAGCAGGCGGAGGTCGTCAAGGGCGATCATTGTCAAAGCGAACTTGGAGATTCATCAAATCATAGGGCGATTGTTGCCCTCGGGTTTGATGGAAGAATGGTCGCGATTGACCTGCGTTCATTCTTCCAAGGAGAAACGCCATGACTTCAGACGCCTTGCCGAGTGCGATGATGGAGGCATCGGCGCGGGCCGGCCGGCCGGACGATCTCGCGCAGGGCGATCTGCTGGCCATGACCAACGGCTTCATGACCGGCACCATCATCGACATCGAAGGAGGCGGACTGCTATGACACCCGACGGCGACGGCGCATGGACCTTTGACCACGTGAACTTCCACGTGGCGGGCGAACCGGCCATCCTCAAGTTCTTCGCCGATGTGCTGGCCAAGCTGCGCGACAGCGGCATGCCGCACCAGGTGCGGCAGCATCCGGAGCGCGCGGCCGCGCAGATCTTCGTGCAGTTGCCGGGCGCGATCGTGCTGGAGCTGGAGGCACGCTTGTCCGGGCCGCTGGACGGGGCGCGCGACGACACCTGAGCCGCGCGCATCCGCCGGTCAGCCGGCCTGCCGGGCGTACTGCCAGCCCAGCTCGGCCATCGGGCGGGCGCGCTGGCCGGCCTCCAGCGCCTGCGCGGACGACGCGGTGCCGTCCACCACGCGCTTCATGATCCCCTGCAGGATGCCGGCGATGCGGAACATGTTGTAGGCGAGGTAGAAGTTCCAGTCGCCGGTGATGCGGCGGCCGGTGCGCGCTTCGTAGCGGCGGATGTACTCGGCCTCGGTGGGAATGCCCAGCGCCGCATGGTCCAGCCCCGCGATGCCGCGGAACTGCCCCGGTGCGATATGCCAGCTCATGCAGTGGTAGCTGAAGTCGGCCAGCGGATGGCCCAGCGTGGACAGCTCCCAGTCGAGGATGGCCAGCACGCGCGGCTCGCGCGGGTGGAAGATCAGGTTGTCGAGCCGGTAATCGCCGTGCACGATGAGGGTGATTTCCGCGGCCTCGTGCGGCACGTGCTGCGGCAGCCATGCGATCAGGCTGTCCATGGCCGGGATCGATTCGGTTTCCGACAGCTTGTACTGCCTGCTCCAGCGCTCGATCTGGCGCGCGAAGTAGTTGCCCGGCTTGCCGTAGTCGGCCAGGCCGATGGCGGCGTAGTCCACGCTGTGCAGCGCGGCGATCACGCGGTTCATCTCGTCATAGATGGCGCCGCGCTCGGCGACCGTCATGCCGGGCAGGGCCTGGTCCCACAGCACGCGCCCCTGCACGAACTCCATGATGTAGAAGGCGCGGCCGATGACGGACTCGTTCTCGCACAGCGCAAACATCCTGGCGACCGGCACATCGGTCCTGGCCAGGGCGTCCATCACGCGGTACTCGCGCTCGATGGCGTGCGCCGACGGCAACAGCTTGGCCTTGGGCCCCGGCTTGGCGCGCATCACGTAGGTGCGCGACGGTGTGATGAGCTTGAAGGTGGGGTTGGACTGGCCGCCCTTGAACTGCTCGACCGACAGCGGCCCGGCGAAGCCTTCCACGTGGCCGCGCATCCAGGCTTCCAGCGCGCCGATGTCGAACTTCTGCTGCTCGGCCACCGGGCGGGTGCCTTCGAACGCCGAGAAATCCTGCTGCGTCATGGTGCGTCTCCGGATCGTGTTCTGTGGTGGATGCGGTCAGGCCGACGGCTTGCGGTAGCGCAGGTACTGCTGCAGCAGCACCTCCATCGTCGTCAGGCGCGAGCCGAGGTGAGCCGGCGAGGGCGGCGAAAAGTTGGCCATGCGCAGCACCCAGTCGCCCGGCGCATCGCCGACATCGAGCACGTTGATGCAGCCGGCGGTCTGCGCGAGGTTGCCGAAGAACACGCGCTCGCCGCCGGTGATGGCATGCGACAGGATCGCGCGGTTGGTGCCGGCGTGCAGCACCATCAGCACGGTGTCCCAGTCGGGCAGGGCGCGCAGCCGGGCGATGGCCGGAATCACGCGGTCGAGGAATGCGCCGATGCGCTCGCCGTTCAGAAAGCGCCGCGCCTCCGGCACCGTGCCCTCGAACGCGCCGATGAAGGCCTGGGCGACTTCGTGCTCGGGAATCTCGGCCAGTTTGCCGCCGCGGATTTCCTGCAGTTCGGGCCATGGTTCCAGCGTGACGTCGCGCGCCTTCATGGCCGGCATCTCGGCCAGCACGCGCTGTGCGGTCTCTACCGTGCGCGGCAGGCCGCTGACGATCACGCGGTCGAAGACGATGTGCTCCGCCGCAAAGGTCTGCCCGGCCGCGGCGGCCTGCGTGCAGCCGTCTTCGTTGAGCGGTACGGTCTCCGGCAGGATGGGGCGGCCGGTTTCGTCGAAGTACGTGACCGCGCCATGGCGCATCAGGTAGATGCGGCGGCGTTTGGGGGCGGGAAACGGGACCATCGTTCAGCGGCTCAGCGGTATTGGGGGGGGCGCTTCTGCAGGAAGGCCGAGATGCCTTCGTTGCCGTCGGCGTGGTGCAGCGCTTCGACAAAGCTGTGCTGCTCGGCCTGCAGGTGCGCATGCAGCGAGGCCTCTTCCGCATGCGTGATCAGCCCCTTGATGCGGCCGACTGCATGCGGCGACTGCGCGGCCAACTGCTCGGCCAGCAGCAGCGCGCGGTCCAGCGCCTCGCCGGGCCTGACCACCTCGTTGACCAGCCCGAAATGCGCGAGCCGCTCCGCGCTGACCGGCTTGCCCAGCATGATGATCTCGCTGGCCAGCGGACGCGGCAGGAAGCGGGCGATGTGCCACGAGCCGCCGCCGTCCGGCGTCAGCGCCACGTTCACATAGGCCATCACGAATTTGGCATCCGCGGCGGCCACCACGAGATCGCACGCCAGCACCAGCGAGAAGCCCGCGCCCGCCGCCGGGCCCTCCACCGCCGCGATCACCGGCTTGGGGAAGGTGCGGATGGTCTCGATCCAGTGGTTGAGTGCATCGATGCCTTCTTCCTGCACGCGCTTGGGCTGGCCCCGGTTCTCCAGCAGGCGGTTGAGGTTGCCGCCGGCGCAGAAGGCGCCGTCCGCACCGGTGAAGATCACGCTGCGGATCTCCTTGTCCTTGGCGGCGAGGTTGAGGGCCTCCATCGACGCGGTGTACATCACCGGGTCCAGCGCATTGCGCGCGCTGGGGTTGGAGAGCGTCAGCACCAGCGTGGAACCGGTGCGTCGGGAGAGCAATTGCGCGGTCATGGCGATGGCCTTGAGGAAGGGTGAGCGGGATCAGGTGTCCGGTGCCAGCAGCGACAGGCCCAGGCGTGCGCGGCGCAGCAGCCACGGACTGGGGCGGTAACGCGGGTCACCGTACAGCGTATAAAGGTTCTGCAGCACTTCGAGCACGGCACTCGCGCCCAGTGTATCGCCCAGCGCCAGCGGCCCTTGCGGGTAGCCCAGGCCCAGCGTGACCGCCAGGTCGATGTCGGCCGGTGTAGCGATGCGCTGCTGCGCGATGTCGCACGCGATGTTGACGATGCACGCCACGATGCGCTGCGCCACGAAGCCGCCCGAGTCGCGGATCACCGTCACCGGCACGCCGTCGGCGGCGAACAGGCCGTGCGCGGCATCGCGGTAGGCGGGGTCGGTGGCGGGCGTGGTCATCAGCGTGCGGCGCCGGGTGGCGGCGAACGGGTAGAGCGTATCGAGCGCGACGGTGCGGCGGCCGTCCAGTCCTTCGGCCGCGGCTGCGGCGGTCGCGTCGAGCCCGCGCGGCGTCACCACGATGAGCGCTTCGGCCGAGGGCCAGGCGCCGTCCTCGGGCGTGATGCCCAGGTCCAGCAGCAGGCGCTGCGCGGCGGCGTGGCCGGCCGCGTGCGCACGGCTGACCCAGACGGACCTCGGCCGTGCTGCGGGCGCGGCAGCCTCGGCCGGCCCCTGCTTCTGGCCGTCGGGATAGCGGTAGAAGCCTGCGCCGGTCTTGCGGCCCAGGAGGCCGCCGGCCAGCCGCACGGCGGTGATCTGCGACGGCCGGTAGCGCGGCTCGTCGAAGAACTGGCGGTAGACCGACTCCATCACCGGGTGCGATACGTCCAGCCCCGTCAGGTCCATCAGCTCGAACGGGCCCATGCGGAAGCCGGCCTGCTCGCGCATCACCGCGTCCACGTCGGCAAAGGCGGCCACGCCTTCCTGCACCACGCGCAGGCCTTCGGTGTTCATGCCGCGCCCCGCGTGGTTGACGATGAAGCCCGGCATGTCGATGCAGCGCACGGCGGTGTGGCCCATGCGCCTGGCCAGGGCGGCCAGGGCATCGCTGGTGGCGGGGGCGCTGCGCAGGCCCTCGATCACCTCGACCACCTTCATTAGCGGCACCGGGTTGAAGAAATGGAAGCCGGCCACGCGCTCGGGCCGCCGGCACGCCGCGGCAATCGCCGTGATCGACAGCGACGAGGTGTTGGAGGCGAGGATCGTCTCCGGCGCCACGATGGCCTCGAGCTGGCGGAACAGCTCGCGCTTGACCTCCAGGTTCTCGACGATGGCCTCGACGACGAGGTCGCAGTCGGCCAGGTCGCAGTCGGCCAGGTCGCAGTCGGCCAGGTCGCAGTCGGCCAGGTCGGCCAGGTCGGCCAGGGTGGCGGCGGGAAGGAGGCGCGCAACCGTGGTGTCGGCCTCGTCGGCGGTGAGTCTGCCCTTGGCCGCCAGCCTGGCGAGCGTATCGGCCAGCGTGGTGCGCGCGGCCTCCACGGCTTGCGGGTTGGTGTCGAACAGCTTGACGCGCAGGCCGGCCTGGGCCGCGATCTGCGCAATGCCGCGCCCCATGGCGCCGGTGCCCACGATCCCGATACAGTTCATGCGAAATCCCACCGTGAAGGATGCAAGTCCGGTTAAAATAGCGCGAGCGTGCGATTTTTTCATCCGTACGGACCGGAACAGCAGTCACACCACCAGGAGACGGTTCATGCTGACGCTATACGGCTTTGCCGCCAGCAACTACTACAACAAGGTCAAGCTTGCGCTGATGGAGAAGGGCATTCCCTTCGAGGAATCGCTGCGCTGGCTCGACCAGACCGACGGCGACCTCTCGCCGCTGCACAAGGTACCCTACATGGTGGGGGAAGACGGGGGCCTGTGCGAGTCGCAGGTCATCGTCGATTACCTGGAGTCGCGCTATCCGCAGCATCCGCTGATGCCGGCCGATCCGTTCCGAGCGGCCAAGGTGCGCGAGATCGTCACCTTTCTGGAGCTGCACCTGGAACTGGTGGCGCGCCTGCTGTACCCGGAGGCGTTCTTCGGCGGCAAGATCAGCGACAACCTCAAGGCCAAGGTGCGCGAGCAGCTGCAGAAGAACATCCCCGCGACGGCCCGGCTGCTGAAGTTCGCGCCCTACGTGGCAGGCGACACCTTCACGATCGCGGATTGCGCGGCCATCGTGCACTTCCCGCTGGTGAGCTCGGCCACCAAGCTCATCTACGGTGAGGACCTGCTCGCGCCCATCGCCGGCATCAAGCCGTACCTCGCCAAGATGGGCGAGATGCCCAGCGTGCAGCAGCTGAACGCCGACCGCAAGGTGAACACCGAGCAGATGCTGGCGTACTACGCGAGCAAGCGCGAGTAACGCTCGGCGGGCTTACAGCTGCGACAGACGCTCCAGCGCCAGCCGGAGTGGCTCGTCCTTCTTGGCGAAGCAGAACCGCACCACGCCCGATTCGTGCGGCTGCGAATAGAACGCCGCCACCGGGATCGCCGCCACGCCGATCTCGCTGGTGAGCCACTTGGGGAATTCGGCCTCGGGCAGGTCGGAGATGGCGTTGTAGTCCACGCACTGGAAGTAGGTGCCCTGGCACGGCAGCAGCTTGAAGCGGGTGTGCTCCAGCCCCGCGCGGAACAGGTCGCGCTTGTGCTGGTAGAACGCGGGCAGCTCCAGGTACGGGCGCGGGTCGGCCATGCCATGTAGGCGGCCAGCCCGTGCTGCATCGGCGTGTTGACGGTGAACACGTTGAACTCGTGCACCTTGCGGAATTCTGCCGACAGCGCGGCGGGCGCGGCCACATAGCCGACCTTCCAGCCCGTCACGTGATACGTTTTGCCGAAGCTCGACACCACGAAGGCGCGCCGCGCCAGTTCCGGGATGCGCGCCACCGAAGCGTGCGGCACGCCGTCGTAGACCATGTGCTCGTAGACCTCGTCCGACAGCAGCAGCACGTCCGTCGGCGCGACGATCTCCGCCAGCTTGCGCATGTCGTCCGCATGCCAGACCGTGCCGGTCGGGTTGTGCGGCGTGTTGAGCATGATCAGGCGCGTGCGCGGCGTAATGGCCGCGGCCAGCCTGTCGAAGGGGATGCGGTAGTCGGGGGCATCCAGTGTGATCGGCACCGCCTTGCCGCCGGCCAGTTCGATCGACGGCAGGTAGCTGTCGTAGGTCGGCTCGAAGACGATCACCTCGTCGCCCGGATGCACGCAGCACAGCACCGCCGTCAGCAGCGCCTGCGTGGCGCCCGCGGTGACGGTGATCTCGCGATCAGCGTCATAGGTGTGGCCGTACAGGGTCGCGATCTTGGCGGCGATCGCCTGGCGCAGCGCCGGCACGCCGGTCATCGGCGGGTACTGGTTGAGGCCGGCGCGCATGGCGTCCGACACGGCATCGACGATGCGCGGGTCGCAGTCGAAATCCGGGAAGCCCTGGCCCAGGTTGACGGCCTGCTTCTCCGCGGCCAGCGCCGACATCACAGTGAAGATGGTGGTCCCGACCTGCGGCAGCCGCGACGGCGGCGGGGCGATGGGCGCGAGCGTTTCAGTTTCAGCGGACGGGGCAGGCCGGGCGGCGGAAGCGGTGGTCATGGCGGTCGGTGAGCGGGAACGAAGACGGACTAGGCGAGAGGCGCGGCGTCCAGCCGGATCTCGGCGATGAACTGCCTGGGCGGCACGACCGCCACGTCGCAGTATTTGGCCATGCGGCGCTTGAGCTTGAGCACGGCCTTGTCCTTGGAGACCAGGTAGGCGGCGCCGGCGGCGTGGGCCAGCGCGAGGAATTTCTGGTCGTCGCGGTCCTTGCAGTGCGGCACGAACGCGGCGCCTTCCAGGCGCGGTGCCTCTTCCTGATCGGCCACCGGTTGCGTGACGCGGTCGACCCACGCCAGCGCCGCCTGCGCGTCGATCGCATAGCGCGCGAACTGCGGATAGTCGAGCACGCGCCGCAGCTCCTCGCGGCAGGCCGGGCTGATGATGGCGGCCAGCCGGCCGGCCTCCAGCGCGGCGCGGATGGGGCGGGCTGCGGCGTCGTCGAAGATCAGTATGTCGACCCAGATATTGGAGTCGAGGACCACCCGCGGGACGGGGGCGGCGGTGTCGGTCATTCGATACAATCCAAGACTTGTGAACCGCGATTCTGACATGATCATCGTCCTCTCGCCGGCCAAGTCGCTGGACTACGACACGCCGCCGCGCATCAAGACCCACACGCTGCCCGATTTCATCGAGCGCTCCGCCATCCTGATCGAAACGCTGCGCAAGCTCTCCCCGGCCCAGATCGGCACGCTGATGCACATCTCCGACCCGCTGGCGGTGCTCAACGCCAACCGCTACGCCGACTGGTCCACCGACTTCACCGCCGACAACAGCAAGCAGGCCGTGCTCGCGTTCGATGGCGACGTCTATGGCGGGCTCGATGCCAACGCGCTGTCGGCCGACGATCTGCAGTTCGCGCAGCAGCACCTGCGGATCCTGTCGGGCCTGTACGGCGTGCTGCGCCCGCTCGACCGGATGCAGCCGTACCGGCTCGAGATGGGCACGCGCCTAGCCAATCCGGGCGGCAAGGATCTCTACGCTTTCTGGGGCGACGACGTCACGCTCGCGCTCAACGCGCTGTTCAAGCCGGACGACGACCCGGTCCTGGTCAACCTCGCCTCCGAGGAGTATTTCAAGGTGGTGCGGCCCAAGGTGCTGAAGGCGCGCATCGTCACGCCCGTCTTCGAGGACTGGAAGGGCGGCCGGTACAAGATCATCTCGTTCTACGCCAAGCGGGCGCGCGGGCTGATGGCGCGCTACGCGATCGAGCACCGCATCACCGATCCGCGCAAGCTGAAGCATTTCGACGCGGAAGGCTATGCGTTTGCCGCCGACGCCTCCGACGATGAGCGCTGGGTCTTCCGCCGCAAGGCCGCCTGATTCCTCCCGCATCGCGCACGACAGGATTGCCCATGACCGCCACCCAGCCGTACCTCTCCAGCACGTTCGACAGCGGTGCCATCGAGATCGTCGACGCCGCGCGCGCCGATGCCATCCGGCTGCGCATCCGCCGCGATTCGCACGCGGATTTCACGCAGTGGTTCCACTTTCGCCTGCAGGGTGTGCAGGGGCAGGCGTGCCGGCTGGCGCTGGAGAACGCCGGCGAGTGCACCTACCCGGCCGGCTGGAAGGACTACCAGGCCGTCGCGTCCTACGACCGCGAGCACTGGTTCCGCGTGCCGACGCGCTACGACGGCCGCACGCTCACCATCGAGGTCACGTCCGAGCACGACAGCATCTGGTTCGCCTATTTCGAGCCGTATCCCGATGAGCGCCACCTGTCGCTGGTGGCGGTGGCGCAATCCGCGCCGGGCGTGCGCACGCGGCGCCTGGGGCAGACGGTGCAGGGCCGCGACATGACGTGCATTACCGTGGGTGAGCCCGGCCCGGGCAAGAAGCAGGTGTGGATCATCGCGCGCCAGCATCCGGGGGAAACGATGGCCGAGTGGTTCGTCGAAGGGCTGCTCGCCCGTCTGACGCGCCAGGGCGCATGGCGCGGCGACCCGCTTGGCCGCGTGCTGGCCGAACGCGCCGTGTTCCACATCGTGCCGAACATGAACCCCGACGGTTCGTCGTTCGGCAACCTGCGCACCAACGCCGCCGGCGCCAACCTGAACCGCGAGTGGATGGAGCCGAACGCCGAGACCAGCCCCGAAGTCCTGTGCGTGCGCCAGGCTATCGAAGCCACCGGTGTCGACCTGTTCTTCGACATCCACGGCGATGAGGCGCTGCCCTATGTGTTCATCGCGGGCAGCGAGATGCTGCCGGGCTTCACCGACGCCCAGCGTGCCGACCAGGCGCGCTTCGCCGCGGCTTTTCTGCGCGCCTCGCCCGATTTCCAGACGCAGTTCGGCTATGAGGCCAGCAAGTACGACCAGGACGCGCTCAAGCTTGCCTCCAAGTACATCGGCCACGCCTTTGGCTGCCTGTCGCTGACGCTGGAAATGCCGTTCAAGGACAACGCCAACCTGCCCGATGCCCGGGTCGGCTGGGATGGCGCCCGCAGTGCCGCGCTGGGTGCGGCCATGCTGCAGGCGATCCTCGAATATCTGGGCTGAACGGTGCTGCCCGGACCCGCTGCCGCCGCGGTTCCGGCGGCGGCGGGTTGGTTAGCTGGCGCTCGACTTCTTCGTCGCTTCCTTGGTGCTCTTGGCTTTGGCCGGCTTGCCCTTGGTTGCCTTGCCATGCGTGCCGGCCGAGCAATGGCGGCCGCGCTTGCAGTGCACGCGCGCGGACGGCGCCGCTGCCGGGCTGGCGAACGGCTGGCCGTTGGCGTCGAGCAGCTCGTACGCCAGCATCATCCCTTCGTCATAGCCGCAGCGTACGCGCACCGGTTCCCACTGGTCGCCGGGCGTGCCGCGCTTGTGCACGGCTGCGTTGAAGCTGACCACGCTCGATACCTTGATCGCGCCCTGCTTGCTTTGCGAGAAGCGCGAGTCCCATGGCTCCACCTTGGCCTGTTCTTCGGACATGGCACCCGTGGGCAGGCGGAACTGGTCGAAACTGGTCGAGCGCGGCACGATCCAGCTGGCATGCGCGGCGCAGTCGGCTACGTCGGGGCGGGCGTGTTCGCTTTGGATCAGCCGGTCGCGGGTCTGCGCGCGGTATTCGGACAGGCTCATCTTGTCCTTGGGCGGCAGGTTGATAGTCGTGTTGCCGTTGCCGTCAGGCGTGCCAAGGGGGGGGAGGGTCGGCGCGGTGCCGGTCGACTGGGCCGGCGCGGCCGGGGTGGTATTCGACGTTGGGCTGGCGGTACTGGCGTTGGCCGGGGCAGTGCCATCCGGCGCAGTGGTCTGCAGATTGGAGCAGGCGGCCAGCAGCGCGACGACGCCGAGACAGAGTAGGGAAGGACGCAACATCACGAGCGTTCAGGGTGTTGGCGTGGAAAAACGCCATGATAGAGGAAAGCCGGGGCCGGAAGTGCCTGCGGCATTCCCCAATGCGGCGCATGCGGCCGTTTTCCTGTAACCGTACGTAACGGCGCCGCGATTATTGGCGGGTGAACAGATGCGCGAGCGACCATTCGTCGGTCCGCGCTTCATAGCGGATGCCCTTGCGCATCGCCCAGGTGGCGAGCTGGTGGTGCGACGCAATGATGGCGTAGTCGTTCTGCGCGAGCCGCGCCGCGGCCTTGGCCGCCTGCTCGTGGGCCTGTTCGCCCGAGACCGTGGATAGCGAGGCCTGCACCAGCTTGTCGAGCTCCGGATTGCTGTAGCGGCCCCAGTTCCAGGTACCGTAGCCGGTCTGCGGATTGGGCGTGCCGAGGATGCTGCGCAGCGCCACGTCGGCCGCCACCGAGCCCCAGCCCAGCATCATGAACGAGAACTCGCCCTGGCGCGCCCTGGAGAAATAGGCCGCCACCGGCAGCGTCTCCACCTTGGTCTGGATACCGACGCGCGTGAGCAGCTGTGCCGTGGTCTGGGCGACCTGCGCATCGTTCAGGTAACGGTTGTTGGTGGCATGCAGCGTGAGCCCGAAGCCGTTGGGGTAGCCGGCCTGCGCCAGCAGTTTCTTCGCGCCTTCGGGGTCATACGGGATGGGCTTGCCGCCCGGATGCCCGAAGATCTGCGGCGACACGATGCTGGACGCGACCACGCCCTGGCCTTCGAGCACGCGCGTGACGATGGCGTCGCGGTTGACGGCCAGTGCCACCGCTTCGCGCACGCGGCGGTCCTTGAAAGGGTTCTTGGCGAGTGGCTTGCCGGCACGGTCGGTGATGAACGGCGAGGCATCGCGGTTCTGGTCCATCTGCCAGAAGATGGTGCGCCACGACACCTGCTGCTCCAGGTGGAATGCCTTGTTCTGCTTGATACGCGGCACATCGGCGGCGGGCACGGCTTCCACCACGTCCACGTCGCCCGCCAGCAGCGCGGCCGTGCGCGCGGCATTGTCGGTGATGATCTTGAAGGTCACCTTGTCCCACTGCGGCACGTGGCCCCAGTAGTTCGGGTTTTTCTTCAGCACGATCTCCTGCCCGCGCGTGAAGTGGTCGAACAGGAACGGACCGGTGCCGATCATGGCGCGGCCGCCGTCGAAGTCCGCCTGCGTGGCGTCGGCCACCTTTTTCGGGATGATCGGCAGGCTGTTCAGGTCGTTCGGGATGCTGGCGTAATTCGGGATCGACAGCTTCAGCCGCACGGTCAGCGGATCGACGATCTGCACGTCGGTGATCGACTTGGTGTAGCTGGTGAACGGCCCAGGGCTGTTGGTCAGCCGCGCCGGGCGTTCGATCGATGCCTTCACGTCTTCGCCCGTGAACGGCGTGCCGTCGCTCCACTTGACGCCCGCGCGCAGCTTGATCTCCCACGTGTTGGCGTCGACGGCCTTCCACGCGGTGGCCAGGCCCGGCGTGTAGCGGCCGTTCTTGTCGAGGAACACCAGCGATTCGAAGATGTGCAGCGCCATCGCGTTGTTGGGCCCGGCGTTGTTCCAGTGCGGGTCCATCGAGGTCACGTCGGCGGCCAGGCCGATGCGCAGGTCATCGGCGTGCGCGGCCAGCGGTGCGGCGGCCGCACCCGCCAGCACGCAGGCGGCGAGGGTGCGGATCAGGGCGCGAAGCAGGGGGCGGGTGGTCATCGCAAGGCTCCTCGGGTTCTGGCGTGATGCCATGTGGCGAAGGACCGTCATTGTGCCGCAGCCCGGTCCGGCGCGTGCGACGCATTCCGACCATCGTTATGACCGGCGGGCCGGTCGGCAAGCCATAAAAAAGCCACCCGGAGGTGGCTGGCTTGCGGCGCGTCAGTGGAACAGCGGTTGCTGCGTCGGCGCGTCTTCCGGCATTTCGGCGTGGACGATCTCCGCCGTGCGGTCGGCGTAGAGCGGGGCGCCGCAGTCTTCGCAGTATTCGGGCTCGAACAGCTGGCCGTGACGGAAGATGTCTTCGATGCCGCAGGCGCGCAGCTCTTCGCAGATCTGCTCGAGCGGGCTGCCCGGCTCGCCCTCGGTGTTGACCTCGGTGGCGCCGCCGTCGCGGCCATAGACCGGCCAGACGATGCCGTAGATCAGGTCCTTTTCGCCGCGCACGGTGAAGGCGACACGGTATTCCTCGATCGACTCCTCGCCGAAGGCGCCGACGATGGCCGAGAAGCGGTTGGCCGGCAGCTCCAGCGCACCCTGCATGTAGTTGACGGCCGCGCGCACCGTCAGCGGCCGGATGCGCTTGTCGGATTCGCGGCACGACAGGAAGAAGGCGTCGGGCAGCAGCAGTTCGAATTCGCAGCCCGGCATCAGCGTGGAGACGGTCGGCGTGACCTGCTCGCGCCATTGCTCCAGGCAGGTGGTGCGCTCGGCGTGGTGCTCCTTGGCATCTTCCTGCCAGCGGAACAGCGGCTGGCCGTGCTGGGCGACGACGATGGCCAGCAGGTAGCGCGGGTCGGCCAGGATCGGCGCGGTCTCGGGCATGTCGCGCAGGTCCACCTTGGGCGGCTGGCCGGACAGCGCATACGCGGCCAGCTTGTGCGTCAGGGCGAACGTGTCGGAGTGCGTGCGCGGCAACTGGTCGATGCTGTACAGGTACGGCGCCAGCGCCACGCGCGCGGTGGACGCCAGCACGTGCGCCTGCAGATGCACCTGCAGCGTCTGCGCCAGTTCCGACTTGATGGCGCCCGACGGGATCGCATAGCGCGTGTGCGCGAGGATGGGCGCCGCGATCAGCAGCGCATCGTATTCCGCGCCACCCGCGGTGAGCACCGCCGATTCGGCCAACGTCTCGGCCTGTTCGGCCAGTACGTCGGAAGCCTCCTCGTTTTGCTTGAAGAGGTGGTCTAGTGCGGCGTCGAGCGCGGACTGGCTGCCGTTCTTCAGCAGCCGGGAGAGGCGTTCGGACAGCCGTTGTTCCCAGTAGACGTCTTCGATGCGGCTGCCGGACGCATCGAGCGCCAGCGCGTCGGCGACGAGCCGTTCGGCATCGGGAGAAAGACGTTGGGGGGCCTTGGAGCGAAAACCTGCCATGCTGTGCCGTACCGGTCGATTGGAGATTGGAAAGAGGGCGGTTATTTTACCTTCGGATGTCGCGCCGTGACGCGTTTTACGGCTTAGCGGCCGAAGCGGGTGCCTCGGCAACCGCCGCGCTGGCCGCCGATGGCGTCGATCCGGCCGGGCTGGAGGCGGACTCAGCCGGCGCCAGCGGTGTGCTGGCCGATGCCGTCGGCAGCGCCGCGGGAGGCGCCGACGTATGCACCGTACTGTCCTGCGGGGCCTTGAACAGGATGTAGACGACAGCGGCAGCGACGACGAGTAGGGCGAGTACCACTTTGGCCATGAACGCGGGGCTCCTGCAAAACGCGGCGGTCGGACCGCTGGCGCGCATGCCGGGCCGGCGTCACGCGGTCTATCCGCCACACTGTACCAAAAGCGCACGCGCCTTCGTTACGCCGATTGGCATGGCAGCAACAAAAAAGCCGGCTCCGAAGAGCCGGCCTTGCCGATTTGCAACAGCAGTTGGCGGCTTACGCGGCCAGCAGCTGACGCAGCACGAACGGCAGGATACCACCGTGCTTGTAGTAGTCGACTTCGATCGGGGTGTCGATGCGCAGCAGCACTTTCACGCGCTTGGTGTCGCCGTTGGCACGCGTGATCACCATGGTGACGTCCTGTTGCGGCTTGATTTCGCCTTCCAGGCCCTCGATGTCGAAGGTCTCGTCGCCCGTGATGCCCAGCGACTGTGCCGAGTCATTGCCCTTGAACTGCAGCGGTAGCACGCCCATGCCGACCAGGTTCGAGCGGTGGATACGCTCGAAGCTGCGCGTGATCACAGCCTTCACGCCCAGCAACTGCGTGCCCTTGGCGGCCCAGTCGCGCGAGCTGCCCGTGCCGTACTCTTCGCCACCGAACACCACCGTCGGCGTGCCTGCGGCGACGTACTTCATGGCGGCGTCATAGATCGACATCTGCTCGCCGCTCGGCTGGAACAGCGTCTCACCGCCTTCCACGCGCGAACCGTCAGCGCGGGCCGCAATCATCAGGTTCTTGATGCGCACGTTGGCGAATGTGCCGCGCATCATCACCTCATGGTTGCCGCGGCGCGAGCCGTAGCTGTTGAAGTCGGCCTTGAGCACGCCGTTGGCCAGCAGGTACTTGCCGGCGGGCGAGGTTTCCTTGATCGAGCCGGCCGGGGAGATGTGGTCGGTCGTCACGGAATCGCCGAACACGCCCAGTGCGCGGGCGCCCTTGACCGATGCCGAGGCAGCGGCCGGCGTCATCCCGAAGCCTTCGAAGAACGGCGGCTCGGCGATGTAGGTCGACTTCGGCCAGTCGTAGACCTGGCCCTTCGTGCCCTTGACGTTGGCCCACAGCTTGGACGGCTTCTTGACCTGCTCGTAGTTCGTGCGGAACGTGTCGGCGTTCATCGCGAACTTCATCAGCTTGGCGATCTCGTCCGAGGTCGGCCAGATGTCGCCCAGGTAGATATCCTTACCCTTCTTGCCCTTGCCGACCGGCTCGGTCATCAGGTCGCGCGTCACGTTGCCGGCGATCGCGTAGGCGACGACCAGCGGCGGCGAGGCCAGGAAGTTGGCGCGGATGTTCGGGTGGATGCGCGCTTCGAAGTTGCGGTTGCCCGACAGCACGGCGGCGGCCACGATGTCGTTCTTGACGATGGCTTCGTTGAGCTCCGGCGTCAGGTCGCCGGCGTTGCCGATACAGGTCGTGCAGCCATAGGCCGTCACGCCGAAGCCCAGCTTTTCCAGGTACGGCAGCAGGCCGGCGGCTTCCAGGTACTTCGTCACCACGCGGCTTCCCGGGGCGAGCGAGGTCTTGATGTGCGGGGCGACCGTCAGGCCGGCTTCCACCGCCTTCTTGGCCAGCAGGCCAGCGGCCAGCAGCACGCTCGGGTTGGACGTGTTGGTGCACGAGGTGATGGCAGCGATCAGCACGTCGCCGCTCTTCACGTCCACGCCGTTGGTGGTGGTGAAGGTCTTGTCCAGGTCATCCGACTTCTTGTTGAAGCCGTTTTCGGCCACCGGCTTGGAGAACAGCGACGAGAAGGTCGACTTCACGTTGCCGATCTCGATGCGGTCCTGCGGGCGCTTCGGGCCGGCCAGCGACGGGGCGACCGAGCTGAGGTCCAGCGTGAGCGTCTTGGTGTAGTCGATCTCGCCGGCCTTGGGCACGCCGAACAGCTTCTGCGCGCGGAAGTAGGCTTCGAACGAAGCGATTTCGTCCTTGGTGCGGCCGGTGCCCTTGAAGTAGTCGACGGTCTTCTCGTCGACCGGGAAGAAGCCCATGGTCGCGCCGTATTCCGGGGCCATGTTGCCGATGGTCGCGCGGTCCGGCAGCGACACGCTGGCCGTGCCTTCGCCGAAGAACTCGACGAACTTGCCGACCACCTTTTCGCGGCGCAGCAGTTCGGTGATGGTGAGCACCAGGTCGGTGGCGGTCACGCCTTCGCGCAGGCGGCCCTTGAGCTCCACGCCTACCACGTCCGGCGTCAGGAAGTACACCGGCTGGCCCAGCATGCCGGCTTCCGCCTCGATGCCGCCCACGCCCCAGCCCACCACGCCGATGCCGTTGATCATGGTGGTGTGGCTGTCGGTGCCGACCAGCGTATCCGGGTAGAACACGCCGTCCTTCTTATGGACGCCGCGCGCCAGGTATTCCAGGTTGACCTGGTGGACGATGCCGAAGCCCGGCTGCACCACGCCGAACGTGTCGAACGCCTGCATGCCCCACTTCATGAACTGGTAGCGCTCGTTGTTGCGCGAGAATTCCAGCTTCATGTTCAGGTCCAGCGCCTTCTTCTCGCGGAAGTGGTCGACCTGCACCGAGTGGTCCACCACCAGGTCGACCGGCACCAGCGGCTCGATCTTCTTGGGGTTCTTGCCCATGCGCTCGGCCACGTTGCGCATGGCGGCCAGGTCGGCCAGCAGCGGCACGCCGGTGAAGTCCTGCAGCACCACGCGGGCGACTACGAACGGGATCTCATCGACGCGATCGGCGTTCGGCTTCCAGTTGGCCAGCTGGGCGACGTGCTCGTCGGTCACCTTCTTGCCGTCGCAGTTGCGCAGCACCGACTCCAGCACGATGCGGATCGAAACCGGCAGGCGCTCGATCGCCACGCCCAGTTCCTTGCCCAGCTGCGGCAGGGAATAGAACTTGCCGGTCTGGCTGCCGTTGATCTTGAATTCCTTGAGTGTTTTTTTCAGGTTGTGGGGCATGGCATGACTCCAAGCTAAGGATGCGCGGGGCACCAGGGGCACCCCTTGCGGATACATCAAATCACGTACAAATCGACATACTCGTTGACCGGCATGGCTTCGAGCGCTTTCTGGTCCAGCGAGGCGCGTAGGATGGCGTCCTGCTGCCTGGCCGGAAAGCGGCGGGCCAGGTTGGTCCTGAACTTCTCGACCAGCAGCGGCATGCCTTCTTTGCGCCGCCGCTGATGGCCGATCGGGTACTCCACCACGACCTCCTTGAGCGTCTTGCCGTCCTTGAACGCGACGGTGAGCGCGTTGGCGATCGAACGCTTCTTCGGGTCGTGGTAATCCTTGGTGAACTGCTTGTCCTCCACGCAGACCATCTTCTTGCGCAGCGCATCGATGCGTGGGTCGCGGGCGACGCTGTCTTCGTAATCCTCGGCCGTCAGGCGGCCGAAGATCAGCGGCACGGCGACCATGTACTGGAGGCAGTGGTCGCGGTCGGCAGGGTTGCTGAGCGGGCCGGTCTTGTCGATGATGCGCAGCGCCGCTTCGTGCGTGCGGATCGTGATCGTCTTGATGTCGTCGACGGACCTGCCTGCCTTGGCAAGGGCCCGATGCAGCGTCATCGCGGCTTCGGCGGCGGTCTGCGCGTGGAACTCGGCCGGAAAGCTGATCTTGAACAGCACGTTTTCCATCACATACGTGCCGTAAGGGCGCTGGAACGTGAACGGCTTGCCCTTGAACGATACGTCGTAGAAGCCCCAGTCCTTCGCGGTGAGGGCGGAGGGGTAGCCCATCTCGCCGGTTTTGGCGATCAGCGCCAGGCGCACGCCGCGGCTGGTGGCATCGCCCGCCGCCCATGACTTGCGGCTGCCCGTATTGGGCGCGTGACGGTAGGTGCGCAGCGCCTGGCCGTCGACCCAGGCCAGCGACACCGCGTTGATGATGTCTTCGCGCGACAGGCCGAGCAGTTGCCCGACCACTGCGGCGGTGGCGACCTTGACCAGCACCACGTGGTCCAGTCCCACCTTGTTGAATGCGTTTTCGAGCGCAACGCAGCCCTGGATCTCGTGGGCCTGGATCATCGCGGTCAGCACGTCCTTCATCACGAGCGGCGTCTTGCCGCCGGCGATGCGGGTGCGGGAAAGCCAGTCCGCCACGGCCAGGATGCCGCCGAGGTTGTCCGACGGGTGGCCCCATTCCGCCGCGAGCCAGGTGTCGTTGAAGTCCAGCCAGCGGATCATGGCACCGATGCTGAACGCCGCCTGCACCGGGTCGAGCTGGAACGGCGTGCCCGGAACCTTCGCGCCGTTCGGCACGATGGTCCCTGGCACGACCGGGCCCAGGAGCTTGGTGCACGCCGGATACGACAGCGCCTCCAGCCCGCAACCCAGCGTGTCTAGCAGGCAATGGCGGGCCGTCTCGTAGGCTGCCTTGCTGTCGATCCTGAACGCGGTCACATAGTCGACGATGACCTTGTCGGGTTTCGGGCGGATGTTCGCAGCTGGCGCGGACATGGCGTGTTCCAGTGGGCCGCTCGCGTTACGGCTTGGCCGGTTGCGCGGCGTCCGGCGTGGGCGCCGGAGCGGGTGCCGGTGCGGCGTTGTCCTGCATCATCAGCGGCAGGCCGGCCGGGGCGCGCAGGGCGCCGCTTTGCGTCGGGGCCGGTGCGCCGGCAGCCATCGCTTCGGTCTGGCACTCGTCGGCCAGGCGGTGGCCTTCGTTGCGGTCGAACAGCATGGCCTTGCTGGGGATGACGACCAGGTCGAAACCGGTCTTCTGGTCGAAGTAGCGGTCGGCGCCGGTGCGGGTCAGCTGGCGCGGCAGCTGATAGTTGCGGCCCTTCCAGTGCATCGTGACGATCTGGTCACGCGTCATGTCGCCCGCGATGTACATCTCGTTGCCGAGTTCGCACTTCCACAGTACGCCTTCCGGCTTGACAGCCGCTTCCTTGGCGGGTGCGCTTTTCTTGGCAGACTTCTTCTTCGCCGGTGCCTTCTTGGCGGCCGGCTTGGCGGTCGTGGCGGGCTGGGCGGTTGCGTACGGCGACGCGGCCAGCGAAAGCACGCCGGCACAGGCGCCCACGATGAACTTGTTCATAGAGTTTCCTTCGGTCAGACAGAGTGGGGGGCGGCGGCCGCCACGGACAGGGAACACCATGGCGTTTCGCACACCGGCCGGTATTTTGACCGATTTGCGCGCCGTGCCCAATGTCCTGTTGCCCGGCGATGCCACCCCTCAGCCAAACGGGGGGGCGCCGTGTGCAGCCCGGTGTCCGGACCGCCGCCTTGTATTTTGCGTCTTTCCTCTGCTCCTTATTTGCGTTTGCCGATGGGCACGAACTTCAGGTCTTCCGGCCCGATATAGTTCGCGCTCGGGCGGATGATCTTGTTGTCGATGCGCTGCTCGATGATGTGCGCGGCCCAGCCGGA
>CAKKOY010000041.1 GCA_919592095.1 Ralstonia syzygii subsp. syzygii | reverse complement strand
GGTGCTGGCATGGTCGCGATGGCGGCGCGCGCATCAGTGGCGCGCTCAGCAGTGTCACTACCGGGCGCGGGGATGTGCTCCGCCATTTTGAGCTACGGCTGTAGTACTAGGACCCCACGCGCGGGTATCCTCTCGCGGGGGAGGAGGGTCGCATCGGCGCACAATTGCAGCAAATGGCCCTGATACAATCGGTCTCACACCGGTTCACTTTTCGATCATGGCAGGGATTCTGATCATCGCCCATGCGCCGCTGGCCAGCGCATTGCGCGATTGTGCCGCACACGTGTATTGCGGTCAGCCGGAGCGGCTGGCGGCGATCGACGTCCTGCCCGATGCGGAGCCGGCAGGCGTGCTCGCCCAGGCGCGCGCCAAGCTCGACGAACTGATCGAGGACAACGGCGCGCTGGTGCTCACCGACATCTTCGGCGCGACGCCCGCCAACATCGCCTCGCGCTTGGCCGACCCGGGCCGGGTGCGCGTGCTGGCCGGCGTCAATCTGCCGATGCTGGTGCGCGCCATCTGCTACCGCAACGAGAAGCTGGATCAGCTTGCCGCCAAGGCTCTGGCCGGTGGCTCGCAAGGCGTGCTGCAGGTCGGCTCGACCGCCGTTCAGAACCAGGTTGCCAACCATCCGGACAAATATGCTGCAGAGGGATATCACCATCATCAATAAGCTCGGGCTGCATGCCCGCGCCTCCGCCAAACTCACGCAGCTCGCCAGCAAGTTCGACAGCCAGATCAAGATGTCGCGCAACGGCCGCCAGGTCGACGCCAAGAGCATCATGGGCGTGATGATGCTGGCCGCAGGCATCGGCTCCACCGTCACGCTGGAGATCGAAGGCCCGGACGAGCAGGCCGCCATGGATGGCCTGCTCGAATTGATCAACGATCGCTTTGGCGAAGGCGAGTAAGCGCGCTTCGTTTCTTCCCAACGTCCTTTACGCCGCTCCCATGCCCTTTACCCTGCACGGCATCCCGGTCTCGCGCGGTATCGCCATCGGGCGTGCCCATATGCTGGCGCGTGCGGCGCTGGACGTTTCGCATTACCTCGTCGACGAGGACCGGCTCAATGCCGAGGTGGAGCGCCTGCGCGCCGCCCGTGCCGCTGTGCGCACCGAACTGGTCCAGCTCAAGCGGGAACTGCCCGCCGATGCGCCTGAGGAAATGGGCGCGTTCCTCGATGTGCACGGGATGATCCTGGACGACGCGCTGCTGGCACAGGTGCCCGAGACGCTGATCCACCAGCGCCGCTATAACGCAGAGTGGGCGCTCACAACACAGCTCGAGGAACTGATGCGCCAGTTCGGCGAGATCGAAGACGAATACCTGCGCGAGCGCAAGGCCGACATCGAGCAGGTGGTCGAGCGGATCCTGAAGGTGCTGGCCGGTGCACCGGTGCTGGCACCCGCGCCGGTGGCCGCCGGCGGCGATCCGGACGCTGGTATGATCGTCGTTGCCCACGACATCGCCCCGGCCGACATGCTGCAGTTCCGCAGCCAGACCTTCGCCGGCTTCGTGACGGACCTGGGCGGGCGCACCTCGCACACGGCCATCGTCGCGCGCAGCCTCGACATCCCGGCAGCCGTGGGCGTGCACAACGCCAGCACGCTGATCCACCAGGACGACCGCATAATCATCGACGGCGACAACGGCATCGTCATCGTCGATCCGACCCAGGCCATCCTCGAGGAATACCGACACCGCCGCAGCGAAGGCGAACTGCAGAAGAAGCGCCTCGAACTCCTGCGCCACACGCCCACCGTCACGCTCGACGGCACGCAGATCGATCTGCTCGCCAACATCGAGATGCCCGAGGATGCCGCCGCCGCGCTGGCCGCCGGGGCGGTCGGCGTGGGCCTGTTCCGTTCCGAATTCCTGTTCATGAACCGGCGCGGCGCGCTGCCCGATGAGGAGGAGCAGTTCGCTGCCTACCGCACCGCGGTCGAGTCGATGAAGGGGCTGCCGGTCACCATCCGCACCATCGACATCGGCGCCGACAAGCCGCTCGACGTGCGCGACGGCCGCGATGACCAGTTCGAGACCGCACCCAATCCGGCGCTGGGGCTGCGCGCGATCCGGTGGTCCTTGTCCGAGCCGGCGATGTTCCTGACACAGCTGCGCGCGTTGCTGCGTGCATCGGCGTTCGGGCCGGTGAAGATCCTCGTGCCGATGCTCGCGCACGCCCGCGAGATCGACCAGACGCGGGAGCTGATCGAACGCGCCAAGGCCTCGCTCGACGCCGACGGCCTGGCCTACGATCCGACCATCAAGGTCGGCGCCATGATCGAGATTCCGGCAGCGGTGCTGATCCTGCCGGTGTTCCTGCGCCGCATGGATTTCCTCTCCATCGGCACCAACGACCTGATCCAGTACACGCTTGCCATCGACCGTGCCGACAATGCGGTCGCGCATCTGTACGACCCGCTGCATCCGGCGGTGCTGCAACTGATCGCGCGCACCATCCAAGAAGGCCATCGCGCCGGCCGGCCGGTATCGGTGTGTGGCGAGATGGCGGGGGATGCCATCATGACGCGGCTGTTGCTCGGCATGGGGCTGACCGAGTTTTCGATGCATCCGTCGCAGTTGCTGAGCGTCAAGCAACAGATCCTGCGCGCAGACCGTCCGCGCCTGATGCGCGAGGTCGATCGGCTGCTGCACGCCTGCGAGCCCACCGAGGTCCAGGACGCCCTGGGCGCATTGGCGCGCGCCTGAACGCCCTTCCGGTCCGCTGTGCCGGCACATCGTCCGTGCCGGCTCTTCCCTTTCTAAGTGATTGAAATAGCACGTATTTTGGTGAAAAGAGGGCCCTCGTGCCCCCGCATATCCCTACCTGCTGCATGAGGTTGAACAAGAATTGTTCTCATTTGCGTTCTCTGTTATTCTGCCCTCGCAGCGTGTCCTGAACGCTGCTGGAGGAACCCCGTGTACGTCTGCATCTGCAACCAAGTGACCGACCGCGAAATCCACGGTGCCGCCCGTCTGGGCGTCTCGACGCTGGACGAGCTCGCCGACACGCTGGGCGTGGGCACCTGCTGTGGACAATGCCGGGACTGCGCCAGGCAGGTGCTCGCCGAAGCGGTGAGCTGCATTCCCATCGATCAAGTGTTGGGCCGCGCAAGCGCGCATGCCATAATCGAGCATCGCGACGAGCCCGTCGCCAACGATCAGGCCGCTATGGCCGGCGCGTTGGCTGCCTGATTCTTTCCGCTTTCCTTTTTCATCGCCGCGATCTGCCGCCCGGGCGTTGCCTCGGCGGCATTTGCTGCTTGGCAGGTCAGGCAGCGGGCTCGTCTTGAACGGACGCGAGCGCGCGTTCTCCACCCGCAGGAGCCCCAAGAATGAAAGGCGATAAGAAGGTCATCCAATATCTGAACGCTCAGCTCAAGAACGAGCTGACCGCCATCAACCAGTACTTCCTCCATGCCCGCATGTACGGCCACTGGGGGCTCAAACGCATCGGGGACCACGAATACAAGGAGTCGATCGGCGAAATGAAGCACGCCGATCGCCTGATCGAGCGCATCCTGATGCTCGACGGCCTGCCCAACCTGCAGGACCTCGGCAAGCTGCTGATCGGCCAGGACACCAAGGAAATGCTCGAGTGCGACCTCAAGCTGGAAAAGGCGGCGCACACCACGGTGGTCGAAGCGATTGCCTACTGCGAAGAGGTCAAGGACTACGTCAGCCGTGAGATCTTCGTCGACATCCTGGACGACACCGAAGAGCACATCGACTGGCTGGAGACGCAGCTGGACCTGATCGAGAAGGTCGGCATCCAGAACTACCTGCAGTCGCAGATGGAGCCGGAAGGCGAGTAAACGCTGCCCGGCACGCGAGCAAGAAGGGAGGCTACGGCCCAATGCCGCTCAGTTAAGCCTGAGCGGCATTTTTCTTGGTGGGGTACTGAGTTTTGTTGAGGCGAACGGCACGAGGGTATCGTCGTTCGCTGCGGCGAGGGGGTAGGACGAAGCGGCGGATGTTCAGTCGCATGGTGCGCAACTTGGACGGGATTGAGTCGGGCGCCCGGCTGGTTGAGCTCCAAAGCCACTCATCGATGATGTAGCGCAGGGCGGTGACGAAGCTGATGCGGCAAGGCTCGACCTTGGCCTCATCGGCAATGCGCGTCATTTACGCTGCGGATCGGCCAGTGAGGTGAGCAGCGTGCGCGGTTTGCCATCGATTTCGCGGGTGATGGCGCGCACCTCCCAGTTCAGCGGCAGACTCGGATCTTTCTTGCGCGCCTGTGGGGAGACCTTCATGCGCAGGCTCACATCGCCCGGGCCGTGCATGCACACGACTTCGCCCTTGAGGCCCGCCCGGGCAGGAATGAGCCCGCGGCGCCCCTGCTGGTGTTGCAATGGCCACAGCAAGCCGGCCGAGTAAAAGCCCTTGTCCACAATCACCAGTGAGTCCGAGGGTAGCTGGGGCCACAGTTGCTGCGCCAGGGCGTACTCGCTGGTGTCGTAAGCACCCAGGCGCGCGTCGACCAGCAGGCGCGCCCGCGCATCCAGCAAGCACGCCATGCGTACCAGCGGCAATGCGCTCTGGTGCTCAACCTGATTGCGCTGCGCGCCATACCGCTGACGATTCTCGGGCGTGTCGGCGGTGCGCCAGACAACGCCATCCAGGGCATACAGCGATAGGCCTTGCCAACGATGGCGTCCGGCTTCCTGGTGCGCCCATTGCGTTGCAGTGTGGCGAAACAGCCATTCCAGCGGCTCGCAGCCCAGGCGTTGACGCGCCTGGCTCAGGGCGCTGGAGCTGATCGCTTCCCGTGTGTGCGTGGGCAATGCGAGCTCCAGTGCCTCGGCCACGTGCAGGATCGAGCGATCCCGAAGCAGGGCGATGCCCAGCACTAACCAAACGGCCTGCTCCATGGGCAGCCGACGCTTGCGCAACGTGGCGACCCCCGTTGCTTGTAGGGCTTGTTCCACCCAACTCTGCGGCAGGCTGTCTCGAACCATGCCCCATTGTTCTGGCGTTGCGTATTGATGGGTCTCTCTCAGGTATTCGTGCAGCAGCATGCGCTTTGCCGACAAACCTCTTCGGTTCGGCTACGGTTCGACAAACATGCACTGTACAAACAACAAAGACCCCGCAGGGCCTTTGTTGGGCTTTGTTGCTAACTGAGCGGCATTGGGCTACGGCCTCCTTTTCCTTTGCTCCATTGACCGGGTCAGTGACCGCCGCCGCAGACGGGGCAGGACGGCTGTCGCGCGACGCGCATCGTCGTCCATTCCATGGCCAGGCCGTCGAGCATCAGCAGGCGCCCGGCGAGTGATCGTCCGATGCCCGCTGCCAGCTTGAGCGCTTCCGCCGCCTGCACTGTCCCGACCATGCCGACCAGCGGCGCGAACACGCCCATGGTCGCGCAGGCGACATCCGGAGCGGGTTCGTCGGGCGGGAACAGGCAGGCGTAGCAGGGGCCGCCGGCGCGGCTGTCGAACACGCTGATCTGCCCATCGAAGCGGATGGCCGCGCCTGATACCAGCGGCACTCTCGCGCGTACGCACGCCTGGTTCGCGGCCTGGCGGGTGGCGAAGTTGTCGGAACAGTCCAGCACCACCGTCACGCCGTCCAGCAGCGCACCGATGCCGTCCGCATCGAGCCGTTGCCGCACCGTGTGGACGCGCACTTCCGGATTCAGCCGCGCGATCGCCTGCCGCGCCGATTCGACCTTGGGGTGGCCGACTGACTCGGTGGTGTGGATGATCTGGCGTTGCAGGTTGGTCAGGTCGACGCTGTCGTTATCGACGATCGTGAGGGTGCCGATGCCTGCCGCGGCCAGATAGGGCAGGGCCGCCGCGCCCAGGCCGCCGGCGCCGATCACCAGCACATGCGCAGCGAGCAGCAGCGATTGTCCCTCGATGCCGATCTCGTCGAGCAGGATATGGCGGGAATAGCGCAGCAGTTGGTCGTCGTTCATGGCGCGTCGGGAATGAAAAAGGCCGTGCGGTGCACGGCCTTGCCAGTTTGCCAGTCCTGGCGGATTGGAGGGTTACCGTGCTCCGGTGGGCTCCGGTGCCGGAATCACGCCGCTGGCCGGGCCCGAGGGCGGGTTCGGCACGGCCGGTTCGGACGCCGGCGCGGCCTTGCCCTTGGGCAGCTTGGCCGGTGCGCTCGATTCCTTCGCGGCCGGCGACTTCACCGCCTTGTCAGGTACCGCTGCCGCAGCCTCCAGCACCGATTTGGAGCGCTTGATCGGCTGGCCCTTCAGTTCAGCGATGGCCTGCTGCAGCATGAAGTCGTCGGTCGAACCGAACTCGATCGGCTTCTTGTTGCGCTCCTTCTCGCGCTGCTCGGGCGTCTTCTTGGCAGTTTCCTCTTCCAGGCGGCGCAGCTCCTCGATGCGGCGCTTCTCGCGATCAGTCATCTCCGACTCTTCTGACTCCTGCTTGTTGTGCAGGTGGCGTTCGGTGTCGATCTCGCGGGTGATCAGCGCGTCGTCCGGATCGCCTTCGGGGTTCTGGTCGACCGGCACGTCCGGGCGGATGCCCTTGGCCTGGATCGACTTGCCCGACGGCGTGTAGTAGTACGCGATGGTCAGCTTGATGCCGGTGTCGTTCGACAGCGGGCGCACCGTCTGCACCGAGCCCTTGCCGAAGGTGGTCTTGCCCATCGTCTTGGCGCGGTGGTGATCCTGCAGCGCGCCGGCCACGATTTCCGAGGCGGACGCCGTGTAGGCGTTGGTCAGCACCACGATCGGCACGGTCTTGAACTCGGGGTCCAGGCCGACCAGCGGATCGGTGTCGAAGTTGCTCAGGCGGTAGTTGGCGAAGTTGGCCTTGTACACGCGCTTGGCGTCCGGCACCTGGCCGTTGGTGGAGACCACCGTCGCGTCCGGCGGCAGGAACGCGGCCGATACGCCCACGGCAGCCTGCAGCACGCCGCCGCCGTTGTTGCGCAGATCGAGGATGATGCCCTTGAGGTGCGCATCCTGGCGTGCCAGGTCATTCAGCTTCCTGGCCAGGTCCGGTACCGTGCGTTCCTGGAAGCTGGTGATGCGCACCCAGGCGATGCCGTCGCCCAGCAGCTTGGCCTTGACCGATTGCACCTGGATCTCGGCGCGCGTGATGGTGAGCGGGAAGGTGCGTTCTTCCTTCTTGCGGTAGATGGTCAGCGTGACCTTGGTGCCCGGGGCGCCGCGCATGCGCTTGACCGCCTGTTCCAGCGGCATGCCGCGCACGGGTTTGTCGTCGATGCGGGTGATCAGGTCGCCCGGTTGGACGCCGGCACGGAAGGCGGGCGTGTCTTCGATCGGGTTGATGACCTTGACCAGGCCCTCTTCCTGCGAGATTTCGATGCCCAGTCCGGCGAAGCGGCCCTGGGTACCTTCCTGCAGTTCCTGGAAGTCCTTCTTGTCCAGGTAGGCCGAATGCGGATCGAGGCTGGCGACCAGGCCCTTGATGGCTTCGGTCAGCAGCTTGTCGTCGTCCACTGGCTCGACGTATTCGCGCTTGATCTGGCCGAAGATGTCGGCCATCAACCGGAGTTTTTCCAGCGGCAGCGGCCCGACCGTCGCGTTCTGTGCGGTGGCGGAAAGCTGGAGCGTCGCCAGGACCCCGGTCACGAGGCCGATGGCGATCAGGCTGATGTTCTTGAGCGAAGTTCGCATGAGTCGAGGGCGGGCGTTGGGACAGTAGAGATGAATAAACATGGCCCGGGACCGCTGACGCATGTCCCGGGCTGGCGTTTCGACAGTATAAAGGCGTTGGAAGTGCCCTGCGCCGTTGCGCCTGGCGGTTACGCTTTATTTCGCTTTGCCCTGGCTCGCCACGGCGGCGAGCGACGCGGCGATCGCTTCCTGGTCGCCGAGATAGTAGTGGCGGATGGGCTTCAGGTTGGCGTCCAGCTCATAGACGAGCGGCGTGCCGTTGGGGATGTTCAGGCCGACGATGTCGTCGTCCGAGATGTTGTCCAGGTACTTCACCAGGGCGCGGATGCTGTTGCCGTGCGCGGCGATCACGACGCGCTTGCCGCGCTTGATGTCCGGGGCGATTGCTGTTTCCCACAGCGGCAGCACGCGTGCCACGGTGTCCTTCAGGCATTCGGTGAGCGGCACCTGTTCGCGCGGCAGGCCCGCATAGCGCGGGTCGCCGTACGCGTCGCGCTCGTCGCTGGCCTCCAGTGCGGGCGGCGGGGTGTCGTAGCTGCGGCGCCAGACCAGCACCTGCTCGTCGCCGTACTGGGCGGCGGTCTCGGCCTTGTTCAGGCCCGACAGGCCGCCATAGTGGCGCTCGTTGAGCCGCCATTCGGTGCGGGTCGGGATCCACATCAGGTCCATTTCATCCTGCACGTGCCACAGCGTGCGGATGGCGCGCTTGAGCACCGAGGTATACGCCAGGTCGAAGGTGAAGCCGGCTTCGCGCAGCAGGCGGCCGCCTTGGCGGGCCTGGGCGATGCCGGTGTCGGTCAGGTCGACGTCGACCCAGCCGGTGAAGCGGTTTTCGAGGTTCCACGTCGATTCGCCGTGGCGGATGAGGACGAGCTTATGCATGACTGCCATGATGAGAAGTAAGAAAACCTGCGTGCAGGCCGGGATGTGCGTTGCGTCATCGTGCGGCCGCCGAAACCAGCTATTTTATAATGCCGCCGGCACCGCGCGCCCCGAATCGTTCGGACGGTGTCGCGGTGTCCACTGATTTGGCCGCCAGCCTACCTTCCAGGAACCTTACCGTGAAGTTCTTCGCCGATTACAACAACCTCGCCCTGCTTGCCGTTGCCGTCGTTTCGGGTCTGCTGCTGGTCTGGCCAGCGATCCAGCGCCGCATCGCCGGTGGTGGTGGCGCCCAGGTGAGCGCTTCGGCCGCCACCCAGTTGATCAATCGCCGCAACGCGGTGGTGGTCGATGTGCGCGAAGCGGCCGAATATGCCGCCGGCCATCTGCCGCAGGCCAAGCATGCGCCGCTTGGCGACCTGGCGGGCAAGGCCGCCGGCCTTGCAAAGAACAAAGAGACCCCCATCATCCTCGTATGCCAGACCGGCCAGCGCGCCGGGCGGGCTCAAGCAGTGTTGAAGCAGGCCGGTTACAGTGAGGTCTATTCGCTCGAGGGCGGATTGGCCGCCTGGCAGCAGGCCGGCCTGCCGGTCGTCAAATAACGAGGTTTTCCCGTGGCCCATGTCGTCATGTACAGCACGACCGTCTGCCCCTATTGCGTGGCAGCGGAGAAGCTCCTGAAGCAGCGCGGTGTCGCGCATATCGAAAAGATCCTGATCGATCGCGAGCCCGGCAGGCGCGAAGAGATGATGGCGCGCACCAACCGCCGTACCGTGCCGCAGATCTACATCGACGATCGTCACATCGGTGGCTTCGACGATCTCTCCGCGCTCGACCGCGAAGGCGGGCTGGAATCGCTGCTGGCTGCCTGACGGCACCCGCCAAAACACCCGGCTTCGGCCGGGTGTTTTACTTTTAGGCCCACTCCCATGGCGCCCCGTGCGCCGTCATGTACCATACGCGTCTTGCGCGCCGGGCCGCTTCCGGCAAGCACTGTATCCATACCCATTTCGAAGGCGAGTCATGAGCGACCAGCAACAGCAGCAATCCGGCCAGGACGGCCAGCCGTTCTTCAATATTCAGCGTATCTACCTGAAGGATCTGTCGCTGGAGCAGCCGAACTCGCCGCACATCTTCCTGGAGCAGGAGCAGCCGACGGTGGAGGTGCAGGTCGACGTGTCCCCCACGCAGCTGGCCGAGGGCGTGTTCGAAGTCACGGTGATCGGTACGGTCACCACCAAGATCAACGAGAAGGTCGCGTTCCTGGTGGAAGCCAAGCAGGCCGGCATCTTCGACATCCGCAACGTGCCGGTCGAACAGATGGACCCGCTGCTGGGCATCGCCTGCCCGACCATCGTGTACCCGTACCTGCGCTCGAACATCGCCGACACCATCGGCCGCGCCGGCTTCCAGCCGATCCACCTGGCCGAGATCAACTTCCAGGCGCTGTATGAGCAGCGCCTGGCCTCCGCCATGGAACAGGCCCAGGCCGTCGGCGGAAACAGCGGCATCGTGATGCCGGACGGCTCCAAGGCCACCCACTAAACACGATGGCGCATCGCGCCTGATGCCCGCGCCGGCCGACTGCTCGCGCGGGCATTTTTTTGCCTGACTGACTCACACTTCAAGCTCATGCGGATTTCCGTTCTGGGCGCGGGCGCCTGGGGCACGGCCCTGGCCAGCCACGCCGCGCAATCGCACGATGTCGTGCTGTGGGGCCGCGACGCGACGCTGGTTGCCCAGATGGTGGCGACGCGTGTCAACGAGCGCTACCTGCCAGGCATCCGGCTGCATGCATCGTTGCGTTTCGAGGCGGATTTGTCGGCTGCACTCGATCATGCCGTCGGGGAAGACGCGCTGGTCGTGATTGCCGCGCCGGTCGCGGGGCTCGCTGATCAGACGCGCGGGGTGGCCGCGCATGGCGGCGTGCGCAACGTGATCTGGCTGTGCAAGGGCTTCGACCCCGAGTCCGGCGCGCTGCCGCATGTCATCGTGGCCGGCGTGCTGGCACAGACCGGACGCGCCGATCTGGCCACCGGTGCGCTGTCCGGCCCGAGCTTCGCCAAGGAAGTCGCGCAGGGACTGCCGTGTGCGATGACGGTGGCGTCGGCCAGTACCGCACTGTGCGCGCTCACCCAGCGCGTTTTCCATCACCATGCGATGCGCGTGTACGCGAGCGACGACCTCGTTGGCGTGGAAGTGGGCGGCGCGGTGAAGAACGTGTTGGCCATTGCGACCGGCGCGGCGGATGGCCTGGGCCTGGGCCTCAACGCGCGCGCCGCGCTCGTGACGCGTGGCCTGGCCGAGATGACGCGGCTCGGCATGGCGCTGGGCGGCCGGCCGGAGACCTTCATGGGCCTGACCGGCATGGGCGATCTGCTGTTGACCGCCACCGGCGATCTCTCCCGCAACCGCACCGTCGGCATGCAGCTTGCGCAGGGGCGCTCGCTGGATGAAATCCTGACGCATCTCGGCCACGTTGCCGAGGGCGTGCGCTGCGCGCGGGCGGTGGCGGCCCTGGCACGCGCCAAGGGTGTCGATATGCCGATCACCTTTGCCGTGTGCGAAGTCCTGTTCGAGGGGCTGCCGCCGTCGCGCGCCGTCGATCGCCTGCTGCAGCGCGACGCCAAGGCCGAATCCGCGCGCTGACCGGGGCCGGCGCGCTCAGGCGCCGCCTTCGAATCCGTTCTGCCGCCACGCTTCGAATACCACCACGGCCACCGTGTTCGACAGGTTGAGGCTGCGGTTGTCGGGGCGCATCGGCAGACGGATGCGCTGCGATGGCGGAAACCATGCGCGCCGTTCCTCCGACAGGCCCCGCGTTTCCGATCCGAACACGAACCAGTCGCCCGGCTGGAATGCCAGGCCCGCAAACGGCGTCGAGCCGCGCGTGGTGAGCGCGAACATGCGCGCGGGGTCGGGCTGTGCATCGCGCAGGAACGCTTCCCAGCTCGCGTGCACGCGCATCGTCGCGTATTCGTGGTAGTCCAGGCCAGCGCGACGCATGCGCGCATCCTCGAGCGGGAAACCGAGCGGTTCGATCAGGTGCAGCTGCGCGCCGGTGTTGGCACACAGGCGGATCACATTGCCCGTGTTGGGCGGAATTTCGGGCTCGACGAGAACGACGTTGAACATGGTGGCAGACCGGGTAATATCGGCGGCGAGCTTATCGGCATCGGCAAGGGTTGTCACCTTGCCACAAGGGGCGTGACACAGTGCCGCAGAAGCATATCGCTAGGGCGTGCGCAAGGCGACGCAATTGGTCACCCGTGCCGCGCCCGCGCGCTTGAGCTGCGTGGCGATCTCGCTCAGCGTGGCACCTGTGGTCATCACGTCATCGACCACGCCGACATGACGGCCGGCGATGCGTGCCGGATCCGGCACGTCGAACGCGCCCTGGAGGTTGGCAAGGCGTTCGTCGCGGTCCAGCGTCGACTGGGCGGGGTTGTCGCGCACCCGGCGCAGCCCGTCCGGGACCGCCGGGATGCCAAGCCACGGGCCCAGCCGCCGCGCCACTTCCCAGGCCTGGTTGTAGCCGCGCGTGCGCAATCGCTGCATGGATAGCGGTACGGGCAGCATCAACTCCGGCAGCGTACCCGGTGCAGCGAGCAGCGCATCGGCGAGTCGTTCGGCTAGCCATGCGGCCAGCGGCAACTGGGCGCGGAATTTCAATCCGGTGACAAGGTGATCCAGTGGCCAGGCGTAATCGGCGATGACGACGGTGGCGTCGAGGTCCGGTGCACCGGCCAGGCAGGCGCGGACAATGCCGCGCGGGATGCCACCGGTCGAGTGGCCTGGCGCACTGGCGGCAGCGGCGCCGATCCAGCAGTGGTGACACGTCCGCCATGCAGCCTGCGCAGACGAGGTCATGCTGGACGGCGCCGCACAGCGCGCAGGCGCAGGGCAGCAGGTGGCGGAGGCCGGCGGCGAGCCGGTGCAGCAGGAGCGGGACGGGCATGGCAAAAAGCCCCATCGAACCCGATCGGCGCGCGCCGCGCCATCGGACAGCGCCCCGAAATGGCCCGCCGGTATACTGGATGGCCGCAGCATTGCCTCGTCTTTCCTTTCCGATGCCCGATCCCGTACTTGCCCGTCCCGCCACTCTGCGGCGCGCCTTCGATCGCCGCGCCGCGCGCTTTGCCGAGGTGGATTTCCTGCTGCGCGAGGTGGGGCAACGGATGCAGGACCGGCTGTCGTACATCAAGCTGGCGCCCGCCCGCGCGCTGGACCTGGGCTGCGGCCTCGGCCAGGGCCTGGCGGTGCTGCGCGCGCAATACCCCGACGCGCAGATCTGCGGGCTGGACTGGTCGGCCGCCATGCTGGCCCGCGCGCGCCAGCTCGATCCGCAGCGCAGCGACGCCGGCTGGCTGGGCCGGCTGCTGAAGAAGCGGCCGGTGTTCGATTTCGCCCAGGCGGATTTCCGTGCGCTGCCGTTTGCCAATGCGTCGTTCGACCTGCTGTGGTCCAATCTGGCGCTGCATTGGGATCCGTCGCCGCACGCGATCTTTCCCGAATGGCACCGCGTGACGGCCGACGGTGGCCTGCTGATGTTCAGCCTGTTCGGCCCCGATACCTTGCGCGAACTGCGCAGCGCGTTGGCGGGCATCGATGCCGGCGTCCATACGCTGCGCTTTGTCGACATGCATGACATCGGCGACATGCTGGTGCACGGCCGCTGGTCCACGCCGGTGATGGACATGGAGCAGATCACCATCACCTACGAATCGCCCCAGGCCCTGCTGGCGGATGTGCACCTGCTGGGCGGCATGGCAGGCTTGGCGGACGGGGACGGCCGGGCACTGTCGGGCCAGGGCCTGTACACGCCGCGCTGGCGCCAGCACCTGTTCGACGCGCTCGATGCCCAGCGCAATCCCGACGGCCTGATTCCGCTCACGTTCGAAGTCGTTTATGGCCACGCGTGGAAGCTGGCGCCCACCCCGAGACAGGCGCTGGACGAGCAGGGCCGGGCGATGATCCCGGTCGACCAGATCGGCCGCAAGCCGCGCGCCTGAGGCATCCGGGGGCGTCACGGCGGCATCGGCGGTCCTTGTCAAGCCGGCACTTGCATCAGCCGACTTGCCTTGTTCGGGGCCCATTACGGCCATATAATGCGCCAGTTTGTCGCAGCAGTCCCCCAAAGGCCTATCCCGTTTTTGCCACGGGCGAACCGATCGGGTATGCATCCGAGGCAGGAGTGGTTCAATGCATGACATTGGAATCGCGCTCCAGCCAGCGTGCGGCGCATCCATCATCCCGGAACCGCCGCGGAAGAACTGGCTCATGAAGCGAAACTGTTCGCTTTCTCCCCGCCAGGTCGGCTGGTTCTACCTCTCGATTGTCATCCTCTCGTTCGTGATCGCTTCGTTCTTTGCGTGGCAAGGGGCGTGGTTCGTGCTGCCTTTCTCGGGGCTGGAAGTCGCAGCCCTCGGATGGGCCTTGCTGTACTATGCCCGGCACGCCTCCGATTACGAGCGCATCGCGCTGGATGACGATGCGCTGGTGATCGAACAGGTCAACGCCTGCCGGCGGGTGTGCCATGTGCTCAACCCGCGCTGGGTGCGCGTGGAGTTGGGAGAGCCGTTGCGGGAGCAGGTCGCGCTCTGTTCGAGCGGGCGCGTCGTGCGGGTGGGGCGGTTTCTTGACCCTGCCGGTCGCCGCCGGCTGGCGGATGAGCTTTCCCGGTGTCTGGGATGCGGGCAACCAACCCATGTTCCATGAGCCGAGCACCGGGGGCAGAGTGGAATCTGTAAATTGGGTAGACAAAAAATGAAAATGTTCAATAAGACATTGGCAGGTTTGCTGGCGGCAGGCTCCCTCCTCGCCCTCGGTCAAACAGCCCTGGCAGTGGAAGACATGCCGGGCGGCCCCGCGGTGCGGCAACTGAATCTTGCCCCTCCGGTCACCAAGATCGCGGCGGAGATCCACTGGCTGCACTACATGATGCTGATCATCTGTATCGTGATCTTTATCGGTGTGTTCGGGGTGATGTTCTACTCGATTTTCAAGCACCGCAAATCGCTCGGCCACAAGCCGGCGACCTTCCACGAAAGCACCACCGTCGAAATCATCTGGACCATCGTGCCGTTCCTGATCGTGATCGGGATGGCGCTGCCGGCCACCCGGGCCGTGGTCGCGATGAAGGACACCACCAACTCCGACCTCACCATCAAGGCCACCGGCTACCAGTGGAAGTGGGGCTACGACTACCTGAAGGGCGAAGGCGAGGGCCTCTCGTTCCTGTCCACCCTCACCACCCCGCGCGACCAGATCGATAACCTGGCGCCGAAGAGCGACACCTATCTGGTCGAGGTCGACAACGAGCTGGTCGTGCCGGTCAACCGCAAGGTGCGCATCGTCACCACCGCCAACGACGTGATCCACTCGTGGATGATCCCGGCCTTCGGCGTCAAGCAGGATGCGATCCCGGGCTTCGTGCGCGACACGTGGTTCAAGGCCGAGAAGGTCGGCGTGTACCGCGGCCAGTGCGCCGAGCTGTGCGGTAAGGAGCATGCCTTCATGCCGATCGTCGTGCACGTGGTATCCGACGCGGACTACACCAAGTGGGTCGACGGCAAGAAGAAGGAGATGGCCGCCAAGGCCGACGATCCCAACAAGACTTACACGCTCGACGAGCTGAAGACGCGCGGCGAGAAGGTCTATACCGCCAACTGCGCCGTCTGCCACCAGCCGAACGGCAAGGGTGGCGGCCCGTTCCCGGCCCTGGACGGCTCCAAGATCGCGACCGGCCCGCTGGCCGACCACGTGAACATCGTGCTGCACGGCAAGGCTGCCATGCCGCCCTGGGCCTCGGCGCTCAACGATGTGGAGATCGCCTCCGTCATTACCTACGAGCGGAACAACTGGGGCAATCACACCAATGACGTGCTGCAGCCGACCCAGGTGAAGGAGGCGCGCGGCGGCAAGATGCCCGAGGGCGCCGGCGCCGGCAAGACGGCGGCGAGCGAAGCGGCGAAGACCGCTACCCAGCAGGCCAGCGTCGCGACCGGCCGCAACGCCAGCTGACCGACCGTCTGCGTGACGAAACGACACCAAGGAGTTTTGCGATGAGCACAGCGATTACGCACCCGCAAGATCACGCGCACGGTCATGGAGACGACCACGCGCACGACCATCCGCATGGCTGGCGCCGTTGGCTGTTCGCGACCAACCACAAGGACATCGGCACGCTGTACCTGCTGTTCTCCTTCGCGATGCTGCTCTCGGGCGGCACGCTGGCACTGCTGATCCGCCTGGAGCTGTTCGAGCCGGGCCTGCAGTTCTTCCATCCGGAGCTGTTCAACCAGTTCACCACGCTGCACGGCCTGGTCATGGTGTTCGGCGCGATCATGCCGGCCTTCGTCGGCTTCGCGAACTGGATGGTCCCGCTGCAGGTCGGCGCGTCCGACATGGCCTTCGCGCGGATGAACAACTTCAGCTTCTGGCTGCTGCCGCCCGCGGCCATCCTGCTGGTCGGTTCGTTCTTCGTGCCGGGTGGCGCCACCGCCGCCGGCTGGACGCTCTACGCGCCGCTGTCGGTGCAGATGGGCCCGGGCATGGACATGGCGATCTTCGCGGTGCACATCATGGGCGCCTCGTCGATCATGGGCTCGATCAACATCATCGTGACCATCCTGAACATGCGCGCTCCCGGCATGACGCTGATGAAGATGCCGATGTTCTGCTGGACGTGGCTGATCACGGCCTACCTGCTGATTGCCGTGATGCCGGTGCTGGCGGGCGCGATCACCATGGTGCTGACCGACCGCCACTTCGGCACGAGCTTCTTCTCGGCCGCCGGCGGCGGTGATCCGGTGATGTACCAGCACATCTTCTGGTTCTTCGGGCACCCCGAGGTCTACATCATGATCCTGCCGGCGTTCGGCATCATCAGCCAGATCGTGCCGGCCTTCGCGCGCAAGCCGCTGTTCGGCTACAGCTCGATGGTGTACGCCACCGCCTCGATCGCCATCCTGTCGTTCATCGTGTGGGCACACCACATGTTCACCACCGGCATGCCCGTGACCGGCCAGCTGTTCTTCATGTACGCGACCATGCTGATCGCGGTGCCGACCGGCGTGAAGATCTTCAACTGGATTGCCACCATGTGGCGCGGTTCGATGACCTTCGAGACGCCGATGCTGTTCGCCCTCGGTTTCATCTTCGTGTTCACCATCGGCGGGTTCACGGGCCTGATCCTGGCCGTGGCGCCGATCGACATCCAGTTGCAGGACACCTACTACGTGGTGGCGCACTTCCACTACGTGCTGGTGGCGGGTTCGTTGTTCGCGCTGTTCGCGGGCTTCTACTACTGGGGTCCGAAGTGGTCGGGCTACATGTACAACGAGACGCGCGGCAAGATCCATTTCTGGGGTTCGATGATCTTCTTCAACCTCACCTTCTTCCCGATGCACTTCCTGGGCCTGGCCGGCATGCCGCGCCGCTATGCGGATTACCCGCAGCAGTTCGCCGACTTCAACGCGATCGCGTCGATCGGCGCGCTGGGCTTCGGCCTGATGCAGGTGTATTTCTTCTTCTGCGTGGTGCTGCCGTCGTACCGCGGCGGCGAGAAGGCTGCCGACAAGCCGTGGGAAGGTGCCGAAGGCCTGGAGTGGACCGTGCCGTCGCCGGCGCCGTTCCACACTTTTGAAGAACCGCCGCACGTCAAGTGAAGCAGGACACGCGGGGCTGGCCGATGCCCGGTCCCGGTCCCGCGAGCCTCCGGACAACGATGTCGAATCCAGAAAAAAGCCCGACGCCCGAGCAGCGCGCCAGCAACCGCCGGCTCGCGTTCATTCTCGCCACCATCGCGCTGGTCTTCTTTCTGGGGGTGATTTTCAAGCGCGTGGTTTTCGGCGGATAGCCGGACCGCGCGCCACTGCCGATCCGAGACCACCATGGACGAGACGCCGGCCCGGCCGGACCCGACCGACGATGCCAAGGTTGCCGAACGCGGCCTGAACCGGGCCATGCTCGGCAAGCTGGCGGTCGTGGTCGTGATGATGTTCGGTTTCGGCTACGCGATGGTGCCGCTGTACAAGAAGATCTGCGAGGTCACCAACATCAACGTGCTGACCACGCGCGACCTGGACGGCGGTGCGCTGCGCAACACGCAGGTCGATCAGGCGCGCACGGTCACGGTGGAGTTCGATTCGAACAGCCAGGGGCCGTTCCGCTTCCGCCCGGTCAAGAACAGCATGGAAGTCCATCCCGGCGAGATCAACCAGATCGTCTACGAGGTGGTGAACAAGGAGGGCCGGTCGGTGTCGGCGCAGGCGATCCCGAGTTATGCGCCCAAGCAGGCGACCGAGTTCTTCAAGAAGATCGAGTGTTTCTGCTTCAAGCAGCAGACGCTGGCCGGCAACGAGTCGCGCGAGATGCCGGTGGTGTTTGTGATTGATCCGGATCTTCCGAAGGACGTGAAGACGATCACCTTGTCCTACACTTTCTTTGAAATCGGCAAGCCGGCGGCGCAGACGCCCACGGTGCCGGGCAAGGGAACGTGATGCCATGGACGAACTGAAGGAAGCGACCAAGCGGCGCGCGTCGTTCGCGCAGACGATGAAGGCGGTGTTCTGGTCCTTCTTCGGCGTGCGCAAGGGCAGCGATCACGACCGGGACATGGCACAGCTCAACCCGGTGCACGTGATCATCGCGGGCGTCCTGGGGGTGGTGCTGTTCATTGTCGTGCTGCTGCTGATCGTGCGCGCGGTGGTGGGTTGAGGAGGCGGTCCGGCGCGTTGTGCATCGTCGCGGGCCGGGCGGATCGAGTGTGGTTCCAATAAGAGAGCTGGAGAACAAGAGATGAGTGCGAACCGAGCGAACGCTCCGTACTACTTCGTGCCAGGGCCCTCGCGGCATCCGATTTCGGCGAGCATCGGTCTGCTGATCGTGCTGCTCAGTTCGGCGGCGTGGGTCAACGCGCAGCCGTGGGCGCCGTGGACCTTCCTGATCGGTCTGCTGTGGTTCCTCTTCGTGCTGCGCGCGTGGTTTGCCGACGCCATCTCCGAATCCGAGGGCGGCCAGTATGGTGAGCGCGTGGACGCCTCGTTCCGCTGGTCGATGAGCTGGTTCATCTTCTCGGAAGTGATGTTCTTCGCCGCGTTCTTCGGCGCGCTGTTCTATGCCCGCACCATTGCCATGCCATGGCTGGGCGACCTGAACAACAAGCTGCTGTGGCCCGACTTCAACGCGCTGTGGCCGAACGCCGGCCCGGCCGGTACGGTGCCGCCGTTCACGACGATGGGGCCGTGGCCGATCCCGACCATCAACACCGCGCTGCTGCTCACTTCGGGCGTGACGCTGACCTGGGCGCACAACGCGCTGCGCGAGGGCAAGCGCGCACAGGTCATCCAGGGCATGCTGCTGACCGTCATCCTGGGCGCCACGTTCATGTGCCTGCAGGCGTATGAATACATCCACGCTTACCACGAGTTGAACCTGAAGCTGACCTCGGGCATCTACGGTTCGACTTTCTTCATGCTGACCGGCTTCCACGGTTTCCACGTGACGATGGGGGCGATCATGCTGGCGGTGGTGCTGGGCCGCGTGATCAAGGGTCACTTCACGCCGGAGCACCACTTTGCGTTCGAGGGCGCCGCCTGGTACTGGCACTTCGTGGACGTGGTCTGGCTGGGCCTGTACGTGGTGGTGTACTGGCTGTAGGCGGGCTTGGGGGAGGCGGCGCATGCGTCGCCCCTGCCGCATCGATGCCGCAGACGGGAAGCCGCTGCGGCGTTTTCGTTTTTATCGGCCGAGCTGGATGCCGGTGCTGTGGATCCAGCCCAGCCGGTTCGCCACCAGGATGAACACGAACAGCGCAATCGAAAAGCCGACGCGGAACATCAGCGAGCGGACGGTGCGGTTGCTGGTGCCCTTGTCGCGCATCAGGAAGAACAGCGCGGAGGCAAGGCTGCCGAGGATCAGCACGAAGGCGATGGCAACGACGATGCGCATGGAAGGGTGAAGGCGTGAACGGGTTTGCGCAGCATTATCTCACCGGGTGACGCGATGACGGCGCGGGTCGGCTTGCGCCAGTGGTTTGCGCCGGCGCCCATGCTGGCCGGCGTGGCGCTGATCGCGCTGACGTGCGCGCTGGGCCGCTGGCAGCTGTCGCGCGCGCAGGAGCGCATCGAGCGGCAGGCGCGTATCGAGGCGATGGCGCACGCGCCTGCGCAGCGCGTGAGCGCGCAGCCGGTGGCCGCCGATGCGGTGATGTACCGGCCGGTGCTGCTGCGGGGCACGTTCGATGTCGCGCATACGGTGCTGCTGGAGAACCGTCCGCATATGACGAACGGCGTGTCGCGCCCCGGTTTCGAAGTGCTGATGCCGCTGATGCTGGAGGGGACGGGCGGGCGCGCCGTGCTGGTCAACCGGGGCTGGCTGCCGCGCGATCCGGTCGAGCGCACCCGCATCGCGCCATACACCACGCCGACGGGCGAGGTGCAGGTCGAAGGGATCGCCGTGCCACATGCCAGCCGCGTTTATAGTTTCGGCCGCAATGACGGCGCAGATGAAGCCGGCCAGCGACTTAGGCAGAATATCGACCTCGACGCGTTTGCGCGCGAAATCGGCGTGCCGCTGCAGCCCTTCATGGTCGAGCAGCACGCCAACGCGCAGGACGGCCTGCAGCGCGATTGGCCGCGCGCAGACTCAGGTGCCGACCGGAATTACGGTTACGCCTTCCAGTGGTTTTCGATGGCGACGGCGGTGCTGGCACTGATGATCGTCTATGGCGTGCGGCGTTATCGCCGCTTGAACGGGGCCTCGCCCGCCGATTGAATACGAACATCCGTTGCGGCGTAGTGCCGCAGTTAAAGGTATTGGGAGTCACATGGTGAATCAGGAATCCGCGCCCGGCCCGCTCCAGGCGCCCGCCGATCCGCGCATCGACGCGCGCACCCGCCGGGGCCGCATGATGATGCTGCTCCTGTTGCTGGTGTGCGCCTCGCCGGTGATCGCGTCGTACCTGGCGTACTACGTGTTCACGCCGGCTGGCGGCAAGGCGGCGTATGGCGTGCTGGTCGAGCCGCAGCGGCCGATGCCGGCCGGCCTGATGGTGAAGGACGAGCACGGTGCGGAAGTGCCGTTCGCCAGCCTCAAGGGCAAATGGCTGATGGTGTCGATGGACGGTAGCGCTTGCGACGATACCTGCGCCCGCAAGCTGTTCACCATGCGCCAACTGCGTATCGGCCAGGGCCCGGACCGCGACCGCATCGTCCCGGTCTGGCTCGTCACCGACCAGGGGCCGATCGACCCGCGCCTGGTCACGGCCTACAACGACGATTACGCGGCCGTGCGCTTCCTGCGCGCCGCCGACCTGCCCAAGGGCTGGTTCGGCGACGGCAAGACCCCCGCGACCGACCACATCTACCTGGTCGATCCGCTCGGCAACCTGATGATGCAATTTCCGAAGGACCCGGACCCGAAGAAGGTCCGCGGCGACCTCGGCCGGCTGCTCAAGTATTCGCGCATCGGATAGGCCATGCTGTTGCAACTCGGATCCATCGGCATTCTGATCGCGCTGATTCCGCTGTGCTACGTGGTGGTCAAGGGCGACCGCAGCAAATACCGCAAGCTGGTGTGGGTCACGGCGTTCCTGACACTGGACCTCATCATGTTCGGCAGCTTCACGCGCCTGACCGACTCCGGCCTGGGCTGCCCCGACTGGCCCGGCTGCTATGGCACCTCCAACCCTTTCCACGCGCGCGACGACATCCATGCCGCGCAGGCGGCCATGCCGTCAGGCCCGGTCACGTGGATGAAGGCGTGGATCGAGATGACGCACCGCTATTTCGCGCTGGCGCTGGGCGTGCTGATCATCACGCTGGTGGTGCTGGCGTGGGCCAAGCGCAGGGAGCTCAAGCAATCGCCGTGGTACGCCACCGCAGTGCTGGGGCTGGTGTGCCTGCAGGGCGCGTTCGGCGCATGGACGGTCACGCTCAAGCTGCAGCCGGCGATCGTGGTGACGCACCTGCTGCTGGGCATGTCGCTGCTGGCGGCGCTGATCTGGCTCGGCTGCAAGAACGATGCGCCGCGCCTGGTGGACAGCCGGGGCGCGTCGCTGCGCGTGCCGGCGGCGATCGGCCTGGCGCTGCTGGTGGCGCAGATCGCGCTGGGCGGCTGGGTCAGCACCAATTACGCGGTGCTGGCCTGTACCGACTTTCCGCTCTGCAACGGCCAATGGGTGCCGCCGATGGATTTCGCGCACGGCTTCACGTTCTGGCGGGAGCTTGGCCGCACCGCCAGCGGTGACTTCATTTCGCACGATGCGCTGGTCGCCATCCACTGGACGCACCGCGTGTTCGCGGCAATCGTCCTGAGTTATCTCGCATGGCTGGGCCTGCGTGCACGCCGCATGGCCGGCATCGCGCGCGTGGCGACCGTGCTGCTGGCCGTGCTGGCTGTGCAGCTGGCGACCGGCCTGTCGAACATCGTGCTCGGCTGGCCGCTGCTGGCCGCGGTGGCGCACAACGGCGGCGCGGCGGTGCTGCTGTTGCTGATGGTGCGTCTGCATTACCTGATCGGCCTCGCCCAGGCGCGCGCGCCGATGCCTGCGGCAGTGGCCGCTGTCTGACTGTTTTTTTATGAATACCGTGGCTTCCACTTCAGCGTCGACCCAACCCTCCGGCTGGCGGCACACCGCGTCGCAATATGCGGCGCTGACCAAACCGCGCGTGACACAGCTGGCTGTGTTCTGTGCCGTGATCGGCATGTTTCTCGCCACGCCGGGCATGGTGCCGTGGCCGGTGCTGATCGGCGGCGCCGTCGGCATCTGGCTGTTTGCCGGCGCCGCCTTCGCCATCAATTGCCTGGTCGAGCGCAAGATCGACGCGATGATGCGCCGCACGGCCTGGCGTCCGTCGGCCAGCGGCGAGCTGGGGACGCGGCAGATCCTTCTGTTCTCGCTGGTGCTCGGCGGCGCGGGCATGTGGACGCTGCACGTGTTCGCCAACGACCTGACGATGTGGCTGACCTTCGCCACCTTCATCGGCTACGCCATCATCTACACGTTGCTGCTCAAGCCGGCCACGCCGCAGAACATCGTGATCGGCGGCCTGTCGGGCGCGATGCCGCCGGCGTTGGGGTGGGCTGCGGTGGCCAACAGCGTGCCGGCCGAGGCGTGGATCCTGGTGCTGATCATCTTCACCTGGACGCCACCGCACTTCTGGGCGCTGGCGCTGTACCGCCGTGCCGATTACGCCAAGTCCGGCCTGCCCATGCTGCCGATCACGCACGGCGAGAAATTCACGCTGTTGCACATTCTGCTGTACACGCTGATCATGGTCGCCGCCACCATCCTGCCGTTCGTGCATGGCATGAGCGGCTATCTCTACCTGGCGGTGGCACTGGTGCTCGGCTTCGGTTTCCTCGCCTATGCGTGGCAGATGTACCGCAACTATTCCGATACGCTGGCGCAGAAGACGTTCCGGTACTCGATCGTCTACCTGTCGCTGCTGTTCGCGGCGCTGCTGATCGACCACTATTTCAAGTTCGGGCCGCAGGGCGCGGCGCTGTGACGCATCGGGCTGTCGGCAAGGGCGCGCGGTTGGCGTTACGCTAGACGGCCTGTCTTCAACACGATCCACCATGCTTTCCTTCCGATCCGTTCGCGCCGCGCTGTTCGCCATGTTTGCTGCCGCCGCGCTGGCGCTGGCCGCCTGCAGCGATAAGCCGGCCTTCCAGAATCTCGACATCACCGGCGCCAAGAGCTTCGGCGCCGATTTCTCGCTGACCGACCACACCGGCAAGCGCCGCACGCTGGCGGATTTCCGCGGCAAGGTGGTCGTGATGTTCTTCGGCTACACGCATTGCCCGGACGTCTGCCCGACCACGCTGGCCGAGCTGCGCGATGTGATGGACGGGCTCGGCAAGGATGCCGACCGCGTGCAGGTACTGTTCGTCACCGTCGATCCGCAGCGCGATACGCAGGACTTGCTGGCCAAGTACGTGCCCGCATTCGACCCGCGCTTCATCGGCCTGCGTCCGGCCAACGACCAGGAGCTGCAGAAGGTCGCCAAGGACTTCAAGGTGTTCTACAGCAAGGTGCCCGGCAGCTCGCCCGATAACTACACGATGGACCACACCGCTGGCAGATACATGTTTGACCCGAAGGGCAACCTGCGGCTGTTCATCAAGCACGGCCAGGGGCCTGCGCCGATCGTGCACGACATCAGGCTGCTGCTGGACTGATCCAGCCGGCGCGCAAAGAAAAGCCCGCCGATCGGCGCCGACCGGCGGGCTTTTCTTTGCGCGGGCGGCTGATCAGGCAAAGGCCTGCAGCGCGCCCTTCATCTTCTTCATTGCGGCCGATTCGATCTGGCGGATGCGTTCGGCCGACACGCCGAACTCGTCGGCCAGCTCATGCAGCGTGGCGCCGCCCGAGCCGTCGTCGTTGACGTTGAGCCAGCGCGCCTCGATGATGCGGCGGCTGCGGTCGTCCAGCTTGGCCAGGGCGGTTTCGATGCCCTCGCTCTGCAGGCGGTCGTGGCCGCGCGCTTCCAGCACGCGGGTGGGCTCGTTGTGCGCATCGGCCAGGTAGGCGATCGGGGCGAACGACTCTTCGCCGTCGTCGATCTGGCCTTCCAGCGCGATGTCGCCGCCGGACAGGCGCGTTTCCATCTCGCGCACCTCGGTGCCCTTGACGTTCAGCTCCTGTGCCACCGCGTCGATTTCGTCGGACGTGAAGGTGGCGTGCGCGTCCTGCTTGTGGCTGCGCAAGTTGAAGAACAGCTTGCGCTGAGCCTTGGTGGTCGCCACCTTGACCATGCGCCAGTTCTTCAGGATGTACTCGTGCATCTCGGCCTTGATCCAGTGGATCGCGTACGACACCAGCCGCACGCCCTGGTCCGGGTCGAAGCGCTTGACGGCCTTCATCAGGCCGATGTTGCCTTCCTGGATCAGGTCGGCATGCGGCAGGCCATAGCCGAGGTACTGGCGGGCGATCGATACCACCAGGCGCAGGTGCGACAACACCAGCCGGCGCGCGGCGTCGAGGTTGCCGGTCGCGTGGTAGTCGCGGGCCAGCTGCTGTTCTTCTTCGGCCGTGAGCATCGGCACGCGGTTGACGCTCTGGATGTAGGCGTCAAGGTTGCCCAGGCTGCCGGGGAAGGCCAGCGCCCAGGCATTGGACGATGGCTGCGTGGCGACGGCGGAAGCGGTGTTCACGGGAATGACTGCGTTCACTCAGGACTCCTGTCGAAATCCAGTGGAAGTTTGGAGAGGCATCTTAGCACTCCAACTGGATGAGTGCTAATCAGACTCTTTGGGCTGCAAGATAGTTCTTTTTAATTAGTTGCTATTTTTCAATAGTGCGATGTTTGCGGCGCAATAAAAACCGCGCCGGCCACCTTGTCATAGACCGTGCCGAGTGGCATCGGTTCGGCGCTGGGCATCAGGGCATCAGGGCATCAGGCTGCGGTGTTGCGTCCGCGTGATTTCGCCCAGTAAAGCGCGCGATCCGCCTCGCGCAGCACGGCATCCGCATCCGCCGCCTCGGGGCCGGGGCAGGCCACACCGATACTGGCCATGACATTCAGGGCGATGTCGCCGCGCAGCTGGACTGGCGGGCGGATCGCCGCCACCACTTTCTGGGCTGTGTGCAGCGCATCATCGGGGGCGTCGATCGGGTCCAGCAGGATGACGAATTCGTCACCCGCCAGGCGGGCCACTGTGTCGGTGCGGCGCACGGCGTGCTGCAGCCGGCGGGCGACCTCCACCAGCACCGCATCGCCGGCGGCGTGGCCGTAGGTGTCGTTGATGCGCTTGAAGTGGTCCACGTCGAGGTACAGCACGCCCATCGGCGCCGGCTGTCGCTGGCGGCGCTCCAGTGCGGTGCGCAGGCGCTCATAGAGTTCGTAGCGGTTGGCGAGGCCGGTGAGCGCGTCGAAGTGCGCCATGCGCGACAGCTCCATCTCGCTGCGCTTGGCTTCGGTCACGTCTTGCACGAAGGCGTAGAAGCCGTCGCGCTCGCCCGCGTCGGTGACGTCGACGACGAACTGACCGCGGAAGTAGCGTGTGCGGCTGCGCGCGCTGGAGCCGGTCGCCTTTTCGTACCAGGGCGCGTTGATTTCGAACTCCACCGATTCGCCGGCCAGTGCACGCTCGATGTAGGGCGCGAGCAGCGCATAGGTGCCGGGCGTGAAGACCTCGCGCGTGTGCCGGCCGTAGTACTACAGCCGTACCTATCGCCTATGATGTTGTCCATGTGAGATGAGACGATCATGGTCCGATGCAAGGAACGGTGAGTGGCTGGGAGAGAGAGCTGGAAGGGTTGCA
>CAKKOY010000040.1 GCA_919592095.1 Ralstonia syzygii subsp. syzygii | reverse complement strand
TGCGCGCGCTCCAATAGATGTTGCACACCGTCCGGGCTCGCTTCGCCAATCCATTCGGCCAATTGCCAGCCATTCTTGCGCTCCACCGGGCTCAGAAGCCCACGCAGGTAGACCAAGGCCCGCTGCCGCGGCTCCGGACGCTTGAACAGCATCCCCAGCCGTTCGTGCAACCCTTCCAGCTCTCTCCCCCAGCCCCTCACCGTTCCTTGCATCGGACCATGATCGTCTCATCTCACATGGACAACATCATAGGCGATAGGTACGGCTGTAGTACTAGGTTGGCCTCGCGCGTGACCTGGCGAATGTACTGCAGGAACCCTTGGGGGATCGGGCGACTGCCCAGGATGCGGCCGGCCTCCGCCGCGTTTTCGACGGCCTTGCTGACGCCGTCGAACTTCTTCTCGACCGATTCTGCCTCCTTGGCCAGCTTGTTGGCGCGCTCGGAGACCTCGGTGAGCGACTTGCTGAGCCGTCCGGTGCCGTTGTCCTTGAGCGCCAGCACCAGCGCCAGTTCGAGTTGCTTGCTTGCCATGGCGGTCTCGTGGGTTTAACGCTTCTGCCGCTTCTTGCGCGCCAGCCGCTGGTTGACGTGTTTCTGTTGCTGTACCTGATCGGGAAAATAAAGCCTGGCGCGAGTCTCTACCTCGGCCAGGCTCATGGTGCGCAGCTGGGCTTCCGTAATGCCTGCCCGCTGCCAGAACGCAGCCGCGACGATCAGGTAGTCTCGTTTGCCTTCGGCAGCGCGCGCCGCTTTTTTGCGGCTTCCTCCGCCGCGTTGTAGAGGACATCGACGTCGTCCGGCGAAAGCGCATTGCGCAGCCAGGCGTAGGTCAGCGCTTCCCGGGGGATCGAGCCGAGGAAAACCAACTGGGCCACCAGCGTCGCAACCCGGGTGCGCGCGTCACGCACGCCCTTGTCGACGTCCAGCTCAGTGGACTCGGCCGCCACCGCCTCGATGGCGGCCAGTTGATCCTCCACCACCACCGCACGGATCTCGAAGTCGACGTGCACCAGGCCCTCGTAGACAACGCCGTCGACGAGACTGCCCTTGACGGACATCGTCGCCGCCGTCATTCGGTCACCCGCTTGATTGCCGACATGGTGATGTCGCGTTTGGCTTCGTTGTCCACCTCGTACTTCTCGCTCACCTCGGTCGTGAAGCAACCGAGGTAGCTGACGCGCTGACCAGTCGTCGTGCTCGGGTAGTGCGTGAGCTTGGCGGACGTGATCGAAGCCCAGTCGACTTCCTCGGTCGGGTCAGTCGGCACCGGCGCGGTGATGGTCAGGCTGTACTCGCCTACGCCCTGGGTGAAACCAGACGGACGACCCGTGCGGTTCATGGTCTTGACCAGCTTGCGGCCGGTCTTGTCGCTGGTCGTGTAGCTCTCGATCTCGACCTCACGACCGTCCACCTCCAGGACGATCGCGCCGAGATACTCCTTCGGAATAGCCATCTTGGCTCCTTTTGGTTAAATCGTCGTTAGAGGATCAGGTCCAGACGGCCGGCGAACACATGCAGGCCGTTGACCACGTCGACCGGGATCTTGGCGTCCAGGCGATTGGGGTCTTGCAGATCACGCTCCACAAGCAGCCCATCTTTCCACTGGTCGATGTTCTCGATGAACTCCAGCTCCTCGGCCTTGTAGGACACGTCGAGCAGCTCGCTGCGCACCTTCGCCGGGGTGCGCGCGGACAGCTTCTCGCGCGGGAAGCGCAGCGCGATACGCTCGCGGTACGCCTTGCGCATGTAGAACAGCGTGCGCGGCGTGGTGATGTCGAGCATCGAGATGTCCGGCACCCCCTGCGGGTTGAGTACGTAGGTGGTGATGGCACGCACGATCTGCACGCGCTGCCCCGGGCCGATCTCCATCGGGGTCACGCCGTTGTACAGGAGGTTTTCCTGCTCGGTACGCGAGAGCCACAGCGAGGCGTCCGGCACGTCGATGCCGACGAGCTGCAGCGTGTTCAGCGGCCGGGCCGTGTCTTCCTCGGAGGCGATCACCGCCGCATAGGCAGCCGCCAGTTCGCAAGGCTGGCTCCGCGTGCCACGCAAGTAGCCGCAGGTCGTGAAAGCGTGATTGATCAGGGCCGCCAGCGTCGTGGCCGCGCCCAGCGAACCGTTGACGCCATAGATGCCCAGCGCGTCGCGCTGTTCCAGCGGGCTGCCCACCGCGTCCAGGTGCGTGCGCAGCGCCGTCAGGCTGACCTGGTCATTGAGACCCGAGCACACCAGGTTGTGGCGAGCCGGGAAAATGGCCGTCAGTGCCGGCGTCAGCACCGGATCAGCCGCGCCGCCCGTCATCGCCGTGATGGTCGGCACCAGGCCCGCCACGCCCTGCAGCACAGTGATGGCGATCTGGTTTCCCTGTGTGCCCTTGTTCCGGGCCGTGAGGGTCACCACGCCGGCCGCCACGGCAGCCGTCACCGGCAGGTCGGCCAGGTTGCCCAGCGCCGTATTGATGGCAGCAGCGACAACCGCTGCCGTGTCGCCCATCGAGACACCCACGGTGATCGCGTCGGAATTCGCAATCTTGAACTGGAACGAGCCGGCCGATGTGGCGGCACCCGCCAGCGCCAGCGACCCGGTGGCAGCCGTGGAGCCGACCGCATCATCCAGCGCCACCGCATCGAGCTGCAGGTACGCATTGGCCTTGATGGCCGCACGGGCCATCAGGTGCAATTGCGAGCCGTAGCCGAAGAAGGTGGCGGCCTGCTGGTCGCTGAACACCGACGTGAGCGTGGCCGCCTGGACAGTGCCGGCAGCCAGGCGCTGGCCGATCAGCACCAGGCGCTGCTGGTTGCCCGGCAGCGTGCGCACCGCCAGCTTGGTGTTGAACTCGAAGTAGTCGCCCGGCTTGCGGATGGAAGCCGGGATTTGGTCAAAGCTGATGTTGGCGCTTGCCATGGCGTCGCCTCCGGTTGGTTAAATCGCGGCCGGCTGGGCAACGGCGCGCACGAGCGCCATCACACCAGTCTCGATGTCGGTCTTGCCGATCGCAGCCCAGCGCATCGGCTCGGCCGCCTTGAAGCGGCGCAGCTCGATGCACTCGTCGCTCGCCCCCTGATCCCAGGGCTCGTGCGTCGTCGAGAGGCGGGCGGCATGGGCCTTCGTCTCCAGGGCGGTGCTCAGGTGGCCGACCAACTGCGCCTGGAGCTGCAGCAGCTCGGCGCCCTTGGCCTTGATCTGGTTCATCAGGTCGATCTCCGTCTGCGACAGATCCCGATACCCCTTGATGTGCTTGTGTTGGTTGTCCATTGGCTTTGGCCCTGGATGGTTAAGACGTTGCTGGTCAGTCGGCTGCAGCCGGGCTGGGCGTGTCAGCCTTGGGCTTCGTCGCCGGCGGCGTAGAAGGTGCCGGTGCGGCCTGGGGCGCGGCGTCGACGGCGACCAGGTCGCCGTCCAGGAGCGCGCGGTGGTAGTACGCGCTCTCGGGCACGTCCAAGGGCTCCTGCTCGATGTAGTTGCGCGGCTTGTCTTCGCGCGGGAATTTGATGTTCGGTGCGGCTTTCACGAGCACGATGGGCTCCTTCAGGGGTTGAGTGTCACGGTGTCGGTGGACATGACGACCGACTGGTCATTCGCGTCGACGTAGGTCATGCCGACCACCTTGAGCAGCGGCAGGTCGCCGGTGGGCTTGCGCTCTATCCAGCACGTCTCGTATTCCTGTGCGAATACAGACAGCGCCTGGCCGTTGAGCGTGGTGTTGTAGAGCGTCTTCACACCACGCGGCTGCAGTGGCTCGATGGGCAGGCCAAAGTCCTGACCCCACAGCACACCGCGCACGTCCTGCAGCAGCTGGTAGGTGCCGGGCTCGATCAGTCGGCCGGCCGCCGTTGCAGTGCCTTGCCGGGTGGCCTCTTCGCCCCGCACGTTGCGCGCGCCAACGATGACGGCAAAGCGGGCGGGCACCAGGTTGCGGTCTTTCGACACGCCGTGCGGCTTGTCCTGGCTGCCGCCGAAGGTGACCCACACGCCCGGGAAGTTCCGAACGACCAGGCCGATGTCGTCATCGAACTCGCCGCCGTAGCTGCCGACGAACTTGAGGTTGTAAGGCAGCGTTGCCGCCTTGATGGCGGCCACGATGGCCTGTTCAACGGTGCCGATCATGATCCGTAGAACCGGTAGTCGGCCAGGCTGCCATCGTCAAAGACGCGGCGGCCGGGCACAGTTTTAACGCTGCCCATGCCCGACTGCCCCGGATCGCCCAGCGCGCGGCCGGCCTGGTCGACCAGCAGCACCTCGCCAGTCGCCACGCGCTCCAGCCAGCGCAGCGCATCGCGGTACCGATCCCGCACGGGCTGGGTCTCGGTGGTCTCGGCGCCGGTCAGCCGGTATCGCGCGATCTCGCAGGCCATGGTCTTGAGCATCGGATCGACGGCCAGCAGCGGCAGCGCGTAGCGCCGTGCCAGGTAGCCGTTGATCTCTGCTTCGGCCTCGGCCAGCTTGCTCGCGGCCAGCACGGCATCGATCACGCCCTGGACGCTGCGATCGGTGAGCGCAAGCATCTCGCGCTCGCCGAATGCCAGGGTCATGTCCTCGACAGTGGCGTATGCCATGAGCGCCTCTTACGCTGCCGGCGGCGGCGTGGTCGACTGCTCGGTCCCGGTCCCGGTCTGCGAGGTGTTCGTCTCGCCGACGTCGCCGGTGGCCGATGTCGCGCTGGCCACCGGTTCCGGTGCCGGTGCCGGAGTGGGCGCAGGCTTGGGAGCCGCCGCCGAAGCCGGCTCAGGCAGATCCTTGGAGATGGCACCGACGGCGAGCAGTTCGCGGGCATCCTTCACCTTCAGATCCACCGTCTCGCCGGCTTCCACGCGGATGTCGTCGCCAAGCAGCAACGGCGTCAAGACAAGGTAGGTAGGCATGACGACCCCTTACGCGACGCTCTGGAACAGGAAGCCCGACGTGATGCCCGACAGCACCGGTGCACGCTCCCAGTTCAGGCCATAGACCCAGCTGCGCGCGGAGTTGTCGCGGTACGGCTGCTCGACGTTCGGGTGACCGCGCAGCGTGTAGGTGTAGCCGTACGACGGCTGTTGCATCGTGGCGCCCACCTTGGTGGCGTCCGCCAGGTTGCCCGAGCGCACCGGCACATAGGCCAGCACCGCGTCAGCACCCCACACGTCGCTGAAGTTGCCCCGATCATCCGCGCGCACCGCCGCCCCGACCGCGACTTTCTCGACGTTGAAGTACTGCGCCAGCATGTCGGTCGTGACCGATGCCGAGCTGGTGTACTTGAACTTGTCCAGGATCGCCGGGTGGAAGCGCAGCGCGGTGAAGGCGACCGCCGACAGCAGCAGCGTGTTCGGATAGCGACCGGTCGTGGTGCGGATCGACTCGCGGCCGGTGTTGATGTTGCCGGCCGGATTGCTACTCGGGTCGGACCACTTGCCGGCCCCGGCCAACGCCATCTTGTGGTTGACGTCGTACTTGGTCGCATCGCGGGCCAGCGTGGCCTGCGCCACCTCGACACCGAGCGACAGCGAGTCCTGCACGACCTTGACGTAGACCTTGGCAAGATCGATGCCCGGCACGCGCTGCGCTTCGCGCGAGACTTCGTCCGGCACCAGGGCGTCCAGCGAGTGACCTTCCAGTGCATACGGCACGCCCTGGTAGCCGGCGTTGACACGCGCGGCTCGTGCGCCCGGCGCACGCTGGCTGTCGTAGAGCTGGAAGGCTTCCTTGCCGAACTGGATCACCTTGCCGCCGGACACCTCGACCGGTACGACCGGGAACAGCAGGTTGCCCACCAGTTCCTCGTTGGTGTAGCCCTGCACGATGGTGGTCAGGATCGGATCGACAACCCGTGCCTGGCCAAGATTGAGAAGCTGCGTCATGAATGTGGCTCCTGAGTGTTAAACGGGATGGGTCGACGGGATCAGTTCGGGATCAGGATCACTTCGACCAGGTCGCCGAGGGCGGTGGCCGACTGCGACGGCTTGAGGCGGCCGACCGTCTTGCCGGCGTTCTGCGGCAGCGCGCGGCCAGCACCGTCGACCTCGATGGCCGAGCCGGCCGGGATCGCCGCACCGGCCACAACCACGGCGGTGCCGAGCGTGTCCACTGCGAGCGCGTCACCCGCAGCGGCATCGGTCTTGGCCACACCGATGGTGTTGGTGCCGGCGGCCGGTACGCCGCCAGAGGGCGACACAAAGGTTTGGGCCGCAATGGCAGCGGCGGCTTTCACCGTAATGGTGAAGATGGCATTGGCTTGTTGACTCACGGTCTGGCCCTCCAAAGTTGTTCGGTCTGTCTACGCGGGAGCCCTGCATGGCCGAGGGCTCCCGGTGCCCTTCCTCCGCGCTTACGGCATCGCGCGGCAGTTCTCGCCGGGGGGGTATCTGCTAAAACGGCACCCGGTCAGCCCGCTAGGCGCCGTGGTTGGAAACGACGGAGGCGGCCGTGGCGTAGTCGATGCCATTGGCCTCGGAATAGGCCACCGCCTTGGCGTGCAGCGCCAGGCGCTCCGGGTCGACGTTGGCGCCCGCCGGCAGCGAGACGCCTGCGGCCGGCGGTACCGGATCGACGGTGGTTGCGGGTGCCGCCTCGCCGAAAGTCACGCGCACCGGCAGACCCTCGATCAGCTTCTTGAGCAGCGCCGACGTGTCGCCCTTGACTGCGCCGTCACCCTCGCCAAAGCTGGCTTCGGTGCCTTGCTGGCCAGCGGTCAGCAGCGCAACCACGGTGTTCTTCTCGGCCGGCAGCAGGCGCCCCGCCTTAACATGCGTCTCGGCAAAGCTGATCGCGTCGGCCTGGCGCGCCGCAGTTGCACTGCGTGCTGCCTGCTCGGCGAATTCGGCCAGCTGGGCATTGACTTCGCGCAGCTGGGCCTCAGCAGCCTCGCGTGCAGCTTTCTCGGCCGCCAGCGCGGCGGCCGGATCGGTTTGGCTCATGGGGTTCTCCTGAGTCGGGGTGGTGGTTTCGGAAAACGACGGCGGGATGCCGATGCCGTCGTCCATGTCTTCGCGGCGCGCGGCTTCCTCCAGCGCGGCGATCTGGTTGTCGGGGATGACCTTGTCGGCCTCATCCAGGCCGAAGCGGCCGATGACCCAGTCGCGCATGCGGCGCCACAGGCTGGCGTTGGTCAGGCCATCCCAGTCGGCAAAGTTGACGGTCACGACGCCCTGGTCACCATCCGAGAACTGCGCGTTGCGCAACCCCTTGACGGCCGGCGGCTGGGCGCCGAGGAAAGCGACGTGGCGCAGATACCAGACCCCCGGCTTCGGGTTGCTGGGCGAGTCCGGCGCGTAGAACGAAGCGGAGATCTTCTTGTAGCGGCCTGCATCGCGCAGCTCCGCGAAGGCTGGATCGACCTGCTGCTCTTCGGCAAACAAGCCGTCCGGCTTGTCCTGCAAGCTCTTGATCCAGCCATAGGCCGGCAGGTCGTGCTTGGGGTGACCCACGCAGATAGGCGCCTCGTGCACGGCAGGGTCATACGCCGCCGCCGTGGCCGCCAGATCCTGCTCGGTGAACGAGAGCGCGGCACCCTCCATGGAGGTGTGCGTGCCGGGCTTGAAGATGTGGAGGAGGTCTTTGCTCATGCCGCCAGTATCGAAACTGGCGGCGATTGCAATTAGCCTGATCGGATTCAGTCGTCAGGCATGGGTGGCACCGGTCGGACGGGGTCGCAAACTCGGCCCTCCATCGCGGATCGCGGCGGTGGATTCCCCACGCGCGATGCCGGATCGTTTTTAACCCTATGTTTAACGCTCTACAAGCGCACCAAAGCCGCTTGGACTGGCCTACCCATGTATCGCATGGAATTCTTCGATGCAGCGCGTTTTAACGCTTGGTCACACCAGCCCGAGCAGATAGTCGTGGACGGCGCTGAGAATCTTCTCGTCGTCGGCGGCCGTCAGGGTCATGAACGGCCGCGCTACAAACTTGCTGCCGGGGTGCTTGACCACCTTGCGCATGATGCCGTTGAACGCCAGCGCCTTCTTGTATTTAGGCCGAATCTCGTGCGGCCTGGTGGTGCCGCCGAAATGGAGGATGCGTGCGTAGACAACGTTGGTGCCCACGCCCGCAGTGTTGCGGTCACTGAACGGCGTCATCGAGCTGGCCAGGCGTCCACTGTCATGCAGGATCTGGTGGCTGTTCATCTCACCGGCGATCCGGCCGGCCACCTTCAGGCTCCAGGCCCCGTTCTTCAGGATGCCCTTGCCGAGCGCCAGGTGCCGGCGAACACGCTCAGGCGTGGCGTGCGGGGTCTTGCGTCCCGCCCAAGCGGGGCGGCCACCCTGTTGAAAATTCTCCTCGATCGCATGATGCATGATGCCCGCGATCTGCCGGGTGATGGGCGAGTGGTCGGCCGCGACCTGCTCCAGGCGGCGCGCAGCGTCATCGAGGGCGGTGGTTCGGACGGTGGTCTTGAGCATGGTGGCACCTCCTAACCTATAATGGTGGCTCGCATCGCAGCCGTATATCCCGGCCTGCCACCGGATCGATGAAGGAGCTGCGGCGAGGAAGGCCCCGGACAGGCGGGGCCTTCTGCTTTATGGGCGCTTGTAACGCAGGAACCGGCCGCGCTGTGCGTCGATGTAAGCGGCCTTGGCTTCCGCGCTCTTGCCCGTCTTGGGTGGGAAGATCGTCACCCCGGTCCAGCCGGCGTTTCCGTACTCGAACACCGCTAGGCCCCAATCCCCCTCCGCAGTTTCCAGCTCGCGCACATAGCGGCGCACCAGGCGCGTTGCGCCGCCGCGAACATCCCAGTCCAGCCAGATCTCGCTCGGATCGATCACGGCCTGTGCGAGCAGCTCCATGTACCGGCCGCGACCGAAATTGTCCGCCTTCCACTGGCCAGCGCCAGTCTTGAACAGATCGGCGTTGATCTGCAGCTCGTCGCCGGCGACATCTCGGTAGACCACGGACTTGTCCAGGTCGGCGCCGAACATGCGCAGGAACGCCTGGGCGTATTGCTGCGGCGTCTCGCCGGCCGGCAGCAGCTTGGCACCCTCGACCGTCGCCGCACGCGGCAGTGGCGGCAGCTCGGCGTTGGGCACGCTGGCCCGGAAGGTGGTCGGCAGCGCGTCCAGGCGCTCGGGCGTGAACGGCTGTACCCAACTCTTCCCGACGTTGTAGCTCCAGCCGGGGGCCGGCGCGATGGTCTTGCCAGACACCGGATCGCGGTAGCCCGTCACCTCCACTGGTGTCTGGTCGCGCCGTGAACGCGGCAGCTCGACCGCAGTCAGCCGGTCATTGCTGGTGGACTCCACCAGGTCGCCGGCAGCCATGTCCCCCGCATCGAGCGCGTCCACACGGCAGCGGCAGTTAAAGCCGTTGGGCGGGTAGAACGCATCCCAGAACGGATCATCGAAGCGAAACACGCGGCCATGCAGCAGCCGATGCGCGGGCCGCGTGCGGCCGTCCAGGATGGCGACATACTTCCAGAACGGCCGGTGATCGACGTTGGCCATCATGGCGCGGTAGCGGCCGGCCATGTAGCTGGTCTGGACGTTCGTCTGGAAAATCGTCTGCATGCGGCGCGGCGTCAGCCCCTTGCCGGTGACTTCGCCGGTTTCCTGGTCGATCTGCGCCGTCTTGCCCCACCAGCCCTTGCGCCCCAGCAGCGGCTGCAGGTTGGCCCGGAAGTCTGCAAACGTGCCGCCACCCTTGATGGTTTTGTCCAGCTCCGCGCGGATGTCCTGCAGCACGTCGATCTTGGTCACGCCCGCGACCGTGAATGCCTTGGCGTGCGCCTCTTGCCACTGATCGCGCCAGTTCCAGGTGATGGCGTAGCCCTTGTCCTGGAAGTATTTAACCGCGTCGGCCGGTTCCAGTCCGAAGGCGTATGCCAGGTCAACGGCGCCGCGCGTCATGCGCCCACCACCTGCTGCCGGCTCGACAGCATGCCCCACAGGTCGCTCACGAAGAACGCGCGGGCCAGGATGGCTTCGAGCTGGTCGGTCTGAAGATTCGGGTACGCCTCCAGCAGCGCGTCCATTGCCTCATCGGGCGTGGCAGCCTCCTGGATCGCCTTCAAGGCCGGCGCCAGCAACGCCTTGAGCGCTTCGCCAGGCTCGCCCGGCAACGCCGCCACGGCGGCATCGAGCGCGGCCTGGTCGCCGAACGTGTGCGGTTCTGCAAAGTGCGTCGAGCCGTCAGCCAGTTGGCCCGTGCTGGCGTCGGCCACACGGCGCGCCGCCGGGTCGTCTTCCCAGCCGTCGCCGTACACCTCGGTGACGTAGTCCAGCGTGGGCTTGAAGCCCAGCGACTGGATGCGCACGTCGCGCTCGGCGCGCACGGCCAGATCCTCGGCCGGCCGCACATCGCGGTTCACCGATGGGATACCGGCGCCAGGCAGGTTGTACTCGACCAGCCACCGCACCAGCGAGCTGCGCAGCGTGTCAGTCAGGAGATCGGCGTCCGCTTGCACCAGCTCCAGGCGCACTTCGTTGTGCGTGCGCGAGGCAGCCAGACTGCCACCGCCCTTGATCTCGGTCGACAGCGTCTCACCCAGCGTGGCCTTGGACATCTCGCCGTCCATGTACTTGCACAAGCGCTCGTAGGTGTCGATCTAGCCGCTGCGGGCGGCTTCAAGCAGCTTGACGTCCATGTCGGCCGGAATGGCGATCGCCGCGTCCGTCGCAATTGCACGCAGCGAATCGACCAGGAGCGACTGATCGGCATCGCTGGTGCCGATCGGGTATTTGCCCACCGCCGTGGGACTGCCGAACTTGTCACAGAACGTCAGCCAGAACTGGATGCCCTGGCGCTTGAAGAAGACCGGCCAGAACAGTCGTGTACCGAGCCCCAGGCCGTAGGGATTGCCGACCTTGCTGCCAAAGCGGTGGATGACGAACTTGCGTTCGGGCAGCGGCTCGCCCTCCAGCATGTTCTCCAGGGTGATCAGCCGCGGCCGGTAGTCCACGTCAAAGACGAAGCGCTTCTGCTCGCGCGCCATCACGTCTGATGCGCGAATCTCGTTGCCTTCGATATCCCACATGGCCTCGCCAACCGAGTAACCTTTCAGGATGGCGTCCAGCAGGTCTACGCAGATGCGGTCGAACTGGATGGCCTCCAGGTTGGCCTTGACCAGGTCAGCCGCCTTGCGGTCCAGGCGGCTGTTGCTGGCCGGCTTGACGAACCACGGGCGCGATACCACGGCCATCTTCCGCTTCTGCAGCACGCTGTAGGCGTGGCAGTCGCGCTCGATCTCGTCGTAGATGCGCAGGCCGGCGCCGCCGCCACGACTGGCCAGCGTGGAATCGTCGGCCCGCATCAGGTTCAGATAGAAAGCCTGGAACGGGTCGCGCAGCACGTGCGCCACCTGGTGGACGATCGGTTGCTGCGCCTGGTTGGTGTCTTGATCGCTCATTGCGTGCTCACATGCTGGTGTAGTCGGCCATGCTGCGGCGGCTGACGGCGCGGCGGCCAGTCGACGTTACGGTATTGCGCGACAGACCCGACTGCGCGGCCGTCCACAACATGTGGACCATGTCCGGGCCGTCGTCGTGGTCGGCCTTGGGAAAGTGTTTGAACTGCTGGATCAGAGTGTGCTGGCTCAGGTGCAGGCGAATCAGGCCGTTGGCCATGTGCGGCTGCAGGGACTCGATCCGCAGCAGCTTGTCGGTGCCAGGCTGGATGGGCCGAGCTGGCACCGGACAGCCGCGCGCCGCGCTGCGCTTGACCAGCTCGGTGCGAAGGAACTCCTGGAACTGGACGGCCTCGATCAGCCACACAATGCACCGGTACTGCTCGTGCATGCTGATGATGTCTTCGATGATCCGGTCCGGCAGCCGCTTTTTGATCTGGGCCTCGACCACGTCGAGCACGCCCGTCTCTCGGTTTAACCCAGCCACGCCAATGGCGGACGGGTCGCGGCTGCCACCAGCCTTACCGAGCGACGGATCACACGCGCCATAGAACACCCACTGCGACAGCCGGTTGACCCAGAACTGGATGCAGTTAGCGAACGGCGCATCGGCACCCATCGAAGGATCGTTCTGCTGCTCGCTGTCGAATGCGTCGTGACCGTCGCGTGCGCGCTTGATCATCAGCTTGTACAGCGGCTGACCGGCCGGCCACAGCACCACGGCGCCGGCATCCATCTCCGCCTTGCGGTCCTGGTAGAAGGCCAGCGCCATCGCCTCGCCTTCATCCTTGGTCGGCGCGTTCAGCAGGGTTTCCTCCCACTGATCCCACAGCGCCATATTGGCCGGCCATTCCAGGATCGACTTGAAGATCCGGTGGCTCCACAGCGGGTGCCGCAGCTTGCGGGCCAGCACGGAGTCGTAGTGCAGGATGGTGCCGACGAACACCACGTCCATGACGTCATCGGTGCTGCCCAGCGACAGCACGGACCGGTCGATCCAGCGCTCCAGCTTGTCGCGCTGCATGGGGCTTTCGACGTTCTCGTCGTTTTCCACGTCATCGAGCACCACCCAGTCGGGGCGGTACGGACCGTGGCGACGGCCCCGGATCTTCTTGCCCGAGCCGAAGGCTTCCAGCTTGACGCCCGAAGGGGTGACGGCCACCCCAGCTCGCCACACCTTGCCCTGGCCACAGTGGGCCGGGAAGTCATTGGTCAGGCGCGGGTTAAATTCCAGCTCAGCCTTGATCGCCTCCAGCATCTCGGCCGCCTGCTCGAAGGCATCCATGATGATGCAGGGATACCAGGCGCGGCCGGTCACCACGCGCCAGACAGTGGCGATCTGCGTGACGATGGTCGATTTGGCATTGCCGCGCGGCGCCGCGATGGCTTCCCGTGCACCGGTGCCGGCAATCTGTTCAAGCCGCTTGAACAGGTAGCTGTGCAGCTTGCTGGGCGCGTGCTTGACGTAGTGCGGGAAGTAGGTGCGTGCGAAGAACTCCAGATCGTCGTGCGCGCGCTCTCGGCGCTCGATCGCTGCCGCCTCACCGGGCTCGAAGCCCATGACCTCGGCGTCGATCTTGCGGCGCAGGTTCTCGGCCAGCGCCGCAATCTGATCCTTGAATTCCTTGTTCTTCATTTAACGTCCGCCACCAGCTTCGGCAGCTCGTCGCCGAAGGGTTCCAGGATCTCCACGAACGCGGCACCGTGCTGCGGGAACCGCTCTTGGATGAACTCGGCCAGGCCGCGCATGATGCGCATGCCGACCGCCAGGCCGTTGACCTCGGGCATGAAGCGGCGCAGCGCCGCCAGGCTCTTGTGGATGTTGTCCATCAGGCTGCTGAGCAGCTCGACGCGTTGCTGCGCTGGCATCTCGACATCGGCCTTAACCATGTCCAGCACCGCGTTGAACTGCACCAGCATCTCCGTGAGGATCTGCTGCGAGAGCTGCTCGACGCTGCCGCCGGCCAGGGTGGCGGCAGTGCGCACGCCGTCCCAATCGTCGCCGTCCTCGGCGGCGCGCTCTTTCCATCGCTTGGCGGTGCGATACGGCACGTCCGCCAGGCGCGCAGACTGTTCAAGCGTCAGCCGGTCAAACACATAGTGTTTGCGCAGCAGCGCCCGGGTCTCGTCGGAGTGCGCCATGCTTACAGCCCGATCTTGCGCTTGAGGTATTCGACAATCACGGCCATGCCGATGCTGGCACCGGCGCCTGCGATCGCCCCGCTGAGCGAGGCGCTGCGCTCCAGCGCGCTGATGCGGCCGGCATGGGCTTCCAGCGTCTCGTTGGCTTGCCCAGGATTGGCAATCTCCAGCGCGCGCACTCGGCGATCCATCTCCGCCATCTGCGCAGCCCACCGGGCTTCCAGCTTGTTGACTGCATCGGTGCACTGCTTGAGGCTTTCGGTCTGCGCATCGAGCTTGCCCTCGATACGGCCCAGGATGCGGAGTTCTTCGGTTTCGAGCGGCATTTAACGGGTTCCGTGTTGGCGTTTTTCGCGCTGGCTAGCGCAGTCGATGCAAAGGGTGCAACCAGGAACGGCCTGGCGGCGGCCTTCGGGGATTGGGGCGTCGCAGTCCAGGCATGCCTTGCGGCTCGGCTGCCCGGAGTGGCACACCGCGCGCACCCGCGCGATGGCCTCTTCGCGCTGGCGCTCTTCCAGCTCGCTGGCGCGGTCGAAGATGTCTGCCGTCACTTGGGCGCCTCGGTCTTGCTGAGCATGGCCGAGAAGGCGCTGGCCATCGACTGGGTCTTGTTATCGGAGCCGCGCGAGCTGCCGAAGAAGAAGCCGACCACCTGCTGCGCATTGGCTGCGACGTAGCCGATGATGGTGCCGACGAAGCCGGCCACCATGCTGGCCGTGGTCGGGTCTTTGATCGCCACCTCGCCCGTTAGCAGCGCATAGGAGCCCCACAGCGCCGCGAACATGACAATGGCGAAGATCGTCAGGACCGCGATGCCGAGCCAGAACACGCGGCCATCCTGCGCATTGGCGTGGCGGGCGTCTTGGGTGTCGCTCAGATAGGCTTGCTCGGTTTGCAGACCGACCGAGGCCAGCGCCTCCTGGTTCTTGAAGCCGGCTTCCGCCATGCGCGCCTGGTAGTCCTGATCGGCCTTGCGCAGCGCCAGCAACTGATCCGGCGTTGCGCCCGCAATAGCGGTGGCCAGCGTCTGCTGGCGGTCCTGCAGGCTCTCGTCCGGACTGGCGGCAATGCCGAACACGCTCTCAAGCGCCGCAACCGCACCGCCGGCGAGCGGGCCGCCCAAGCCCGTGGCGATCATCGGTGCCAGCTTGGCCAGGGCGTGGAGAACTTTGTCGAGTGCACCCATGTCAGCGGCCTCCATGCGCGCGCTTGTTCCGCCGACGATTGCGCGCCTTGGCTGCCAGCCGCTTGCCGTGGGCAACCGTCCAGCCTTGGCGGCGAATCTGTGCGATGGTGTGCTTGACCGCAAACGCCCGGAGCTGGCGCTTACGCTTTGCGATGGAGACGGTTAGCGCAGTCGGCACGGCCTTGGCCATCTCGACGTTGCTCATGGCGCCCATCGCGCAGGCGCCCAGCGCTGCCGCTGCGGCCATCAGGCCGATTCGGTTGCCGAAGCCTTTCATGCCGCCACCCCTGTGCGCATCATGTCGGCCAGGCGCTTGGCGCGGCCACCCACTTGGACGCCAGCATGCCGGCAGCGGCACCGGCGTAGTCACCGGACTTGACCTTCAGGAGGGTGCTGCCAAAGCTCAGCAGCCCGCGCCCCAACGTCACGCTGCCGATGCCCATGTTGAAACACATGTTCACCAGCACGCGCTGACGCACGTCATCCAGTTCGCGCCACCAGGGCAGGTTGGCGTCCAGATCAGCGCAGGCGCGCTTAACGTCGTTCTGCAGCAGGTACTCTGCTTCGTCCTGGCTCAGGCCCACGTCGTCCAGGTTGCGGCCGACGCCGATGGTGAGTTTTCCTACCGTGTCGCGGTAGGGCTTGAGGCGCAGGCCCTCGTCGCGCTCCAGCTCCGCGACGAGCACTTTGATGTCCATGGTTCGCTCCGCATTGGGCGCGTACCACGATGGCCTGGATGGTCGGGGAAGGAATCAGCCCGATACGCGCATACCAGCCAGTGTGCTGATCGAGCGACATAGGCGGCAGGCTGAAGCGCTTCATGTACGGCACCTGCGGGCGCCCTCAAGGCGTGCCATCATTGAGAAGGCGCGCTTAAAGCGCGGCGACTCTACGACAGGAGAAGGTACTCATGAGAAGAATGACCGCCAGCCTCGTGCTGGCAGGCAGTTTCGTCACTTGCCCGGCCATCGCGCAGGACGTGCTGTCTACCAAGGGGGAATGGACGCCTACGGAAACGCGCCAGGCGCGCGACGAAACGATTAAACGCCTGCGCTCAATCGAAGCGGAAGTGGATCGCGCCCTCGCCAAAGGCGCATCTGCGGAGGTAAGCGATCGCCTTTACTGGAAAACCAGCGCGATCACACGTGCGTGGGCTGGCCAGCGAACGCTTTCAGACAAGCCGTGCATGATCGCAGGCAACCGGCTCGTTGATGGCATCCAAACCATCACGACCAAGCCTACCAACTGGTATAAGGGGGACTACGTCGCGGCGCTTGCGCGCTGCCGAAGCGCGACGTACTAGAAGAGAGACGATTGCGTGGGTTGCGGCGACACGGTCGGAACGGGCTTCTTGAGGATGCCCCACACCGCGTGCTCGGTGATACGGTGCCGGCGCGCGATCTCCGCAGCCGAGTCACCGCGCTCGAAATCGGCGACGATGCGACGCCACCGGTCGACCGTCATCAGCCGCTGGCACCGGGCGATGCTTATGCGGTCACCGCCGTACCGCCGAATGAGTTGCTCCGTCGCCTCTGCGCCGATGACTTCGGCAATGGATTCATAGGTGGCGCCGCCCGCCCGGGTTCCCTTCGGAATCCACAGCACTGTCCCGCCAAACGCCCGTACCAATGCCATGGTGGCATCGAAGCCGATCAGGTCGACCAGGGCCTGAACCACAGGCGGCAGCAGCGAGAGGGTGTTAGGCGTTTGCATGGCGCTTGGCGTCGTAGGCGAGCGCGGCGACCAGCTTACGGAGCATCGCAGCGTCGCAGAAGGAAACGGAGTCAACGCCGCAGATGCGGCGGACCATGCTGGTGCGGCCTTCCCCGGCCCGCTCCAGGTAAGGCCAGTCACGGCCAGCGGCCTTGAGCTGTGCGCCCAGCTTGCGGATGAGCGCATCGCGGTCGGATGCCGCCGCACGACGCGCCTTCGGAGCGGTCGGCCGAAAACCGCACTTCTGCATGTGGGCCAGCACCGCCTCGGCTTCCCGCACCGTCAGATCCTTGGCCGAGCGCTTGCCGGCCACCGACTCCAGCACCGCACGGTAGGCGTCATCCTCCATCGCCAGTTGCTTCTTGGCGACGTGGATCTTGGCGAGCAGGTTGCGGTCGAGCATGTCAGGCCGCCTTCTCTGCGGACGCCGGATAACCCAAGGTGACCAGCTCGACGTCGGCACAGGTCTTGCCGAAATGCCGAAGCATCGATTTGGCCGAAGGCCAGACCGGCATGTACGTCGTCATGGATGCGTTCAGTTTCGGGAAATACTCGGCGGCGCGCCGTTTGCCGAACGTCCTGACGAGCTTCGCCTTTTCCTGCGCGCTATGGAAGGGGCGCGTTATGGGTCGGCAGAAGCGTTTTGCTTCCTCGCACTCGCCCTTAACCCAGTTGTCTTTCCATTCGCCGTTGACGTACACGACCAGGACGTACTTGAGGGGCTTTTCCCGTTCGACACGGATGTCAACGGTGTAGCCGTCGCACTTGAGCTTCACCATGCCGTATGGGCTGGCCAGCTCGTACTCGATGGCGATGATCTGTTCGCGGGTCAGTTTTGCCATTGTTTAACCTCGTTGCTTGCTGCGTGCGCGTTCGCGCAACCCGATCACGACTACTGCTACGTTCAGCGCAGTGCCGGCGCCCATCAGCGCCCACGCGGCTGCGTCAAGAATTGATGTCATTGACCTTGGTTTCCTGGCTGATTTGGGCGTTGATCGCCTCGACAATTTGCCGGGCAATGCGTTCGGTAGTTGCGACAGCGAGCTTCGCGCCCCCGCTCCAGATTGCGCAGCCGTCCAGAACGGCCGGAATGCGTCGCTGGGTCGGCTCGGCCTGCTGCTGGGCGGCTTCTTGCGCTGCACCGCACTTGTTCCTGGCCTCGCGCAGCGCCGACACAATTGCCAGCTTGATCGCTTGCTTTGATTCGGCGGCCGCAGGGCACCACCGATTGGCGATCCGATAGATATCGTCGTCACTCAATGTCTGATTGTTCATTTAACCCTCGGCTGCTCATCAGTACCGGGCCACCACACCCGGCAGACGCCCGCTCGCGCGGGCGTTTCGCATATCGCCGTGCGTCAGGCCACGGCCGCCTTCAACTCGCTGCCTGCCTTGAACTTCGGCACGCGAGCTGCTGCGATCTCGACCTCCTCGCCAGTGCGCGGGTTGCGTCCCACGCGGGCAGCTCGCTCGCTGATGCTGAAGGTGCCGAAGCCGACGATCTGGACGCTATCGCCGACAGCAAGTGCGCCCTTGATGGAGCCAAGCACGGTATCCACTGCACGGGCAGCTTCAGCCTTGGTCCAGCCGGTTTCATTGGCGACGTCGGCGATCATTTCGGACTTGTTCATGGTTCGATTTCCTTGTTGGTTGGGTTGCCGGGTTAAACCGACCCGGCGCGGGGTACTTCAAACCTTGGCGATATCGAGCGTCACGGCCTCGTACTCGTCCGAGTCATCGACGCGCTTGTAGAAGCGCACGTAGCTCTTGGTGCCGACCACCTGGACGCTGTCGCCGATGGCAGTCATGGCCTGTTGCCAACGCTCATCCTTGATGGCCAGGTTTCGCAGCGACAGCACGCGGCCGGTGTTCAGATTGCCTTCCTTGTCGGTGTCGAAAGCGCGCTGGATGATGGCCTTGATCTCCGGGCGCGAACCTTCTGCCCACTCGGTCAGCAGCTCGTCGATGATGGCTTTGGCCGCTTGCAGGCGCTCATCGAACTTCAGGTTCTCCGCCTGAGAGAGCTGAACCTTGTACTTGCCGTCGAAGCTGTGCAGGGTCACGTTGCCTTTGGCACCGCCGCGCTTGACGTCGTACTGCTCAATGGACATTTCGACGAATGCGGCGATGTCCTGGAAGGCCGACTGTTTGAGTTTGCGCAGCAGCTCTTGCTGTGCCGCAGCCTTCTCGAAAAGCTCCTGCACCAGTTGGTCGCGTGCCAGGTCGATTGGCTTAACCAGTTCTTTCGGTACTAGGTGCCCCTGGGCGTTGGTCATATAGGCCCCTTGTGCGGGGTTCTGTTGGATGGACATGTGATGCTCCTGGGGTAAATCGGTCAGTGCGTCGCAGCGGTGGCCGCCGCGTGGGGTGCAGAGGAGATGTGGGTCTTAACCACCACGACCTTCCCGCTCCACTTGTTCTCGGCCCGGCGGCGAAGCTCCGTGGCGTACGCCGCAGCCTGGTCAAATGCCTTTGCGGAAATCCAGCCAACGTTTCGAGCAAAGAGCACCAATGCGATGACTCCTGAGACCATCTGGCGCACTTCCAAGGGATTCAGTTGGTCGTCATGAGGCACATTGGAAAGGACGATGCTGTAGCCCGCCGCCAGCACTTCCAATTCGTGCGTCCAGGCGAGCGGCTCGCCGCATGCTTCCTGGAAAGCGGCTTTCTGAATCTCTTTGATCTGCTGTTCTTGCTCATTCATGGTCATCTCCAATGAATGCTGCGCGGCGGCTCCCGGCCAAGCGCAGCATGTTTTGACGGACTTCTTCAGGGATGGGGGTGCGTGCTGCAGGCTCTGCGACGGTTACCGACTGCTGCCGGGCCGATGCGGTGCCGTGCCCTGCATGCCCCGCACGCTGCGCCTCGGTCTTGCGCTCTGCAGACGCGGCTGCGCTGCTGGCCAGGCCGACTACAACGGCCTGCAGGTAGCCGTGCGACTTCAAAGGCAGCTGCAGGTCACCGGTATCGCGGCGCGCGGCCATTTCCTCGAACGCCTGACGCCAATACTCAGGCGGCGCCGCGTGGGTGACGCCATGCTTGTCGCGCACGGTGCCGGCGTTGATCATCGGCACCAGCTCACGCAGGAGCGCCGCCACGCGGTCACGTCGCATTTCGGTCTTAACCGGTGCGAACATGCCCACGTAGGCCAGCAGCGGTCGCAGCAGCTCGCCGCCCTTCGGGTGCGCGTTGCACAGATGCCTGATCGCCTCATTGATGCCTTCGTGGGCGAACACCACTTCGGCAGACATGAAGCAACGGCAGACCGGGCACGTGAACGTCGGCAGCGGCATCAGGCGACTCCAGCGGCCTTCATGACCTGGTCGACGTTGATGCGGTCCAGGTAGGCGATCAGCTGGGTCGCGCCATCGGCGTCCATGTGGATGGTCTTGCGGCCATCGCTGATCGTCAGATCGCCACGCGAGGACAGCGCAAAGCTCAGTTCGCTGGGCGCACCTGCCGGGCGCTTACCGGCCGCTTTAACCACGCGCTGGCGCGGCTGCAGCGTGAGGTCGGGCGGGTTGTCCGGGTTTATGCGGTACGCGTTGACGGTGTGCCCGCCGTGTTCTGGCTGAATCTTCTCCGCCAGGATTTCTTCACGGTCCAGCTCGCCCACGATGCAACCCTGTGGATTGCCGATTCCAAGCTCCTCGGCAATCTCTGGCGTGCGGATGCCGGGGCGCGCCATGATCAGCTCGATGACTCGCTGCTTGTTGGACTTGATTTCGCTCATGACGGTGGTTCCTTCAGGTAGTCAGGCGCGCGCGGCTTTCTGCCTGACCTTGCGCCGGGTTGGTGATCTGGCCAGCGTTAAAGGCCAGGAGAGCCACCACGAGCGTCCAGATCAGGAGGCCCAGGCGGGTGTGCAGAAACTCGCGGATGGTCATGCGCTTGCGCATCACAGGCCCCCGTCCAGTTGTGCCAGGCGCGCGAGCAGCTTCGCTTCGTTCGCGCGATATAGCAGATCCAGGGCGGACTGGTTGCGCTCGGCGGCGATCAGCTCCTCGCGCAGCCAGTCGACTTCGCGGTTGCCGCGCTCCAAGTCCTTGGTCTGGCGACGCAGCTTGCGCTGGATGGCCATTCGCTCGCGCATCAGCGCCCACTCGGCGCCCAGGCGCTTGGCTGTCGCGCCAATCTCGCCGCGAATGCGGGCCAGGCCGGTGCGCAGCTCGGCGGTGACTAGGTTGTCGAACTGCGGCCCCTTGGATGCGACCAGGCTGCCGTGCAGCATCGGCATGGGGCGGACATCACGTTGATTGCGCTTCATTGCGAAGGCTCCTTGATGGTTAAGTCGATTTGCGGGCCGCCCACTTCCGGCAGCGGCAGGGTTTTGGTGTCCAGCGCGGCCATCGGCATGTCTTCCTGGTCGTGCGTCTTGCGGGGCTTTGGCTTGAACTCGCATTGCTGGCATGCCTTCCAAATGTTCAGCTTCAGCGGGTTCTGCGTAGGCGCTGGCAGCAGTGCCGTGGCGCGGTAGTGGTCGATGTCGACTTGCTTGCACGTCGCGGGGCACGTGATGCGCTCATACGTCTGGCGATAGAGGCGCTCGATGCGGTCGGTCTTGGCACGGCCTGCGCCGTACTCGCCCAAGCCGCGGAGCAGCACGGTCAGCGTGGATCGCGCGATCCCCATGCGCTGGGCCACGAGGGCTTGTGTCGACGCATCCACCTCGCGGCGCAGGCCGATAAACCAGTCGGCCTGCATGTACGGGGGCGTGTTAGAGGGCATTGGTAAATGCCTCCGTGTCGACGTGCACCACGCGGTTTTCGTTGGGGTCGTACACCGTGCGCGTGCGCTGGACCATCGGCGCGCGCGGGCCGGTGTAGCGGGTGGCGATCAGCACGTACTTGGCGCCCGATGGCGTCTTGCCGCGCTTCTCTTTCTCGACCAGCTTCAGATAGCCCGCGCGATACAGCGCGGAGATGTACGACTTGGCGGTCTCCACCTTGATCGGATGCGCCTTCGTGCTGGCGAATGCAACCAGCTCACGGAAGGTGAACGGCGTGCGCTCGAACATGCGATGCATCGTTTGCCACATCGCCTCGTTGCCACCGCCCTGGGGCGTCACGACGCCTTTCTTGCTGACGCGGGGGGCCTCAACGCCGTTATCCCGGACGAGACGGTAAGTCAGACGCGGCTTGATGCCGCCCTTGTTCACCTTCTCCTCCGCGATAACCTCGATGATCTCTGCCCTGAGCAACGCGGCAACAAAATCGGCGACCTTGCTTTCGACGCTTTCCACGCCGCAGCAGGCTTCCGCCAACAAATCGCGGGTGAACGCCTTGCGATGGATGCGAATGGCTTCCCAGAGGTGCTGGCGCGGCGACTTTCCGCCTTTCTGCTCCAGTTGTACCGGCTTACGCGCCATGTCCACCTCCGTGGGCAAGCATGTCGCGGGCGGCCTGCATCTGGCGGATGATGGCGTCGACGTCGGCGTGCTTCAGCGGCACGACTACGGTCAGACGCTGGTGCCTGCGCGTGCCCGCTAGTTCGACGCGCAGCTCGGCCGAGTCGGTAGCTGGCTGAGCGGTCACCTGGATGACGCCGCGCGCCTTCAACTCGGGCGCATCTTCACGGCCAAGGCGGTAGTGGCAGTTCTCGAAGGTCGAGAGGGTTACGGTGCCTGCGTTCATCACGCCCTCCGTTCCGGCGAGCGGCCGGTGTAGACCGTGGTGGCAGCTAGGTCGTCCATCGTGATGCGGTCCAGCCCCTCGGTGTTGCTGTGGTCCAGCAGCTGCGTGAGGTTCACGCAGACGCGGCGCACAGACCCTTGGGCGATGTTGACCAGGTACTGCAGGACGTCGACGTCGAATTCCAGCGTCGATGCGTAGATCGGCGCCAGCTTGATGGCGTCTTCCAGCGTCACCGCTTGTGCAGGCGCCCAGGTCAGCACGCGAGAGTGGAAGCGCTTCCAGCGCTCCAGCTTCTTGGGCAGCAGTTCCTCGCCCACCAACAGCAGCGAGCCTTGCGAGGCCTCGTAGATATCGCGCGTCAGCTCGATCAGCGTGTCGTTCTTGGCCTTGGCCGCGTAGTCGAACTCGTCCAGGATCAGCGTGCGCCGCGACGTGCTCAGCTGCTCGGCCACCATGTCCAGCAGGCGCGCTGTGGTCGCCGGCTCGTGACGGATGCCCATCTCCGCCAGGATCTTCTCCAGCAGCGTCTTGGAGCGCCAGGCGCTGCGCATCTGCACGTAGTAAGCGCGCGTCTCGTTCGCCAGCGTGTTGGAAGCGAAGGTCTTGCCCCAGCCGGCCGGCCCGTACAGGACGGCGATACCCGGCAAGCCGTTGCTGCGAGCGTCCAGACGCTCCAGGGTGGCGCTGACCATGTCCAGCGTGGCGATGTGCGCCACGCCAGTCATCGGTGCCGCCGGTTTGCTCGAATTTGTGTTCTTGGTCATAATGGATTGGCTTGAATTAGCGAGCGGCTTGCAGCGCGGACACGCTGCTGCCACCAGACGCCGCCAGGGGTTGCATCTCCTGGTGGCGTTTTTTCATGGCGCGGTACTCCGAGGAGTCGGGGTAGCGGCCGTAGAAAAGCTGCTGTTTTTGGTCTTCGATAGAACCTCCGTTGGTGACGAGTTCGTTCAGGTCCAGCCAGCGGCGGTACCGCTGCTGGGGCGTTTCTTTCATGGTGTGCACGTTGGTTTGAGGGGCTTGGGGTTGTGCCTGACGCTTGTCCAGGATCTGCTGCAGGTCTGCGGGCACGCTGCAGGCCTTCGGCGCACCGCTGTGTGCGCGGTGTGCTTGGGCTGCAGCGTCCAGGGCCGGAGTGCAGTAGGCCACGGTCGGTTGTGGCATCGCAGTGAGCTTCCCGGCCGCTTCGGCCTTGCTGCGCAGGAAGGACTCCACCAACTGGTCCGGGTCCACCTTCTTGGCCCTGGCTGCGCGGCGCTGCGCCTGGACGTTTTCCCGCTGCAGCTTGCGTGCGTGAGCAGCGATCTCCGTGCGCGAAACGCCTTTGCGCTCCGGGCAGATGGCGATGCAGACGAACGCGTTGGTTTCCTGCAGGAACACCGCGATCTCGCCGTAGTCGGGCATCTGGCGCACGATCACGTCCTTACCCACGATCAGCGCCAGCTCGCCGGCGATGACGTTGGCGCCACCGATGGTCAGACCCTTCTTGGTGACCACGTACGCGCCCTTGCCGGCCGGCTGAGCCAGGAGGAGGATGTCCAGCGCGCGCTCGTCCTGGATACGCTGGATCTCGCCTCGGTAGGCCGAAGCCACCTCGAACGGCGTTTTATCGGCCAGGCCACCGTGCGGCCGGTGCTCGTATTGGCCCGTGCCCCAGTCATTGATCAGCGCCTGCAGCTTGTGGCCGGACAAAGCCAGTTGCACCGCCTCATCCTTCTTGAACAGCCGTTCCGCAAAGGTGCGGCGCGCCTCGATGGCGGAACGCTCAGCCACGTTGTGGCCGACAAAGGCGCTCAATGCTTCCAGGTTGGAGTGCAGCATCGTCTGGATGCCACGCTCCACGTGCGGCTTTTCCCACGGCGAGAATGGCGCCGTGGTGCAATGAACGATGCCCAACTGGTGCAGCGTTTCCTGGAAATCGCGCGACTGGTAGTCCTTACCGTTGTCGGTGACGATCTCCTCAGGCTTGCCCCACAGCAGGAGCGCCAGGCGCAGCGCGTACTTGTGCGTTTCGGTCTTGGGCGTGGGTGACAGCACCACCAACATGCTGCGGCTGTACACATCCACCACCACCGAGGCCGAGTAGCGTCGCTCGCGGTCGTCTTCGTCCGTGAGCATCCAGTCCGCCGGCGTGGCGTCCATTTCCCAGCGCTGGTTAAGGCGCACCACGTCGGCCGACGCATCGCCAAACGCAACCATGTACTTGTTCTTCCACTGGTCGGGATTGGTCGCGGCCGTCAGCAGCTCGGCGTTCTTGGTCTTCCACGCCGTCAGGTAGCGATACGCCTGGTGGTACGTCGGTACGACAAACAGATGCACGCCTGACACCGGATCGATGGCAGCCTGGCTGATCAGATCGAGCAGGTTTTGCACGCCAAGGTGCGGGCGGGCGATCAGCAGCGCAACGGTTGCCTTTTCCAGCTCGGGCTGAGTCGTAAAGACGTTCACGTCCTTGCGCAGCTTGCCGTCCTTGTGGTCAATGAGCCCGGCCATGCCGTCACGCTCATAGTCGAGCACCCACCGGCGCATCGACCGTGAAGACACCTCTGGCAACTTGGCTCGTACTGCGGCATCTACCGCGATATCGCCGGCGTTATAAGCCTCGGTGAAGGCGTCCCAGCTCGCGCTGCGAGTCATCGGCTGCGCGGCAGCAAACCAGCCTTCCCAGCAACGCACCACGCCAAACCGGGCATCCAGCCGGCTCTTAACACCAGGTGCCATGGCTTCCGTCAGCGCCTTCAGGTTTCGCTCACCGCGAGCACGCTTGTCGGCAACTGCGGCTTCTTTCTGCCCCTTGACGCGAGCCAGGGCAACATCGATGGCCCTGGCGGCATCGGCACGCAGGGTGATGTGCTTGTGGCGCTCGACTGCCGTCCGCACCGAGGCAGGCAGCATTGCCGTGTCGAACATCATCTTGTAGCCGCCACGCACTGGGGCTTTCTCGCAGACCCAGCCGTTGCGTGAGGCGCGTAGTTCCGCCGCGCGCTTGCCGATGCCGAGGGCGGCAGCGATGGCATCAATGCCGACTTTCATTTCCGCCCCCGTGCCGGCTTGCGCTCTTCCAGCATGCGCAGGAGGGTTTCCTCGGGGATGGTCTTGCGCAGCATCTCCAGGCGCTGCTTAAGCATGCGTTCCTGCATGGTCAAGACGCCCAGCTCGGCCATGCACGCCTCTTCGCCCCGGTAGACCTTGCAACCGCAGGCGGCGGCGATGCGCTCCAGGATGCGCAGATCGCCCGTGGCCACGATCAGGGCCGGGATCGCATCGGCGGGGAACCGTTTGTCGGCGCTGGGCGCGCAGTACTGGTCCAGCATGTTCTTGGACATGTCGTGGCTGGACAGGCGCGAGATCTGCGCGGCCACGTCGTGGCGATCCATCCCGGCCATCGTTGCGCCGGCCAGCGTGTCGGCCAAGGCCTCGCGGATGGTTAAACCCATGTCCAGAGCACCCGGCTCCGGTTTCGGCTGCGCCGGCACCTCGAATAGAGAGAGTTCGAGCTGGCCGTCCGTCTTGGCTTGGTTCACGCGTCGCTTGTTCATTGGGAGCACCTTTGACTGGACACGGTCAAGCCACAGCAACGTTTTCAACGTTGCCTGCCTGAACCCCACTGATAGACTTACGGCTAGACCAACGCCCGATACCGCGCTGGTTCCGGCCACTCCTCGGATTGCCGTGCTCGTCGTAGCGCGTCGGCCAGATGGATGCCGGCGCCACGCCGATCGCCGAAGCGATGATTTGTTCGGCGGCAGGCCAAGGTGCGCAAAGTGCGCCCTTGAGCGACGTCGGGGCGTAGCCGTTCTGGAGGCTCAGCTGGCGCAATGAGATGCCGGCCTTCTCCAGGGCGCTTTTGATGTCAGCCCGATGCCAGTCCTGCACGACTGGTTTTTTCGGTGTGTTTAACTTGCTCATGGGCCGAAGCATAGCACGTAAATTCGTACCATCGAAAGCGAGAATTCGTGTTTGTACTTCGGCGATGACGTGCCGTGTCGCCCGAAATTACGTATGCCTTTGATTAAAAAAGAGAATTGGTTGAAGTGCGAACAACCAAAAAAAGTGCGAACAACGTGTTCGCACTTCGGGGAGGTCGCATGAGGGAGGCAGAGGACGAAAGTGCGAACACCGTACCCGTCGAGGTTGGTGAAAGATTACGTGCCTTCCGGCAGCACCTCGGGTGGCCGCAGGAGAAGCTCGGCCAAGCCATTGGCGGCACAAAACGCGGGCTGCAGGACAATGAACTGGGCCGTGTAATGCCTGGCGCGCGCGCTCTCCGGGGCCTTGCACTGCTTGGGTTGAACGTCAATTGGCTACTGACCGGCGACGGCCCCATGCTCATGAAAGATCTGGAAGCCGGCGCTCAAGGGCCTGTCAGTCCGCTGGACGAAGAAACCCTTGAGTACGTCATCGAGGCGCTTGAGCAGCGGATCGCTGCGGCGGGGAAGAAGCCGGCCGCAAAGAAGAAGGCCGAGGCCATCGCTGCGCTGTACGACTACGTCATGGATACAGGCCACAAAGGCGACGCCAAGATGGAGCGCATCCTCCGCCTGGTCGCCTGATTTGCCTGCGGTCGGCAGGACACCTGCCTAATACTACAGCCGTACCTATCGTCTAAGATGTTGTCCATGTGAGATGAGACGATCATGGTCCGATGCAAGGAACGGTGAGTGGCTGGGAGAGAGAGCTGGAAGGGTTGCACGA
>CAKKOY010000039.1 GCA_919592095.1 Ralstonia syzygii subsp. syzygii | reverse complement strand
GACGACAATCTACGCAGCCAGCCGGATTGTTTACCGCGCCATCTGCCCAGACCGTTGCGCGTAAACGTCATCATGCCGCGCGCGGGCGACCGGATTTATGCAACAACGCCCCCCTTCACTGCAGCGAGACAGCTTCGCTGCACGAGCTGGAAACTGTGATCCGTCCCCTTGTTTCTGTCATAGTCGGGAACAAGTCGCTGCAGCCTATTCCCACCAGCGATGAAGGATTGCTCGCCATCCACGAAAAACCATTCAATCAACGCACCGCATACCCGTCTGTCGTGGTCAACCGCGATGTATGCGGGAGGCACCTCGACGCCGAGCAAGCAGCCAACCACGTGGGCAATTACCTCTGCCCAAAACTGCTCCGGATATCGCGGGTCTGATAGCTTGAAAAGATATCGGCGGCCAGCCTTCACGAAGTCGAACGGAACGGGGTCGGGAGGAAACAAGGCTGCTTTCTCTCTCGCTCCCTCGGGGTACCTAAAGTGTTCTGGGTCCTTCGGCCAGTTCGTCAGATCCACAACACTAGATTGGATGATCGGTGCCAAGTGAGCTCCTCGCGTATGCCGCAGCAACGTCCGCGATTCTAATGGGTAGGCGGCTTTCGCTGGCTGTTCTCGGGCAATGCCTGTTGGGTCGATAGCAGCGGCGGGCGCCATGAAACGCGACCAGACGCGTGTTCCCCAGCTTGGGTCGCAACCGGTATAGCAATCTCCAACTCCAACCACCTCCCCGCAAACCCGCGCCCAATAAGGAACAGGGCGGAGACGCTCCTGAGGACCGCAGAGAAGAGAGAGAGGAGATAGGCCGAAACCGGCCCAAAATGGCGGAGCGCGAAGAACCACGCTCCTGAGACGGCTGCCCTGAATGGCGCCAACACTGGCCTTCCGGGCACAAAAAAGCCCAACGGAGAATCGTTGGGCTTCCGGGATATGGTGGAGCGGAGGAGGATCGAACTCCCGACCTTCGCATTGCGAACGCGACGCTCTCCCAGCTGAGCTACCGCCCCAATGGATATCGATTCTATCCGAATTCCCGGCAGGCCTTCAACCGCGCACAGTCTCGATCCCAGGGTTGCGCGCCACGCCGACGATCCGCGGCGTATTCAGCGGCCGGGCGGTCACTTCGCGCTGGTCGCGCAGCCAGTCAGCCAGGACGTCCCACACGGGGCGGCCGCCGGGGCGGCGGGCTTCGGCGGAGACGGCGGCCCAGCCGGCGACCTTGTATCGGCGGTCGGCGTCGAGCGGCTGGTCGCCCAGGCGCAGGTCGGTGATGCGGCGGCCGATGGGCTGGGCGGGGTCGATGGTGTAGCGCAGGCCGCCGGTGCGTACCATGTCGCCGCCCTGCTGGTAGTACGGATCGGGGTTGAACAGGTTGTCGGCCACGTCTTCCAGGACCGTCTTGATGGTGGCGCCGGTCATGTCGGTGAGCGTGGTGGCCGGGTAGGTGATGGCGGTCTGGGCCATCAGCGCTTCCAGGGTCAACGGCTCGCCGGGCAGCAGCGTGGTGCCCCAGCGGACGCCGGGCGAGAAAGCGATCTCGGCGCCCTGTGCCTGCATCAGGCCATCGACGATGAGCTGGTCGAATGTGCCGTTGAAGTTGCCGCGCCGGTACAGCAGGCCGCGGTTGACGGCAAGCACTTCGCCCAGCTTGTCCCGGTACGGGGCGCGCACGCGTTCGATCAGCGCGGCCATGGCCGGGTCGGGCGGCAGCAGGTCGGCGAAGACCGGCAGCAGCGTGTAGCGCAGGTCGCGCACGGTGCCGCCGCGCACGTCGAGGTCCAGCACGCCGACGAACTTGCCGTTGGAGCCGGCGTTCGTCACCAGCGTGGTGCCGCCGGTGTTGGACACGCGCACCGGGGCCGGTACCGCATCGTGCGTGTGGCCGCCGAGGATGACGTCGATGCCGCGCACGCGCGAGGCCAGCTTCAGGTCGACGTCCATGCCGTTGTGCGACAGCAGGACGACCACCTGGGCGCCCTTGCCGCGCGCTTCGTCCACCCGCTCTCGCAGCCGCGCTTCCTGGATGCCGAAGGTCCAGTCCGGCGTGAAATCGGCCGGATGCGCGATCGGCGTGTACGGAAACGCCTGGCCGATGATGGCGACCGGCACGCCGTTCAGCTCGCGCAGCACGTAGGGATCGAACACCGGGTCGCCGAAGTCGGTGGTCTGGATGTTCTGCGCGACGAAGGCGACCTTGTCCTTGAAATCGTGATCGACCACGTGGCGCACGCGGTCGGCGCCGTAGGTCATCTCCCAGTGCGGCGTCATGACGTTCACGCCCAGCATGAGCGCGGCGTCGATCATGTCCTGGCCGCGGGTCCACAGTGACGTGGCCGAACCCTGCCAGGTGTCGCCGCCGTCGAGCAGCAGCGCGTTCGGGCGCGTGGCACGCAGGTGCCGGATGAGCGTGGCCAGGTGCGCGAAGCCGCCCATGCGGCCGTAGCGGTGCGCGGCCTCGGTGAAGTCGAGCGAGGTGAAGGCGTGCGCCGCGCGCGAACCCGTCGCGATGCCATAGCGCTCAAGCCGCGCGTGGCCGACCAGGTGCGGCGGCTGGCCGGCCCACTGCGCCACGCCCAGGTTGACACTGGGCTCGCGGTATTCGGTGGGCAGCAGTTGCGCGTGGCAGTCGGTGAAGTGCAGCAGGTGGACGTTGCCGAAGCGCGGCAGGTCGTAGAGAGCGGCGTCGGCGCGGGCGTCGGTCAGGCGCAGGCCGGCAGCGGCGGCCACGGCCAGCGCCTGGACGAACTCGCGGCGGTTCATCGCGCCGGGGCCTTTGCGCCGTGGGCGTAGCGGGCCAGCTCGGCGATGTCGTCTTCGAGCATCTCGCCGGTTTCCTTTTTCACCACGCGGCCGTCGGCGTCGAGCACGAGCAGTTCGGGCAGCCCCTTGCGCGGACCGGTGGCGGCGCACAGCGCGTCGGATTCCATCGTCACCGGGAAGGTGAAGCCGCGCCTGGCGACGTAGTCGCCGGCCAGCTGCGGGTTGGCGTCGATGCTGATGGTGAGCAGGCGTAGATCGGTATTGCGGGTGGCGTCGTAGAGCTTCTGCAGGCGCGGATTCTGCAGCGCGCAGTATGGGCACCACGATGCCCACGTGGCGATGATGACCGGATGCCCGCGCCACGCCTCGCCCGGCACGCGGGTGCCGTCGAGCAGTTGCACATCGGGCAGCGTGACGGTGTCGCCGACCTCCACGGCATGCGCGGCGCCGGCCGCCAGCGCCATCGGCACCATCACGGCCACCAGCCACTTCAGGATCCGCCGCCGTACCGCCCGCATCGTCACCCCTACTGGTTGACCGGCGAGGCCGGGTCGAACAGCAGCGCCATCACATCGCGGATCTGCTGCTCGGTCAGGATGCCCTTGTGCCCGAAGCGCGGCATGTTCGAGCAGGCTGCGTACGCGTTGGAGTTGTAGATATTGCCCCAGCTGTAGCGCAGGATCGCGTCCGAGTCGCCGCGCAGCTTGCCGTACTGGTACAGCGATGGGCCGATGGTGCCGTACGAGACTTCATCCTTCGACAGCCGGTGGCAGGCATAGCAGTTGGCGCCGTTGACGGTACCGGCCGGATCGGAAAACTGCATGCCGCGGCCGCTCTGGGCGATCTGCTCGCCGCCCTTCCAGTCGCCGAGCCACTTGCCGTCCTGCGGGTAGCGGATGGTCTTGAACTGGGCGTCCTGCAGCTTGGCGGCGACCTCGGCGGGCACGGTGTTGCGGTCGGCGTATTGGCTGCAGGTCTTCTGCACGTCGTCGCGCTCGGTCACGCCTGCCACCGTGGCCGGACCCTTGGAGACGAAGCTGTCGCGGATCACCCGGGTGAGCGCGGCATCGGCGCGCGCGTCGGGCTTGGGCGGGGTGATGACGGCGGCGTCCGACGCGTGGGCGGCGCCGGCCACGCAGGCCAGGGCGATGAAGGTCGATCGGAACATGCGCGGCCTCATCGTTTGATCGACGGCGCGTCCATCTTGCCGCCGTTGGCGTTGCGGGCGAGGAACAGCTCCAGCGCGGTGATCACCTCGGCGCCGTAGAGCGGTTCGGGAAAGCGCTGCTGGCGCAGGCAGTCGTACAGGCGGTGCTGCATGGTGCGCACCTCGCCCTGCGAGACGCGGTAGCCGGGCCAGGTCGTGTAGGCGGAGCGCGCGCCTTCGGACGTCAGCAGGTCCGGCAGCTCCTGCAGGCGGATACGCAGGCCGGGCTGCGCATGGCAGGTGGCGCAGGCGAAGTCATAGGCGCCCGCGCGGTAGAAGAACATGCGGCGACCCAGCTCGTAGACACGCTTCTCTTCCGGATGCGCGAGCGGGATGTCGATGGCCGCGCCGCGCGATTCCGAGGTGATGTACGCCACCAGCCGCTCGATCTCCGACGGCTTGCCCGGCGACGAGAACGGATTGGCGGAGGCCCCGTCCTTCGTCAGGCCCTGCAGCGTCATGCGGCAGTGCATCAGCCGCTGCTCGACGTCCATCACGCGGCCGGTGTCCTTGAAGTAGCGCGGCAGCCTGGCGTACGCGCCCTTCACCACGCCCGGGCCGAGGCCCAGGTCGCAGGCTTCGAGCGAGGCCTGCTTGGGGCCGGCGGGCTTCTTCCACAGTTCCTCGCCGGCGGCTTCCCACAGTTCGGCGGGATTGCCGTCGGCCAGCATCTGCCGGTACTGCGCGAGGCCTGCGGCGGTATTGTCCTTGCTGTCGTCCTGCGCCTGCGCCGTCAGGGCCATGCCCGCGGCCAGCACGACGATCCCGAATGCTCGTTTCACCGTCCCCTCCGGTCGCCTACGGTTTGAGATAGGCAAAGCCCTCGTCCTGCTGCAGGCGGGTGATCTCCACCACGCCGGCCGGCACCACCTTGGCTTCCAGCAGCAGCTTGTCTTCGGGCACCTTGAATGCGGCCAGCGAGTTGTGGCACACGCGGAACTCCACGCCCATGCTGGCGAGCGCCGCGACCGGCGCATCGAAGGGGCGGCCCTTGTCGTCCTTGGCGCCTTCGACGAGAAAGTCGATGCCTCGCCCCAGCGCTACCACCACGATGCGCGTGCCGGGCGCGCCGTTGAGGTGATTGCGCAGGTTGCCGATGGCGCGCATCGCCTGCTCGGTGCCTTCGCTGATCTGGTAGACCACCTTGTAGCGCCCGCCCGCGGCGCCGCGCGCCGGTGTCGCTGCCTGCGCCGAGGCTTTGCCGGCCACGCCCAGCGCCGCGAGCTCGGCGGTCAGGCGGAAGAAACTGCGTCGCATGGGGCCTCCTTACTGGATGGCGGCTTCGTCGGTGCGCTTGTCGCCGTGGTTGTCGACCCAGGTGACGGTCACCTTGTCGCCCTTGGCGGCGCCCTTGAACTTGAGGTTGAGGAACGGATCCTTCGACACGGCCGGGCCGAACTGCGCGTCGAGCACGGTCTTGCCAGTGTGCTGCACCGTCACGTTGGTGATGTGCCAGGCCGGCACGAGCTTGCCGGCGGTGTCCTTGCGCTGGCCGGTCTCCATGTCGTGCTTCATCAGGATCTTCACGTCGGTCACGCCGCCGTTTTCCGTGGCGCGGATGCGCATCGGGTCTGCCATGGTGTGCTCTCCTGTGTCCTCAGCCGCCGCAGCCGCCCAATGTCACTTTGACTTCCTTGCTCGTCAGCACCCACTTGCCGCCGGCGCGCACCGCTGCATAGACCGTCGAGGTCTGTCCCATCTTCACGCGCGTGTTGATATACGGCTCGGTGCCGGCGGGGATGGCGAAGGTGGCGGCCAGCGTGTTCGGGTTCTTCTCGACCAGGATGGCGATCAGGTCCGTGCCCGGCAGCGAGCTGGTCACCACCAGCGGCACCACCGCGCCGTTCTCGGCGATGTCCGGGGCATTGAACTGGATGCCGGCGCCGCTCTTGTCGAGCGCGCCGCCGCCCAGGGTCTTGAGCACATCGTTCACGCCCTTGGGGTCGAACGCGCTCTTGTTCCATTCGGCGGCCTGCGCCGGGGTGGCGAGGCCGGCGGACACCAGCAGTGCCATCATGGCCCCCGCGCGCAGCACGTCGCGGCGGGTCAGGTTGATGGTGTCGGTCGCGTGGTCTTGCATCGTGCGCATCCTCACTTGGCGGGGGCGCCGGCCAGCACCCAGTCGATCACGGTCTTCAGGTCAGCATCGCTGATCTTCGGATTGGCCGGCATCGGGATCTGCCCCCAGACACCCAGGCCGCCCTCGCGCACCTTCTTGACCAGCTTGGCCTGTGCGCCGGCATCGCCCTTGTACTTGGCGGCGACGTCCTGGTAGGACGGACCGACCAGCTTGCGGTTGGCGGCGTGGCAGCCGAGGCAGGCGTTCTGGTTGGCGATGGTCTGGGCACGAGCGGCGTCAACGGCAGCCTGCACGGGTGCACAGGGCAGCGCCAGGCCGGCCAGCACGGCGCCGGCGGCGAGCGATGCGGCGAACTTCATGTGGTCTCCGGTGGGTGGGGCGGCCCGCATCGATGCGCGGGCGGCGGTGAGTCCGATATTTTGCCCGAATCCCGGCATCGGCTTGTGCCGGCCCCGCGGACGGCAAAACGCCCGGAGCCGGCGCGGCCCGGGCGTTCCGGATGCCTCGGCCGGCGGATCAGGCCAGCGCCAGCCGCGCCGCCAGCCGCCTGCCGAATATGTTCAGCAGCAGGCCCACCATCACGACCGCGCCGCCCAGCCATTGGGCCGGCACCAGCCGCTCGCCCAGCAGCAGCGCCGCCGACACCAGCCCCACCACCGGCACCAGCAGCGTCAGCGGCGCGACCTGGCTGGCGGCGTAGCGCGCCAGCAGCCGACTCCACAGGCTGTAGCCGAAGACGGTGGCGCCGAAGGCCAGGTAGACGATCGCGCCGATGCTCGCCCCGCTGAGGTTGGCCAGGCTGTGCGCGATCTGCTGCGGCCCTTCCATCCAGTACGACAGCAAAAAGAACGGCACCGGCTGAATCAGCGCGCCCCACACCACCAGGCTGACCACATTGACCGGCCCGATGCGCTTGGTGACGATGTTGCCGCTCGCCCACGAGAACGCCGCGCACAGCGTCAGCAGGAAGCCGGCGGTGGTCATGCCGGCCGCGGCCCCTGCGCCACTCGTGCCGGCCATGCCGATCATGGCCAGCCCGCACGCCGCCACCGCCATGCCGGCCAGGTGGAACCAGCGGACCGGCTCACGCAGCACGACCGCCGCGATCGTCAGCGTAAAGAACGCCTGCGACTGCAGCACCAGCGATGCCAGCCCCGCCGGCATGCCCACGTACATGGCCGAGAACAGGAAGGCGAACTGGCCAAGACTGATGGTTGCGCCATAAGTAAGCAGCCACTTCAGCGCGATCTTCGGACGCGGTACGAACAGGATGGCCGGGAAGGCCACCAGTGCAAAGCGCAGCGCGCCGAGCAGCATCGGCGGCACGCCGTGCAGGCCGACCTTGATGATGACGAAGTTGACGCCCCACACCAGCACGACGGTCAGGGCCAGCAGCAGATCCTTGGGAGACATGGGCAAGTCCGAAAGAGAAGCAGCCGTCCACGCGGCCTCATGAGGCACTTTAGGCGCCTGCCTGGGCGGCGACTTGCCCATTCTTGCGCATTGTTCGTGCGGGCGCCAGACCGCCCTGCCCGATGCCGCTCAGCCCAGCATGTCCGACCAGATCGCGCGGCTCCAGCCCTGGGCCAGGTTGCCTTCCGCCACCGAGGGCGCGTCCGACAGCCCGCCCGCTCCCGCTACGGTCACCATGGTGTGTTCGGCGGCGTCGTAGCGGTGGACGGTCGCCACGTGCATCGCCTCGTTGGGCGCGGTGAAGCTGTAGCAGGTGTTGGCATACAGCGGCGACGGATCGGGCGCGCGGCCGGCCAGCATCGCCACCACCGCGGCGGCGGCCACCTTGCCCTGCTGGTTGGCCATGTGGCCCGACTTGGGCATCAGCGGCGCGGTCTGGATGGCATCGCCGATCACGTGCACGCCCGGTGCCGCCTTCGATTCGAAGGTCAGGAAATCGACCTCGCACCAGCGCCCGTTGGCGGTTGCCAGCCCGGCGGCAATGGCAATCGCCCCGGCACGCTGCGGCGGGATCAGGTTGACGACGTCCGCCTCGACGTCGTCCTGCACATCGAACTTGAGCACGCGGCCGGCCGCGTCGATGTCGACCGCGTTGTATTGCGGCCGGTATTCGATGTGGTTGGGGTAGCGCTGTGCCCATACGCGCTTGAACAGCGCGCCCTTGGAGGTCACGTCGTCGTTGGCGTCGAGGATCAGCACGCGCGAGGCGGGCCGGGCGTGCTGCAGCCAGTGGGCGACCAGGCAGGCGCGCTCGTACGGCGCCGGCGGGCAGCGGTACGGCGCGAGCGGGATGCTGATCGCCACCACGCCGCCGTTGGGCATGGCTTCGAGCCGGTGGCGCAACGCCAGCGTCTGGGCCCCGGCCTTCCACGCATGCGGCGCCCGCGCGGCGGTGGCGGCATCGGCCAGGCCGGGGATCGCGCCCGGCACGAAGTCGATGCCCGGCGACAGGATCAGCCGGTCGTAGTCGAGCGTGCCGCCGCCGGCCAGACGCACCTGCCTGGCGCCGAGGTCGATGGCCGCGACGCGGTCGCGTACCCAGCGCACACCGTGGCGCTCGACCAGCGCGTCGTACGGCACCGTCAGCGACGCGAGGTCGCGATCACCCGACAGCACGAGGTTGGACAGCGGGCATGACATGAAGGCCGCGTTGGGTTCGACCAGCGTCACATCGACACGCCCCCCGGAGAACACGCGCACGTACTTGGCCGCCGTCGCCCCGCCGTACCCGCCGCCGACCACCACCACCCGCGCATTGCGCATGCCCGACAGCGAGGCGCAGGCCGCCAGCGGTCCGGCCAGCGCGGTCGCCCCGATGGCGCGCAGCACGGCGCGCCGGTCCCTGTGCAGGCTCATGGCGCCTCCTGCGGCTGGCGCGACAGCCAGCCGGCAATGGCGGCGATCTGCGCATCGTCATAGCCGCGCATCAGCTGCCCCATCACCGTGGAAGGGCGCGTGCCGTTGCGCAAGGCCTGCAGCGTGCCGATCAGCTCGGCCTGCGGGCGGCCGGCCAGCGGGGCGAGCGTCGGCGCGGCAACCTTGGCGCCCTGTGCGGTGTCGGCGTGATGGCAGCTGGCGCAGGACGCCGCCCAGGTGCGGGCCTGCGCATTGGAAGGCGGGGCATCGGCGGCATGCGCCACGGACGGGGCCGCGGACAGCGCCGCGAGCAAGGCCGCGGCGGCAAGTCGGTGGGCGACGGGCATGACAGGCGGGCGAAGTCACGAATGCGCCATACGCTAGCACGCAGCGGCGCCCAGCGTATCGCGCGACGCACAACGCAACAAAAAACGCAGCGCGGCGGCTGCGTTTTCTGCTGAGCGATGCTGCTTACGGCAATTGGCGGCCCGGCGGCAACGCCGGCGACGTGGTCGGCGATACGGTCGCGCCCGCGCCGGGCTGGCCCGGCGCGGCGGAAGTCACCGGCGCCGGCGCCTGCGTGGCGGTCGGCGTGCCTTGCGGTGCCTCGGACGTGGTGGACGGGTTGGTCGACGAGGCGTTAGCGTCCAGGCGCTTGCGCTCGTCTTCGCTGACGTAGTCGAACACCTTCACCACCTTGCCCACGCCGCCCACCGTGCGCGCGGCCTCGGTGGCGCGCTCGCCCTCGGACTCGGTCACCACGCCCATCAGGTAGACGGCCTGCGCCTCCGTGGTCACCTTGATCGAGTTCCATGGCATCCCCTCGATGCCGGCCAGCGCGGCCTTCACCTTGGTGGTGAGGTAGGTGTCGTTGGTGCGCGCGCCGAACGAGCTGAATTCGCCGACCGTCATTTCGTTGACCACCTCGCGGGCGTTCTCCAGCTTTTGCGCGTACTGGCCGATCTGCTGCTTGACCTGCTCGTCGCGGGCCTCGCCGGTCAGCAGCACCTTGCGGTTGTAGACCGTCACGTTGACGTGCGCCAGGCCGTTGTAGCGCGCGATCAGGGAGTTCTCTGCCTCCATCTGCAGGCCGCGGTCGATGGTCTGCGCGGCGGTCGGGCGGCGGTCGGTGGCCAGCGCCACACCGCCGGCCACGGCACCGGCAAACAGCGGGAAGCACGCCGTCAGCTGCGTGGCGGTGATGCCGGCCAGGGCGGCCAGCACGACGGCGCGCTTGAGACGGGCAGACGTGGGCAACGGGAGTTTCATGCTGTCCTTGTGGAGTCCGGAGGGGTTGGAGGAATCGGGTTCAGGCTTCGACACCGAAGGCATCGCGCATCCATTCAATGCGCGCGCCGTCGATGGCGATGACATCGAAGCGGCAGGCCGGCACTTCGCAACGACTGCCGGCATGGCGTGCGAGGAAATCTTCGGCCGCGGCAATCAGGCGGCGCTGCTTGGTCGGTGTCACACTGGCGGCCGCGCCGCCGAAGCGCTGCGTCGACCGCGCCACGCGGGCGCGCACCTCGACGAACACCAGCGTGCCGGCCGCATCGCGCATCACCAGGTCGATCTCGCCGGCCTTGCAGCGATAATTGCGTGCCACCGCCGACAAGCCCCGCGCCTGCAGGTAGCGCAGCGCGCGGTCTTCACCGGCCTCGCCCGTCGCGGCGGTGCCGGGCGGCGAGGGAACGGGCTGCGGCGCGTGCATCTGCGGTTTGAATCGACTGACCAAGAGAAGTTCTCGTGAGTGATCCTGACTGGACCCTGCTGGCACATGACCAGCACTATCCCGCCGGCGCATTATATGTGGTGGCCACCCCCATCGGGAACGCCGCCGATGTGTCGCTGCGCGCGCGGCACGTGCTCGGCCTGGCCGACGCGGTGGCCTGCGAAGACACGCGCAACACCGGCCAGCTGCTGCATCGCCTGGGCCTGTCGCGGCCGCTGCTGGCGGCGCACGAGCACAACGAACGCGAGGCGGCCGCGCGCATCGTGGAGCGTCTGGCGCGCGGCGAGCGCATCGCCTATGCGTCGGATGCCGGCACCCCGGGCGTGTCGGACCCGGGCGCGCGCATTGTCGAAGCCGTACGCGCGGCCGGGCACCGCGTGATTCCGCTGCCGGGTGCGAGCGCGGTCGTGACGGCGCTGTCCGCGGCGGGCGAGCTGCTGGAGACCTCCGCCGGCCAGTTCACCTTCGTCGGCTTCCTGCCGCCCAAAGCGGGCCAGCGCGACACGGCCATCCGCCAGTGGGCCGCGCACGGGCCGGCCTGGGTCCTGTACGAAGCACCACATCGCATCGAGGCTACGCTGGCTGCGCTGGCCGGGCATCTGCCCGCGCGGCGGCTGCTGATCGGCCGCGAGCTGACCAAGCTGTTCGAGCAGATCGTCGTGCTGCCGGCCGCTGAGGCGCCCGCCTGGCTGGCCGCCGACGCGTCGCACGGCAAGGGGGAATTCGTGCTGGTGGTGGAAGGCGCGGGCGCGCAGGAGGCCGCGCCCACCGCGCTGGCCGCGGACCAGGTGCTGCGCCTGCTGCTGGCCGAGCTGCCGGCCAAGCGCGCGGCCAAGCTGGCCGGGGCGATCACCGGCGCGCCGGTCGACGCGCTGTACCAGAGCGCGCTGGCGCTGAAGAACGACGGAAAGGATTAACGGTGCGCCTTCGCCCGGCGCTTGACCGCCTTCTTGCGCGGCGGCGCGGGCTCGTCGGCGCCCATGTCGGCGTCGCCGTTGTTGCTGGCGACGTCGGTCTGCGTCAGCTCGGGGCGCAGTGCCTCGATCTCGGCGCGCGACAGGCGGCGGATCTCCACCTGGGTCGAGCCGCGCCGGACGAAATCGAGCCGCTTGGCGGCGGCGTAGGACAGGTCGATGATGCGCTTGCCATGGTACGGCCCGCGGTCGGTCACCTTGGCGACGACGACGCGGTCGTTGGACAGGTTGCGCACCAGCACCCAGCTGGACAGCGGCAGCGACGGATGCGCGACGGTGAAAGCGTTCATGTCGAAGCGCTCGCCGCTGGCGGTGCGCCGGCCATGGAAGCCGCGGCCGTACCAGGACGCGAGACCGCGCTGCTCGAACGTGCCGAGGTCGGCACGCAGGCCGGGCTCGGTATCGGCGGGCGCCATCTGCAAGCTGTTGGATTCCGGTACGCCGCGGAAAGCCAGCGTGCCCCAGGCATCCGGGTTGTCGCGCGTGTCGGCCAGGCGCGGTGCGGGTGCATGCGTGGCCGTGCTCGGCGGCTCGCCCGGAACGGCAGCACAGCCCGCCAGCATCATCAGGGTGGCGCCATGCAGCAGCCAGGCGCGCAGCGCGCGGCCGGCCGAAGGGCTGGTGAGCGGATGGGTGAGCTTGAGCATGGGCGCGAGTCTACCATGCACTTCGCGCCGACCTATTGACATTTCCTGTCAATTCACCGCGATCACGCTGGCATCTTGCATCAACTTTGTAGAAGCTTTTTCCCGAGGTCGCGGCGGCAGCCCGCCAGCCCAGTGCTGGCGCGGGCTGGGGCCGATACAATCGGCCTGTTCCTTTTCCGCACCAATGTGCACAAAAAACCACATGAAAGTCGTCGTTGTCCCGGTTACGCCGTTTGAACAGAACTGCACGCTGCTGATCGGCGACGATGGGCGCGCCGCCGTCACCGACCCTGGCGGCGACATCGACCGCATCCTGACCGCGGCCCGCCAGCAAGGCGCCCGCATCGAAAAGATCCTGCTCACGCATGGCCACGTGGACCACTGCGCCGCCGCCGACGCCCTGCGCACCCAGCTCGGCGTGCCCATCGAAGGGCCGCACAAGGATGAGGCGTTCTGGATCGACCAGTTGCCGGCGCAAAGCCAGCGCTTCGGCTTCCCGCCCGCCCGCGCGTTCGTGCCCGACCGCTGGCTGGACGACGGCGACACGGTGGAAGCGGCCGGCCGCACGCTCGAAGTGTTTCACTGCCCTGGCCACACGCCGGGCCACGTGGTGTTCTGCAGCCGGCCGGACCGCATCGCCATCGTCGGCGATGTGCTGTTCGCCGGCTCGATCGGCCGCACCGATTTCCCGCGCGGCAACCATGCGGACCTGATCCGCTCGATCCGGACCAAGCTGTGGCCGCTCGGCGACGATGTAACCTTCGTGCCGGGCCATGGCCCCGTTTCCACCTTCGGCGAAGAGCGCGCGACCAATCCGTACGTCGCCGACCGCCTGTTCGCCGATGAAGGCACCGCATGAGCGACGACACCTTCTCGGACACCGCCCCTGCCCCCGCCGCACCGGCCGACAAGCCCCGCCGCAAGCGCGGCAACCAGCCGCCCGACACGCGGCCGGAAATCTATGTCAGCACCGACATCGAAGCCGACGCGCCCATCCCCGGGCCGCATTCGATGCTGAGCTTTGCCAGCGCGGCCTATCTCGCCGACAAGACGCTGGTGGGCACCTTCGAGGCGAATCTCGAGACGCTGCCCGGTGCTGAAGGGCACCCGATCCAGATGCAGTGGTGGGCGCAGCAGCCCGAGGCGTGGGCCGCCTGCCGGCGCGACCTGGAGACGCCCGAGGCGGCGCTGCCGCGTTACGTGGAATGGGTCGAGAGCCTGCCGGGCAAGCCGGTCTTCGTGGCCTTTCCGGCCGGCTTCGATTTCACCTTCATGTTCTGGTACATGATGCGGTTTGCCGGCCGCTCGCCGTTCGGCTGGGCGGCGCTCGACATCAAGACGCTGGCCTTTGCGCTGACCGGCCTGCCGTACCGGCGCAACGTCAAGGCGGCCTTCCCCGCGCAGTGGCACGATCCGCTGCCGCACACGCATATCGCGCTGGACGATGCGAAGGAACAAGGTGCGCTCTTCTGCAACATGCTGGCCGAGGTGCGCCGCCGCGAAACAGAGCAGGCCGAGCTGAAAGCCCCGCCCAGCCCGCACAGGACTGAGCGCTGCACGCATCACCCGCAAACCCAAGAGCAGCGCGCCACCAGCGTCTTCCCCGCGTGACGCGGGCACCATGCGGCACCGCAACTTGCGGCGCCCGGCACCCCGTTCTACGCTGGTGCTGTGCGAGGCGACCAGACGACTGTGCCAGCAGGCGCCGACATGCAAAGCCACTCGCATACGTCATTTGCATGCCGTATCGTCATCGGGCCGCACGTACTCCGACGCTGGTGAGTGCCGGCGTCGGTCATCACACGAAACGGCGGGAGGTACAGCGATGCGATTTTCCCGTGACGCGTTTGATACGCACCATCTGCGAGCGATGACGGAGCGCTTGCATTGGCATCGCAAGACTTCAGCCAAGGCGGTCCCGCTCGACGCGCGCGCGCATTCGCATCTGCACCGCGCCCGCGGCGACGAGAGCGATGACACTGAAGTCATGAAGGTCACAGCGGTATCGACCGCGGTGGCGCTGGCTGTGGTGCTGGTTGCCATGCTGGCGATCGGATTCGGGTCAGAACTGGCCCGATTGATGGGCCTGGAATGATCCGGTGCCCGTGCGCGTCTTGACGGACGCAGCCCCGGCCCTCGCGCAACGCGAACGGCCACCCCTGAACGGCCTGTCCGACGGAAGTCGGCAGGCCGTTCATCTTTGGCAGGCGGGCCTTATTTCAGGAAGGCATCCAGCGCCTCGGGCGTCCGGCCGATGATGGCGCGGCCGCCGCGCACCAGCACCGGGCGCTGCAGCAGCTTGGGATGGGCGGCGATGGCCTTGAGCAGCGCCTCGTCGGAGAGGGACGGATCGGCGAGGTTGAGCTGGGCGTACTCGTCTTCGTTCTCCCGCACCAGTGAGCGGACCGGCGTGTCGAGCTGTTGCGCCAGCGTCTTCAGGTCGGCCAGCGTGGGCGGGGTCTTCAGGTAGTCGATGACGTCGAGCGGCTCGCCGGCCTGGCCGGCGAAGGCTTCGGCCCGCTCCAGCGCGGCGCGGGACTTGGAGCAGCGGGGGTTGTGGTAGATGCAGATGCGCATGGGTCTTCGATGGGTTGCTTGGATGGATCGGGACGGGGCTGCCGCCTGCGCCGGCCTGCCGGGGCAGGCGCCACCAGACCTTGACGAGGCAAGGCGTCCGGCGGTGTGTGGTGGTGGATGTTACCCGCGCGGGGCCGGCATGCGCTTCGTGATTCGGCACAGGCGGTTTCGCCGATGGACACCCCCCTTCGCCGACCGGCGTGCGGCTCCCCGCGCGGTGCAATGTAGTGAGGGTAACGCGGCGCGCCGCCACTGGCGCCGCTCTCCCCCGACATCACGCCCAGGCCCATCCGCCCGACATGAAACGCATCGCCGCCCACGCCATCCCGGAGCCGGCCCGTGAGCCGATCGAGACCCCCGCGCCGGCGCCCGCCCCGGTCATTGCGCAGCCGACGGAGGCGACCCTGGCCCTGCTGGAAGCCGCCGTGCGCAGGCTGTTGCGGGAGGTCAAAGGCAGCCCCGCGCCGGCGCGGCATGCGAAGAAGCGGCGGCGGATCGGTCAGACCGAAGTGGTGGTGCTCGTGTTCGTGACGGAGCGGAAGAACGCAAACGGCCACAGCGAGTGGGTCGTGGAGCGCGTGCGGCTGGGCGAGCGCGCGCTCGGGATGGACGTGCTCAGCAACTGCGGCGAGCTCGCCAGCCTGGGCAGCTTCGACATCGGCCCGGTGCAAAGCGGTGGAGGCACCGGCGCGGTGGCCGTCGTCGTGGAGCAGTACGCGTCGCGGACGTCCGTGGCGGACACCGGCACGGCAACGCGGCCGGCATGAGCGCCGGCCCGGGGACTCAGCCGCCCAGCAACGCCCCTACCGCGCAGCCCACGACCACGGTCGCACCGCGCAGGTCGCCCAGCCGGAGGTTCTCGTCGGTGTTGTGCCCGCGGGCTTCCATCAGGGTGCGAGGGCCGGCGCCGTACAGCACGGTGGGCACGCCGCGTGCCGTGTAGTGACGCGCATCGGTGTACAGTGGCACGCCGTGCACCGGCACATCGCCGCCGAACACCGCCAGCGCATGCCGCCGCAGGGCCGCGATCAGCGTCTGCACGCCCGGCAGCTCGGCCAACGGCTCAGCCAGCAGGATCCGCTCGACCGACACCTCGATCCCCGGCCGCTCGCGCGCCGCGCGTTCGATCACGGCGCGCAGTTCGCCTTGCGCATCGCGCCCGGCTTCTTCCGGAATCATCCGCCGGTCGATGCGAAACGTGACGCGATCCGGCACGACGTTGGTGTTGATGCCGCCCTGGATCAGGCCGACATTGAGCGTCGCATGGTCGATGCCCGGCACGGCGGATGTCCGCGTCGCCAGTTCGGCGCGGTAGGCGTACACAGCCTGCAGGATGTGCGTGGCCGCCTCGATGGCGTCGATGCCGGTGTGCGGCATGGCGGCGTGCGCCTGCTTGCCGCGTACCGTCACCTCCACGTGCAGGCAGCCGTTGTGCGCCGAGGTGATGCCATACGCAAACCCCGCCGAGATGGCGTAGTCGGGCCGGGTCAAGCCCTGGTCCAGCAGCCACTTCGGGCCGATGTTGCCGCCCGTCTCCTCGTCGTAGGTGAAGTGCAGCTCGACGGTGCCGTTGAGCCGGGCACCATGCTGTTCGGCTTCGATCAGCGCCAGCAGCGCCCACGTGTAGGTGGCGAAATCCGACTTGGAGACCGCCACGCCGCGGCCGAACATGGTGGGGCCGTGTGCGGTCTCGACAACCTCGCCTCCGTACGGATCGTGCGTCCAGCCCTGGCCCGGCGGCACCACGTCGCCGTGCGCGTTCAGGGCGATGGTCGGGCCGCCCCGGCCGAAGGTGTGCCGCACGATCAGGTTGGTGGCGCTGACCATGCCGGCCGCATGCACCTCGGCTGGCGGCACGGGATGCGCCTCGACCACGAGGCCGAGTGCTTCGAGCAGCGCCTTGGCGCGTGCGGCATGCGGGGCGCAGTCGCCGGAGGGATTATCCGACGGCACCCGCACCAGTTCGCACAGGAAAGCGACCTGCTGCGCATGCGCGGCCTCGACAAACGTGCGGATGTCCGCATCGATGCCGCTGGCGGCGATGTCGGCCTGGGTCATGTCGTGCTTCCCCTTCCTGTTAGTGCTGTTGCGCGGCGCGCAGGGCCGCTTCGGTCAGCCATACGGGCTCGGGCAGGTCCTGCTCGTCGCAGTTGGGGCCCTCGCCGCCGCGGTCGACCACGATGAAATCGCTGACCGCGTCGAGCGCCAGCAGCGGGTGGTGCCACACGCCGCGTGCGTAGTTGACGCCCTGCCAGCCGCGTGTCACGAAGGCGCGCAGCCGGGTGGGGTCCAGCTCGCCGGCCGGGGCCACCACCACCAGGTAGGGCCGGTCGTTCAGCGGGATGAAGGCCTGGCTGCCGCGCGGATGGCGCTCCAGCATCGTCACTTCGAACGGCAGGGCGCGCGGCTGGCCGCGGAACAGGTTGATCAGCGCGCGGCCGCCCTCGCCCACCTCGACGTTGGCCAGGTCATGGAAGCGCGTGGTCGTGCCCTGGTTGATGGGGAACTGCTGGGCGCCCTCCAGCTCGATCACGTCGCCGAACGGCGCGAAGGCTGCGCGCGTGAGCGGCTCGATGACGAGCGCGGTGCGGGCTTCGGTGGTGGCGATATCGTGGCTCATTCGAGGACTCCCCACAGACGCAGGCGCGAGACGCCCCCGTCCGGGAACATGTTGAAACGCACGTGAGTGACGGGGCCCAGGTCGGCGATCTCGGCCTCGTAGTCGTGCTGGTGGTCCATCTGCAGCTTCTGCTCGGGCAGCAGCGTCTGCCAGAACATGGCCTGCGTCTTGAGTGTGGCGTCGGTGCCGCCGGCCACGCGCGCGGCCTGGAGGGAGACGCGGTCGGCGAAGTTGCCCTTGAAGTGGGCGGTATCGACTTCGATCTTGCGGATGCGGCCCGGATGCGCCAGCGCGATGATGCACCAGTCGTTGCCCGGCTCGCGGCGGCGGCGGGTTTCCCAGCCATCGCCCATGTTGACGCCGCGGCCCGGCATCAGGAGGCTGGAGGCCAGCCCGAAGTGCTGGTTGTTGACCTCGACCACGTAGGCGCCGTTCTCCATCGCGGCCAGGTCGAACAGCGTGGCGCGCTCCGCGCCCTTCCAGTCGACCTGCGGCTGGCCATACACGCGCAGGCGCGCGATGCCGCCGTCCGGGTAGATGTTCACGCGCAGGTGGGTGTAGGCATGCGTGCCGAACACGTCCAGGTAGTGGTGGCTGTTGCCCTGCAGGGTCGTGGACGGAACGATCTCGGTCCACTTCGTGGCGTCGGTCGGCTCGCCGTGCGGCACGTGGGCGGCGTCGATGGACGCGGCCGGCGGGAAGTTGCCGGTGAAGTGGCTGGTGTCGATGTCCACGCCCTTGACCACGCCCGGGCGGGCCAGCTTGACGATGCAGTGGTCATAGCCGCCGTTGCGGCGGCGGCGGGTTTCCCAGCCGTCCATCCACTTGCCATGGTCGTCGTACTTGCCGGGAATGAAGACGGCCGGCTCGGGGTTGAGCATGCGGTCCTTGGGTGCGAAGAATTCGTCGGTCGCGAACGTGGCCACGGCGCCCAGGCGGGGGTCCGCCAGGTTCGGATAGCGGCGCGTGAAGTCGGGGGCGTTCGGATCGAGCGTGGGCATCGCCATGGGAGGCACTCCTTGGTATGGGTCTCGTGGATGTTATACGGCGGGCCACATCGGGCAAGCGCGGGACGGGCGGGCCGGTGTGCAGCGTGTGTGGAGGCGGATGCGCGGGGCATCGCGGGCTGCATGGGCTGATCCTAGCATGTGTATTCAAAAATTGCATACCAAAAAACTTGGGTCGCCTATGATGCTGTCACCGTTCGACAATCTGCTGCGGCGCAGCGAGCGTGACAGGGCCCTTTGGACAATCGCAACAGACGAGCAGCCGGGGTCCGGACACTGTGCAAATCCAAAGGAGGATCCACCATGCAACGCTTCACGCGCCCGTTGTTCGGGCAGGTTTTGATCGCCCTCGCGCTGGGCATCGCGCTGGGCATCTTGGCGCCCGACTTCGCGCAGCACCTCAAGCCGCTGGGTGACGGCTTTCTGAAACTCATCAAGATGCTGGTCGCGCCGATCGTGTTTTCGGTGGTGGTGGTCGGTATCTGCGGCGCGGGCGAATTGAAGAAGGTCGGGCGCGTGGGCGGCAAGGCCGTCATCTACTTCGAGGTCGTGACCACCATCGCGCTGGCGCTGGGCATCGCGCTGGCCTATGCGTTCGGGCCCGGCCACGGCATGAACGTGGACCCGAAGACGCTCGACGCCTCGGCCATGTCGTCGTACCTGACGACGGCCAAGCAGGTGGAATCGAGCGGCGTGGCGGAATTCCTGCTCCAGCTGATTCCCGACACCTTCGTCAGCGGCTTCATGAAGGGCGACATCCTGCAGGTGCTGCTGGTGTCGATCCTGTTCGGCTGCGCGCTGTCGCTGCTGGGGGAGCGTACCAAGCCACTGGTCGGCCTGATTGACCAGCTGTCCCATGTGCTGTTCCGCATGATGGCCGTGGTGATCCACCTGGCGCCGCTGGGCGTGCTGGGCGCGGTGGCCTTCACGGTGGGCAAGTACGGCGCGGGTTCGCTCAAGCAGTTGGGCTTCCTGGTGCTGCTGTTCTACGTGGCGGTGACGCTGTTCGTGGTGGTGGTGCTGGGCGGCATCCTGCGGCTGGCCGGCTTCAACATCTTCAAGCTGATCCGCTTCCTGCGCGCCGAACTGCTGGTGGTGCTGGGCACGGCCTCGTCCGATGCGGTGCTACCCTCCGTCATGAACAAGCTGGAGAAGATGGGCATCAAGCGCTCGGTGGTGGGCCTCGTGATCCCGACCGGCTATTCGTTCAATCTCGACGCGTTCTCGATCTACCTGACGCTGGCCGCCGTGTTCATCGCGCAGGCGACCAACACGCCGCTGGCGATGCAGGACCTGCTGCTGATCCTGGGCGTGGCGCTGATCACCTCCAAGGGGGCGCACGGCATTCCCGGCTCGGCCATCGTGATCCTGGCGGCGACGCTGTCGGTGATTCCCGCCATTCCGGCGATCGGCCTGGTGCTGGTGCTGTCGGTGGACTGGTTCATCGGCATCGCCCGGGCGCTGGGCAACCTGATCGGCAACTGCGTCGCGACGGTGGTGATTGCCGCCTGGGAAAAGGACATCGACCGCGCCCGGGCCAACGCGGTGCTCGACGGCAAGATCGACATCACGGAGGAAGGCGAGGCGGTGACGGTCGGCCATGGTGTGCCGGCGCCGGTGGCACACACGCTGCCGCACGCCTGACGCCGGGCGGACGGCGGTAAAATCGCTGTCATGACTGAAGAAACACAAGCCGCCGACCTTTCCTCCGAGGGCATTGCCGACGACATCGCCCAGGCGATCGTCGCCCACCGGCTGCCCCCGGGTACCAAGCTGCGCGAAGAAGCGCTGGCACGGGTGTACCACGTCAGCCGCACCAAGATCCGCGCGGCGCTGCTGATGCTGGCCAAGGACAAGCTGATTCGCATCGAGCCGGACCGCGGCGCCTTTGTCGCCAAGCCGGACGAGACCGAGGCGCGCGAGGTGTTCGCGGTGCGCCGCGTACTGGAGGTGGCGCTGGCGCGGGAGTTCATCGCCCGCGCCACGCCCGCCGACTACGCGCGCCTGGAGCAGCACCTGGCCGAGGAGCACGAAGTCGCGGCCAGCACCGACGTCCCGCGTCGCAACCGGCTGATGGCCGATTTCCACCTGCTGATGGCCGATGTGGTCGGCAACAGCGTGCTCAAGGAAATGCTGCGCGAGCTGTCGGCGCGCAGTTCGGTCATCACGATGATGTACCAGTCCACCTACGACGCGGTGCGTTCGTCGGAAGAGCACACCGCTTTCCTGAACGCCGCCAAGCGCGGCGACGTCGAAGGCGCCATCGCCCTGATGGAAGAGCACATGGCGCACACCGAGGCTTCGCTGCATTTCACGCTCACGCCCAGCGGCGAGACCGATCTCGTCACCGCCCTGCTGGCCTGAGCGTACCGGTGCCGACCTACACACTGCGCGCGCCGGTCACGGCCGGGCTGGAGATCAGGAAGAGCCGCTTCATCGGGCTGGCCGTGCCGGTCGAGGACCGTGCCGCCGCCATGGACGTGATCGCCCGGCTGCGCGCCGAACACCCCGCCGCCACGCACGTCTGCTGGGCCTTGCTGGCCGGCGGGCAATCCGGCATGTCGGATGACGGCGAACCCTCCGGCACCGCCGGCCGGCCCATCCTCGAAGTGTTGCGCCATCACGACCTGGACGGCACGCTGGGCGCCGTGGTGCGCTACTTCGGCGGGGTCAAGCTGGGTGCGGGCGGGCTGGTGCGCGCCTACACCGATGCCATCGCCACCGCACTGACGCGGGCCGAGCGTGTCGAGCGCATCGCCCGCACCACGCTAACGCTTGTCACCGACTACGCCGACGAGGCGCGCATCCGACGCTGGATGGAGGACGCCGGCTATGTGCTGGTCGATGCCGCCTACGATGCGGGCGTCACGCTGGCGGTGCGCCTGCCCGTGACGGACGAGGCCGCCGCGCGCGCCACGCTGCGGGACCTGACGCAGGGACGCGTGGTCATCTCGAGCTAGACGCCGGATTGCGCCAGCGACGGGCCGGCGCAAGTCAGAAGTCGAGCTGCGCGGGAAGGATCCCCAGCGCGGCGGCGATCTTGTCGCGCGAGGCCTTGCGCAGCCGGTCGCTGTTTTCCTGCTGTGCGTAGGCCGGCTGCGAGATGCCGAGGCGCCCGGCCACCTCGGCCTGCGTCAGGCCCAGGTGTTCGCGCCAGGCGCGCACGGGCGTGGCGCCCTCCACCGTGCGCTCGACGACGGCATGGGGAATCAGGCTCCGGTCTTCGATGCGGCTGGCGACGTATTCCGCGTACGGAATCACGACAAAAGCCGGCGCGCCGTCCGGGCCATGGATCAGCTGCACGTTAGTGTTGGTAGGTGCGTTCATCGCGCTTGCTCACTTCCTGGATTTCTACGATGCGAATCCCCCCGTCCCAATCGAAGAGGACGCGGTAATCGCCCACCCGCAGCCGGTAGCCGTACCGGTGCTCCCGGAGCACCTTGACCTGCTGGCAATGCGGCATGGCCTCCAGCTGCCCGACCGCCAGCACCAGCGTGCGCTGATGCTGCGGGTCGAGCTTGCGCAGTTGCCTGGCCGCCCGGACCGTCCAGTGGATCGCGTTCATGGCGCGGCCCACTTTGAGTTAATAAGTTTATATGTTTTAGGATAGGTTTTCATGCGATGGCGCTGACCGTTGTTTTCCGGTCAGCCATCGTCATGGACGCCCCTCCCCGTGTCGATCGGACATCGCCTCAATCTGCGCGCGACCAGTACCCCGGCTGCGCATAGAGCGCCTTCAGGTGCTCGATGAAGAAGCGGATCTTGGCCGGCACCGGCCGCTGCTGCTGATAGACGGCGAGGATGTCGTAGTCGGGCAGCGCGTAGTCGTCCAGCACCGTCATCAGCACGCCGGATTCCAGCTCGGGCTGGATCTCCCACGTCGAGCGCCAGCCCAGGCCCTCGCCCATCCAGCGGTGCAGCAGTTCGCCATCGTTGCAGTCGAGGTTGCCGCTGACCTTGACGGTGACCATCCTGCCGTTGTGCTGGAAATACCAGCCGCGCTGCTGGCCGCCCTGCAGGTTGAAGGCCAGGCAGTTGTGGCGGGACAGGTCGTCGAGGGTGCGCGGCACGCCGTGCCGGGCGAAGTAGGCGGGCGTGCCGCACACCACGCGCTTGTTCGACGCCAGGCGGATCGCCACGAAGTTCGGGTCGATCGCCCCGCCGATGCGGATGCCGAGATCGTAGCCCTCGCGCACCAGGTCGACCACGCGGTCGGTCAGGTTGAACGAGAGGCGCACGTCCGGGTTCGCGCGCAGGAAGTCGGGCGCGTGCGGCGCCACGTGCTTGCGCCCGAACGCGGCCGGGGCAGAGACGATCAGGTGCCCCGTCGCCTTGTGCCGCCCTTCGGCGACCAGTAGTTCGGCGCGGTCGAGTTCCGACAGGGCCTTCTTGCACTGCTCCATGAACACCGCGCCCTGCTCCGTCACGGCGATGCGGCGCGTCGAGCGGTGCAGCAGCTTGACGCCCAGGCGCGCCTCCAGCGCGTTGATGCGCCGGCCGATCATCACCGGGGTCACGTCTTGCGTCAGCGCGGCGGCGGCCATGCTGCCGTGCTCCACCACGGCGATGAAGGCCTCGATCTGCTTGAGCTTGTCCATTCCTTCGTCCGGGTCTGCAATGTCCGGACATTGTAGGAATGATTCGGTACCGGGATGGCGCTTTTCAGCCCAGTATCACGCGACAGAAATGGCAGAAATGCGGCGGGGCGATGTGGACGATACGCCGGCGCCGGGCCCGATTGCTGCGATGCGGTATCCGGCCCTTGAATGGCGTCATGACAGGCTTCTCCGGTGCGTTCCCTGCCCCCGGATTGCTGCGCCACAGAACATCATTCGATACGCAGTGTCCGCAATCAACTGACCAAAGCTGCGTTTATCCGTATCGGCATGCGGGAATAGGATCAGCTCAAACCGATCCCCACCCATTCCCCTCCTGGAGACACACCATGCCGAAGATGAGAGCGATCGACGCCGCCGTTGCGGTGCTGGAGAAGGAAGGCATCACCACGGCCTTCGGCGTGCCCGGCGCCGCCATCAATCCGCTGTATTCCGCGCTGCGCCGCGCCGGCAGCATCGACCACGTGCTGGCCCGCCACGTCGAAGGCGCCTCGCACATGGCCGAGGGCTATACGCGTGCCGAGCCGGGCAACATCGGTGTGTGCATCGGCACCTCGGGGCCGGCCGGCACCGACATGATCACCGGGCTGTATTCGGCCTGGGCAGACTCGATTCCCATCCTCTGCATCACCGGCCAGGCGCCGCGGGCGCGTCTGTACAAGGAGGACTTCCAGGCCGTCGACATCGAGTCGATCGCCAAGCCGGTCACCAAGTGGGCCGTGACGGTGCGCGAGCCGGCGCTGGTGCCGCGCGTGTTCCAGCAGGCCTTCCATGTGATGCGCTCGGGCCGTCCGGGGCCGGTGCTGATCGACCTGCCGTTCGATGTGCAGGTCGCCGAGATCGAATTCGACCCCGACACCTACGCCCCGCTGCCGGTCTACAAGCCCGCCGCCACGCGCGCCCAGGCCGAACGCGCCATCGCGATGCTGTGCGAAGCCGAGCGCCCGCTGTTGGTGTGCGGCGTCGGCGTCATCAACGCCGACGCGGCCCGGCTGATGGTCGAGTTCGCCGAGCTGGTGGACGTGCCGGTGGTGCCCACGCTGATGGGCTGGGGCGTGCTCGCCGACGATCACCCGCTCAATGCCGGCATGGTCGGCCTGCAGACCTCGCACCGCTACGGCAACGCCAACCTGCTCGCCTCGGATTTCGTGTTCGGCATCGGCAACCGCTGGGCCAACCGCCACACTGGCAGCATCGACGTCTACACGAAGGGCCGCAAGTTCATTCACGTGGACATCGAGCCCACGCAGATCGGCCGCGTGTTCGGTCCGGACCTGGGCATCGTGTCGGATGCGAAGGCGGCGCTGGAGAAGTTCATCGAGGTCGCCCGCGAATGGAAGGCTGCCGGCCAGCTGCCCGACCGCGCCGCCTGGAACGCCGCGGTGCGCAAGCGCAAGCGCACCATGCGGCGCCGCTCGGACTTCGACAACGTGCCGATCAAGCCGCAGCGCGTGTACCGCGAGATGAACCGGTACTTCCCGCGCGACGTCCGCTACGTGAGCACGATCGGCCTGTCGCAGATCGCCGCCGCGCAGTTCCTGTCGGTCAACCAGCCGCGCCACTGGATCAATTGCGGCCAGGCCGGCCCGCTGGGCTGGACGGTCCCCGCCGCGATCGGCGTGAAGGTGGCCTCGCCCGGCAGCGACGTGGTGGCCATCTCGGGCGACTACGACTTCCAGTTCATGATCGAAGAGCTGGCCGTGGCCGCGCAGTTCAAGGTGCCCTACATCCACGTGGTGGTGAACAACGCGTACCTGGGCCTGATCCGCCAGGCGCAGCGCAACTTCGACATGGACTACTGCGTGCAGCTCGCCTTCGACAACATCAACGCGCCCGGGCTCGACGGCTACGGCGTGGACCACGTGAAGGTGGTCGAGGGCCTGGGCTGCAAGGCCATCCGCGTGTTCCAGCCGCAGGACATCGAACCCGCCTTCGTGCAGGCCCGCCTGCTGATGGCCGAGCATGCGGTGCCGGTGGTGGTGGAGGTGATCCTGGAGCGCGTGACCAACATCGCCATGGGCACCGAGATCGACAACGTGGTCGAGTTCGAAGAGACCGTCGACCTGGAAGACATGCAGAACCAAGCCGAAGGCGCCACCGCCTGAGCGCACGGCCCCCACCACGGACACGGAGACCGACATGCCGAAGCTTGCTGCCAACCTGACCCTGCTGTTCAACGAACACGCCTTTCTCGACCGCTTCGAAGCCGCCGCGCGCGCGGGCTTCCGCTGCGTGGAGTTCCTGTTCCCCTACGCGTTCCACGCGGACCACATCGCCGATCGGCTGAACCGCTTCCAGCTCGACCTGGTGCTGCACAACCTGCCCGCCGGCAACTGGGACAGCGGCGAACGCGGCATCGCCGTGCTGCCCGACCGCGTGGGCGAGTTCCAGGACGGCGTGGGCGAAGCGATCCAGTACGCCAGGGTGCTGGGCGGGCGTCAGCTCAACTGCCTGGTCGGCATCCGCCCCCCGTCGGTGAGCGAAGACATCGCGCGCCGCACGCTGGTGGACAATCTGAAGTTCGCAGCCCAGGCGCTGACCGCCGAGAAGATCGACCTGCTGATCGAGCCGATCAACACCTTCGACATCCCCGGCTTCTACCTGAACCGCACGCAGCAGGTGCTGGACCTGATCGCCGACGTGGGCGCGGACAACCTGTGCGTGCAGTACGACATCTATCACATGCAGCGGATGGAGGGCGAGGTGGCGAACACGCTGCGCCGTCATCTCGACGCGATCCGCCATGTGCAACTGGCGGACAACCCTGGGCGCAATGAGCCCGGCACCGGGGAGATCAATTACCAGTTCCTGTTCCGGTGGCTGGATGAGATCGGGTATGGCGGATGGGTTGGGTGTGAGTACAAGCCCAAGGCTGGGACGGTTGAGGGCTTGGGCTGGAGGTCGGCTTACAAGGTTGCTTGATGGGGTGTTTGCCTTTGTTTGGCTTTGGTGGTGCGTCCCCCGTTTCGTCCCCTGCCGGGGACGAAACGGGAGATGGACCACCAGGGCCCAACCCAACACCCAACCGACATCAACAAGGAGCCCCTCACCATGGCAAACGCTCTCAACCTCGGTTTCATCGGCCTCTGCATCATGGGCGCCCCCATGGCCGGCCACCTGCGCGCCGCCGGCCACACGCTGTTCGTGCACGACGTCAACCCCGCCCCGGCCGCGCTGGTGGAAGCGGGCGTGACGGTCTGCACCAACGCGGAGGAAGTCGCCAAGCGCGCGGACATCATCTTCATCATGGTCCCCGACACGCCGCACGTGGAGGCCGTGCTGTTCGGCGAGAAGGGCGTGGCGAAGGCGCTCAAGGATGCCGCGGCCGGCAAGATCGTCGCCGACATGAGCTCGATCTCGCCGATCGCCACCAAGGACTTCGCCGTGCGCATCAACAAGCTGGGCGCGCAGTACCTGGACGCGCCGGTGTCCGGCGGCGAGGTGGGCGCGAAGACCGCGTCGCTGACGATCATGGTCGGCGGCGCGCAGGCCGCGTTCGACCGCGTGCTGCCGCTGTTCCAGCGCATGGGCAAGAACATCACCTTGGTGGGCGGCAACGGCGACGGCCAGACCACCAAGGTGGCCAACCAGATCATCGTGGCGCTGAACATCCAGGCGGTGTCGGAGGCGCTGCTGTTCGCGTCGAAGGCGGGTGCCGATCCGGCCAAGGTGCGCGAGGCGCTGATGGGCGGCTTCGCGGCGTCGCGCATCCTGGAGGTGCACGGCGACCGCATGGTCAAGCGCACCTTCGACCCGGGCTTCCGCATCGAACTGCACCAGAAGGATCTGAACCTGGCCCTGCAAGGCGCGAAGGCGCTGGGCGTGGCGCTGCCCAACACCGCCACCGCGCAGGAGCTGTTCAACACCTGCGCCGCCAACGGGTGGGCCAAGCAGGACCATTCCGCGCTGTGCCGCGCCATCGAGATCATGTCGAACCACGAGATCGCGTGAACGACGGGTACGGATGCTTCCAGGCGTGCGGCGACCTGATCCATCCGCGCCCGCTTCACCGCCGGCGCGGACGTCTTCCGCCTGAACTTCAGCCACGGTTCGCACGAAGACCACCGCAAGCGCTACGACGCCGCGCGCGCAGGTCTGCTGGCCAAGATCGAGAAGCCCGCCGCGCTGCGGCACCTGGGGGCAAGCGCGCAGCCACAGCAGCCGGTCCCGGCCTAGTACTACAGCCGTAGCTCAAAATGGCGGAGCACATCCCCGCGCCCGGTAGTGACACTGCTGAGCGCGCCACTGATGCGCGCGCCGCCATCGCGACCATGCCAGCAC
>CAKKOY010000038.1 GCA_919592095.1 Ralstonia syzygii subsp. syzygii | reverse complement strand
ACGACAATCTACGCAGCCAGACGGATTGTTTACCGCGCCATCTGCCCAGACCGTTGCGCGTAAACGTCATCATGCCGCGCGCGGGCGACCGGATTTATGCAACAACGCCCCGACGATCCGATCCAGCGCGCCGGCATCGACGGCGGTAGGCATCAGCATGGCCTCCAGCTCCACGTGGTCTTCGCCGAACGGCATGACCGAGAGATCGCTGATCGGGTAGCTGGCGTCTTCCAGCAGGTGCTCCAGATCGGCGAGGGCTTCTTTCTGGCGCTCGCGCGTGGAGATGGCGTGCACGGTGTAGGTGACTTCGCTGGCCTGGTTGTCCAGCGGCGTGCGGTTGATGCGGTCGACCACGGGCCGCAGCAGGATGTTCGATGCCAGCACGAACAGCGAGATCATCAGGGCCTGGCCGATCAGGTCCGAGCCCGCCGCCGCGCCCACGGCGGCCGAGCCCCACAGCGTGGCGGCGGTGTTCAGGCCGCGCACGTTCAGCCCTTCCTTCATGATCGTGCCGGCGCCCAGGAAGCCCACGCCCGACACCACATAGGCGATCACGCGGGTGGTATCGGCGGGCGAGCCGATCTGCGCGGCCATGTCGACGAAAGCCGCCGCCGAGACCGCCACCAGCGCGTTGGTGCGCAGGCCGGCCGTGCGCTGGCGCACCTGCCGTTCAAAGCCGATCAGCGAGCCGAGCCCGAAGGCGGCAGCGAGGCTGATGAAGGAATCCAGCCGGGTGGCGGCGTTGAACTGGGCAACGGCTTGCAGCGTCATCGGCAGGCTCCTTCGCAACGAAAGGCGGGGTCTTGAGGGGGAAGCGCCGACGGTTATAGCACGGCGCCGTATCAGGCCGTGCGGGCGGAAGGTGCCCGGTCGCCTATTTGTAGTCCCACTGCATCTGCTGGGTGATCGACTCCGACGCGGAGGTGTCCAGGCAGCGGTCCAGATAGCTCAGCAGCGAGCGCGGCTGGAAGCCGGTTTCCGTCACCAGCCGCGTGTTGTCGAACACGTAGCTCATGCTGGCGAACTTGGCATACAGATGGATGGCGCGCGCGACCAGCCGCACGTTGCCGTCGCCGGTCGTGCGCAGGAACTTGCGGGCCAGCGCCTTTTCTTCGATCTTGGGTTGGTACACGTAGCCGGCCAGTGCCTGCGCGTCTTCTTCCGGGCTGGCGCAGCGCTTGAAGCGCGGATACAGCGTCTCGATGCGCTCCGAGTGGGCATCGCCGGCGCTGATGTGGTACAGGTCGTGCGCGAGCGCGGGTTTGGTTGCCAGGCGCACGATGGCTTCAGCGCAGTCGTCCACCGACAGGATGTCGACGCGGTCGGACAGGCGGCAGCTGAAGGTCTCCAGCATGGCGACCATGCGCAGCATCCAGAAGATGCTGCCCGACGGCGCACACCCCAGGCGGCTGTGGCCGACCACGATGGACGGGCGCACCACCACCACCAGCGGCAGTTCGGGAAAGGCCTCGCGCAGCTTCAGCTCGGCCATCCCCTTGGAATAGGTGTAGGGCACGGCGTGCTGCTCCAGCGGCGGGACGTTCCAGGTTTCCCGCACATGGCGGTCGGCCAGCTGGCCGCACGACATGGCCGTGCCGATGTGCACGAATCGCTTGAGCCGTTTGCCCTGGCTGGCCAACCGGCCCAGCTCCAGCACGCCGCCGACGTTGGTATCCCACAGCGAGGGGTGGTTCGAGAACGTCGCCAACGCGGCGCAGTTGATGAGGATTTCCGGATCGCCCAGCTGGGTGGCTGCGGCGTTGCGCAGGTCGAACGGCACGATCTGCTTCTCGGTCAGCCCGTTCTGGACCGACTGAGGCAGCCGGAAGCGCTCCAGGTTGGCGCGCAAGCGTGCGAGGCCCTCGGCGCTGGATTCCCCGCGCACCGCGAAGCGGGTATCGCCCAGCAAACCTTTGTCCGCCAGATTGGCGGCAATGGCGCCGCCTACAAAACCGGTCGCGCCGGTCACCAGAATACTCATGCCTGAGACTCGAAATTCGTAGCGTTGCGGGGCGCATGGCCCGCGCCCGCATGGATTGCCTGCTGCCCGCCATGGCCCGCGTCTGCGGTGGCGGCGCATCTGCCGGATCTCCGGTGATCAGGCCGGAGGGCGCCTCGGGACTGACCGGTCCGGAAGGCCGTTGCCAGGTATCGGCAGCCCGCGAGGATGGCGCGATAGGGGCGCCGGGCCACCTTGATGTTGTGTCGTTGGGCCCACGCCGAAATCAGCGATTTATAAGAATGTAACCTTTCAGATGCCTTACGGCCAGCGGTTTACGGCCCTACGTGAGTAGGGACGCTCAAGTCAGTTCACATGTGAACAAAAATCTAGGCGTGTGGGACCGCGCAGCCGGACGCCATATTGGCCGCGATCTCGCGGGCGGCCTTGGCGCCTTCGACCTGCAGAATGGTGGGCAGCGACACGCCGTTCTTGGCGGCGCTCACCTCCGCCAGGATGGAGATCGCGATCTCTGGCGGCGTGCGGCTGCCGATATAGATGCCGACCGGGCCATGCAGCCGTGCGAGTTCGGCTTCGGTCAGGTCGAACTCCTTCAGGCGTTCGCGCCGGTTGGCGTTGTTGCGCCGCGAGCCCAGCGCGCCCACGTAGAAGGCGGGCGTCTTGAGCGCTTCCATCAGCGCGAGGTCATTGAGCTTGGGATCGTGGGTGAGGGCGATGACGGCGCTGCGCTCGTCCAGCTGCATCGCCAGCACCGTGTCGTCGGGCATGGTGCGGACCATGGCGACGCCGGGGATCGCCCATTCTTCGCTGTACTCTTCGCGCGGGTCGCACACCGTGACCTGGTAGTCGAGCCCCACGGCGATCTGGCATAGGTAGCGCGACAGCTGCCCGGCACCGATCACCAGCATCCGGTAGCGCGGGCCATGGATGGTGACCAGGCGCGTGCCATCGAATTGCAGGCGGTCGGTGACGCTGGCGTGCTTGAGCCGGGTCGCGCCGGTCGCCATGTCGAGTGTGCGCGCCACCAACTGGCCGGCTTCCACGGCATGCAGCAGGGCGTCGATAGCGCTGGTGGCCGTCAGCGGCTCCAGCGCCAGCTGCAGCGTACCGCCGCAGGGCAGGCCGAAGCGGTGCGCCTCTTCCGCGCTGATGCCGTATTTCACGGTTTCGGGCCGGGTCTGGTTCAGGCCCTCGCGCCGCACGCGGTCGATCAGGTCGTCCTCGATGCAGCCGCCGGAGACCGAGCCGACCACCACGCCGTCATCGCGCAGCGCCAGCATCGCGCCCTCGGGCCTGGGCGATGAGCCCCAGGTCTTCACCACGGTCACGAGCAGCATGCGCCGCCCCTGTTCCAGCCAGCGCACGCTGGTTTTCAAGACTTCGAGATCGACGCTGTCCATGATGCGCTTCCTGGCCTGTGCGGCGAGTGCGTGGGGGAGGGGGCCTCGATTGATTATGCCCCGTGGTGCAGAAACAGGTAGGCCGCCACGATGGCCACCAGCGCAACGATGATCCACGGCCACGGGTTGCGCGGCTGCACGGCCGGGCTGATGAGCGGCGCGCGCGGGGCGCCGTGCGCGGCCAGTTCGCCGGCGGCCAGGTCGGGGATCGCCTGGTCGGCGGAGGCGGCATCCATGGGTGTGGCGCTTTCGGCCGGCCCGAACTCCGACGTAAAGCGCTGGAAGAACTCGTCGGCCAGCTTGCGGGCGGCGCCGTCGACCAGGCGCGAGCCGATCTGGGCCAGCTTGCCGCCCACCTGGGCGTGTGCCGTATAGGACAGCCGCGTCACGGTCGGGCCCTCCGGCGCCAGCTGCACCTGCGCGGTGCCCTTGCCGAAACCCGCGGCGCCGCCCTGGCCATCGAAGTGCAGTGTGTAGCTGCGCGGCGGCATGATGTCGGTCAGTTCCATGCGGCCCTTGAAGCGGGCCTTGACCGGCCCGACCGCGGCCGTCATGGCGATGTCGTAGGCGTTCTCGGCGGCCGCCGTGACGCTTTCGCACCCCGGTATGCAGCGCTGCAGCACGGCCGGATCGTTGAGCGCATCCCAGGCGGTCTGCAAGGGAACGGGCAGGAGGTGGGTCTGGGTCAGTTCCATGGTGCGGTGGCGGTGGCATGAGCGTGGGCGGGACGGCGCGGCGCGCGCGCATGACGAGCATGCGCCAATTCCTGCTCGAGCGCAGCCAGGCTGTCGAAGTGATGGGCCGGCACCATGGTGTCCACGTGCGGCAGGATGGCGCGCACGCCGCGCGCCCGGGGCTCGAAGCCGGCGAAGCGCAGCAGCGGATTGAGCCAGACGATGCGGTGCGCGAAGCCCGCCAGCCGCGCCATCTCCGCGTCGAGCAGGTCAATGTGCTCGTGGTCCAGCCCGTCGGTCACCAGCAGCACGGTGGCGCGGCCGGACAGCGTGCGGCGGGCCCAGCGCCGGTTGAACTCGGCCAGTGCCGCGCCGATGCGCGTGCCGCCGGACCAGTCCGGCACCAGTTGCGCGATCGCCTGCACGGCCACGTCCGGATCGCGCTCGCGCAGTTGCCGCGACACGTTGGTCAGGCGCGTGCCGAACAGGAAGGCCTGGATGCGCTCGCGCGACTGCACCAGCGCGTGGCAGTAGTACAGCACCGCGCGCGAGTAGCGGCTCATCGATCCGGAGATATCGAGCAGCAGCACCAGCGGCGGCGTGCGGTCGACCGGCTGGCGGTATTTCCAGGTGGTCCATTCGCCGCCGGCCTGCACGGCCTGGCGCGCGGTCGCCCGCAGGTCGGGGTGGCGCCCGCGCGAGGCCGCCTTCAGCCGCCGCGTGCGCTCCTGCGCCAGGTGCACGCGGCGGCGGCGGATCATGTGCTGCAGCGTGCGCCATTCGCTGGTGTCGAGTGTGTCGAAGTCACGCGTGCGCAGTGCCTCGTGCGCGGAGAAGGCGAACGGCGCGACGATGTCGTGGCGCTCGCCCGCGGGTGTCGGGCCGGGCGGCAGGCCAACCGTGGACTGGGCACGCAAGGCATCCGCCAGCCGGTTGCTGCGCTGCACCGGCGCGCTGCCGCGCACGCGCGGCAGCAGCAGGGCGCGCAGCTTGCCTTCCCAGTCGGGGTCGCGCCAGAACAGGTTGAAGGCGGCATCGAACAGGATGCGCTCATCGGGGTGCGCTACCAGCAGGGCGGCCAGGGTGGCCTGCATATCGTCGCGGCGGCCGATGTCGATATGGCCCAGCGCCTCGATGGCGTCCACCGCGCGCGATGGCGCCAGCGGCATGCCGGCGCCGCGCAGCAGCCGCACGAAATGCGTCACGTTGCGGGCGAGCGTCGGCGGAGATGGCATCGGCGAGAGGTGGGGCGTCGGGGCATGCATGGCGTCATTCCGGCAAGGCCGGCGCGGCCAGCAGTTGTTCGATGACGGGCGCATCGACGCGGGCCAGGTCGTCCTGGTACTTCAGCAGCACGCCCAGGGTGTCCTGCACCGATTGCGGATCGAGCTCGGTGACGTTCAGCGCCGCCAGCGCGCGGCACCAGTCGATGGCCTCGGCAATGCCCGGCGCCTTGAACAGGTCGATGCTGCGCAGCCGGTGCACGAACGCCACCGCGCGCTGCTGCAGCCGGGCGGCGGCCTCGGGTGCGCGCCGGGCCACGATCTGCAGCTCGCGTGCCTTGTCCGGGGAGCCGATCCACTGGTACAGGCAGCGCCGCTTGAGCGCATCGTGCACTTCGCGCGTGCGGTTGGACGTCATGATGACCAAGGGGATCACCTGCGCGCGCACGGTGCCGAATTCGGGAATCGACACCTGGAAGTCCGACAGCAGTTCCAGCAGGAAGGCCTCGAACGGCTCGTCGGCGCGGTCGATCTCGTCGATTAGCAGCACGCGCGGCGGATCGGTATCCGTGGGGTGCGCGGGGTCGGGCAGCAGGGCTTGCAGCAGCGGGCGCTTGAGCAGGAATTCGTCGCGGTAGAGGGTGTCGGCGCGGGGCAGCTCGCCGGCCGCTTCGGCCTGGCGCAGCGCCATGATCTGGCGCGGGTAGTCCCACTCATAGAGCGCGCTGGCGGTGTCGAGCCCCTCGTAGCACTGCAGCCGCAGCAGCGACGTGCCGAGCAGCCCGGCCGCCGCCTTCGCCAGTTCGGTCTTGCCGACCCCCGGTTCGCCTTCCAGGAACAGCGGCCGCTGCATGCGCAGCGCGAGAAACAGGGCAGTCGCCAGCTCGCGGCTGGCGAAGTAGCCCTGGGTTTGCAGTCGGGCGATGCAATCGTCTATCGAATCGACCGGCATGCGTCTCCCTAGTGATGCCGCGCGAGGGCCTGCTCGACGGCGCGGGCCGCCAGCACCGGGATCAGGTGCGCACGGTATTCCGGCGAGGCGTGCAAGTCTGCGACCAGCGCATCGGCGGAGACCGTCACATGCCGCGCGGCTTCCGACGTGAAATTGGCCGACAGCGCTTGCTCCAGCGGCGCGCAGCGGAACACGCACGGCGCAGCGCCCGTCACCGCCACGCGCACGCGGCTGCCCTTGCGGCTGACGAACACGCCCACCAGCGCGAAGCGCGAGGCGGGGTTGCGGAATTTCACATAGGCCGCCTGATCCGGCTCCGGGAACTGGACCTCGGTGATCAGCTCGTCCGGCGCCAGCGCCGTTTCGTACATGCCGAGGAAGAAGTCGTCGGCCGCAATGTCGCGGCGTTCGGTGACGACGGTGGCGTTCAGCCCCAGCACGGCGGCGGGGTAGCACGCCGCGGGGTCGTTGTTGGCCAGCGATCCGCCCAGCGTGCCCATCGCGCGCACCTGGCGGTCGCCGATGCCGCCGGCCAGTTCGGCCAGCGCCGGCAGCATGCGGCGTACGTCTTCGCTGTCGGCCACGTCGGCATGGCGCGTGGCCGCGCCGACGGTGACCACGCCAGGCTGCGTGCGGACTCCCGCCAGGCTGGGAATGCGGGTGATGTCCACCAGCGTGGACGGCTGGGCCAGCCGCAGCTTCATCGCTGCCAGCAGGCTCTGGCCGCCGCCGAGGTACTTGCCGTCCGGATGCATCTTCAGCGCGGTGACGGCGGTCTGGGCGTCGGTGGCTTTTTGGTACTCGAAGGCATACATGGCGCGCTCCCGGTCAGGTCAGGCATTCGCCTGCGCAGATTGGATGGCCTGCCAGACGCGGTGGGGCGTGGCCGGCATCTGGATGTCCTTCACGCCCAGCGGCGCCAGGGCATCGACGATGGCATTGATCAGCGCCGGCGGCGAGCCGATCGCGCCGGCCTCGCCGCAGCCCTTCACGCCCAGCGGGTTGTGGGTGCAGGGCGTGCCCCGGGCGGTCTCCACCGTGAAGCTTGGCAGGTCGTCGGCGCGCGGCATGGCGTAGTCCATATACGAGCCGGTCAGCAGTTGCCCGCTGTCGTCGTACACGCAGCGCTCCAGCAGCGCCTGGCCGAGTCCGCCGTGCACCTGGCCCTCGACGATCATCGGGTTGATGACGTTGCCGAAGTCGTCCACCGCCACGAAGCGGTCGATGCGCACCTCGCCGGTCTCGGGGTCGACCTCCACCTCGCAGAGGTAGGCGCCGGCCGGGTAGGTGAAGTTGGTCGGGTCGTAGAAGGCGTTTTCGTTCAGCCCCGGCTCGAGCTTGTCGAGCGGATAGTTGTGCGGCACATAGGCCGTGAGCGCAACCTCGCCGAAGGTCTTGGTGCGGTCGGTGCCGGCCACGCGGAAGACGCCGTCCTGGAACTCGATGTCCTCGGCGGAGGCTTCCAGCAGGTGCGCGGCGATCTTCTTGGCCTTGGCCTCGATCTTGTCGAGCGCCTTCACGATGGCCGAGCCGCCCACGGCGATCGAGCGCGAGCCATACGTGCCCATGCCGAAGGGAATGCGCCCGGTATCGCCGTGCACGATCTCGACGTTCTCGATCGGCACGCCCAGGCGATCGGCCACCACCTGCGCGAAGGTCGTCTCGTGCCCCTGGCCGTGGCTGTGCGAGCCGGTGAACACGGTGACGGAGCCGGTCGGGTGCACGCGGATCTCGCCCACCTCGAACAGGCCCGCCCGCGCGCCCAGCGCCCCGGCGATGTTGGACGGCGCCAGCCCGCACGCCTCGATGTAGCAGGAGTAGCCCATGCCGCGCAGCCGCCCCTTGGCGCGCGAGGCATCGCGGCGGGCGCGGAAGCCTTTCACGTCGGCCGGTTCGATGGCGCGGTCCAGGCAGGGTTCGTAGTCGCCCGTGTCATACGTCAGGCCGACCGGCGTGGCATACGGGAAGCTGCGGATGAAGTTGCGGCGGCGGAGCTCGGCCGGGTCGATCTGCATCTCGCGCGCCGCGGTCTCGACCAGCCGTTCGACCACGTAGGTGGCTTCCGGTCGGCCGGCGCCACGATAGGCATCCACCGGCGCGGTGTTGGTGAAGACGGCCTTGACTTCCGCATAGATGGCTGGCGTCCTGTACTGCCCGGCGAGCAGCGTGGCGTACAGGATGGTCGGTACGCTGCTGGCGAACGTCGACAGGTACGCGCCCATGTTGGCCGTGGTGTGCACGCGCATGCCGAGGAAGTTGCCTTGCGCATCGAGCGCCAGTTCCGCGTGCGTCACGTGATCGCGGCCATGCGCGTCGGTCAGGAAGGATTCGGAGCGTTCGGCCGTCCACTTGATCGGCCGGCCGACCTTCTTCGACGCCCAGGTCAGCGCCACGTCTTCCGGATACAGGAAGATCTTCGAGCCGAAGCCGCCGCCCACGTCGGGCGCGATCACGCGCACCTTGGCTTCGGACAGCCCCAGCACGAACGCCGACATCGGCAGCCGTTCGACGTGCGGGTTCTGGTTGGCGACATAGAGCGTATAGCTGTCGTCCTGCCGCGAGTAGCTCGCGTTCACGGCACGCGGTTCGATGGCGTTCGGGATCAGCCGGTTGTTGACGATGTCCAGCCAGGTGACATGCGCGGCGCGGGCGAAGGCGGCGTCAGTCGCGGCCTTGTCGCCGTGGCCCCAGGTGTAGCAGGTGTTGTCGGGCACGTCATCATGGACCGCGGCGCCCGCGGTGCTTGCCGCGGCAGGGTCGACCACGGCGGGCAGCTCGTCATATTCCACGTCGATCAGTTCGACGGCATCCTTGGCGATCTGCACCGACTCGGCCACCACCAGCGCGACCTGGTCGCCTACGTGGCGCACCTTGCCCTGCGCAAGCACGGGGTGGGGCGGCTCCTTCATCGGCGAGCCGTCGATGCTGTGGATCAGCCAGCCGCACGGCAAGCCGTTGACCTTGTCGGCGGCAAGGTCCTCGCCCGTGAGCACGGCGAGCACGCCGCGCAGCTTGCGCGCGGCACCCGCATCGATACGGACGATGCGCGCGTGCGCGTAGGGCGAGCGCAGGAACACGGCGTAGGACTGGTGCGGCTGCACCACGTCGTCGGTGTACTGGCCCGCGCCGGTCAGGAAGCGGTAGTCCTCCTTGCGCTTGACGGCCGCGCCGATCAGGTGGCGGTTGGGTTCTGCGGGAGCGTTCATGGTGGCCTCCTCGCGTCAGGCGGCATGGGCGCGCGCGGCGGCCAGGCTTTGCAGCGAGGCGTCTTCGCCCTCGGCGGCCGCCATGGCCTCGGCGCCTTGCAGCACGGCGCGCACGATGTTGTGGTAGCCCGTGCAGCGGCACAGATTGCCGTCCAGTTGCTCGCGCACCTGGCGTGCATCGGGATGCGGGTACTGCGCGACCAGCGCGGTCGCCGCCATCACCATGCCCGGCGTGCAGAAGCCGCATTGCAGGCCGTGGCATTCGCGGAAGGCTTCCTGCATCGGGTGCAGCTTGCCGTTCTTGGCCAGGCCTTCAATGGTGGTGATGTCCGCGCCGTCGGCCTGCACGGCCAGGATGTTGCAGGACTTCACCGCGCGGCCGTTCATGTGGACGGTACAGGCGCCGCACTGCGCGGTATCGCAGCCGACATGCGTGCCGGTGAGCCGCAGTTGCTCGCGCAGTAGCTGGACCAGCAGGGTATGGGATTCGACGCTGACGGTGACGGGCGCGCCGTTGACCGACAGGCTGAGGCTGATCGCCATGGGAGTCTCCTTGGGGATGTGCGCCGGATGCCTGCGTCGCAGCGAAGATGCGCGCGAGGTCTGTGTAGGTGGTCGCGGCTCTACTCAGTAAAGCACAACAGGAGGAGAAGACAACCGAAGGGAGACGGGCGTGGCGGAGCACTGCCGCGGCACGCAAAACGCGCGCCGCAGACGTGAAAAAGGGCCGGAATCCGGCCCTCGATAAGGCACCAGGCGGTCATGACCTGGCGGGTGTGGCGGCACGCGGCCGGCGCACGGGTACGACTGGATACGACGATATTGCGGTACTGCTTGCCTGGGCGAGTGCCCCGGCGACGATGACAACTGTTCGACTGGCTTACGCCTTGGCGGTGCGCTGTTGACCGAACAGGTTCGCGATCGCTGCGAAGAACTGGGCGAACGTGAATTCGTTGCCGGTCGGACGGCGGTAGTAGTAGATACCTTCGGACATTTCGCGCTCGATCAGCTCGCGTTCCAGTTGATCGGTCAGTTTCAGGTCGTTCGTGTTTTGCATGATTGGCCTCTTAGGGAATTCCCGGTTAGGGAATACCCTGATCATACACCAGATGATGTGATGCACCATACGTAAGCCTGCGTATGCACCATCATGCGTTGTTTCGCTACCACACTTGCTCTGCAATGCACCAATGTGATGCATTGCAGTCGATGCCCGTCTACTTGACCGGAATCGGCTGGCTGGCCGGGATCGGCACGGCAGTCACGCTGTTCTTGGGGCTGCCGGAGACGACCTTGTCGGAATAGGTCAGGTAGACCAGTACGTTGCGCTTGCGATCTACCGTGCGCACCACGTGCAGTGTCTTGAAGATCAGCGACAGGCGCTGCGTGAACATGTCGTCCTGCTGCGGCAGCGGCTTGACGAACCGGATGTCGCCGACCTGCCGGCAAGCCACCGAGGCTTCGCTCACGTCCTCGGCCACGCCCAGGGTGCCCTTGATGCCACCCGTGCGGGCGCGCGACACATAGCAGGTGATGCCCTGGACCAGCGGATCATCGTAGGCCTCGATGACGATCTTGTCGGACCCGGTGATGCGGAAGTTGGTATTGACGCTGCCGATGTCTTCGGCAAAGGCGGCGGTCGACAGCAGGGCAACGGCGAGCAGGGCGGCGGAACGGATCAGGGCAGGCATGGTTTGCGGGTGGGAAAAAGAAAAAAAGCAGGAGTCGGTGGATTCAAAGCAGCGCCGCGGGTGGCCATGGTGCAGGGTCATCTGCGTCCGGACGCCGGCCCGCCCGGGCGGACTGCTCAATGCGGCGGTGCAGCGCGTCCATGAAGACCTTGACCTTGGCCGGCATCAGGCGGCGGCCGGGAAACACCGCGTAGACGCGCATCGGCGGCGACTGGAAGTCGGTCAGCACCTCGCGCAGCGCGCCGGTGGCGATCAATTCTTCGGCAAACGCCGAGGTGATGCGCGCGACACCGAGGCCGGCGACCGCCGCCTGCAGGCGCAATTCGCTGTTGGAGGTGCGCATGCGGAAATCGAGCGGCAGGTTGAGGGGCTCGCCGCCGGGCGCGCGGAACTGCCATTCGGATTCGCTGGACAGGCCCAGGCATGGCCAGTCGATCAACTGGTCCGGGTGGATCAGGGGGCCGAGCGTCTCCAGCAGCGCGGGCGCGACCACCACGGCGCGGCGCAGGTCGAACACGCGCTGGGCCACCATGCCGGAATCGGGCAGCGGTTCGCGGGGCACCGTCAGCATGATGTCGTAGCCCTGGGCGAGCGGATCGACCTGGCGCGGCGCCACGTCCACCTCGATGCTCAGGCCGGCATGCTCGCGCATCACTTCGAGCACGACCTCGGCGAGTTGCCTCGCGGCGAATTCATACGGCATGGCGATGCGCAGCGTACCGGCCGGCGACTGGAACGTCGCGGCGGCATCTTCCGAGACTTCGCGCAGGCGCTGGAACAAAGGGCCGGCATCGCGCAGCAGCGCTTCGCCGGCATCGGTCAGCCGCAGGCGGCGCGTGCTGCGCTCGAACAGCCGCACGCCCAGCTTGCCTTCCAGCCGCGATACCGCCGTGCTCACCGACGACTTGGGCAGGCCCAGCCGGTCCGCCGCGCGCGTGAAGCTGCCGAGCGTGGCCACAGTGCAGAAGGTATCCCAGTCGTTCCAGTCCGTCGTTCGCATGGTTGAACAATGAATTTGTGGTACGCCGATTTCCACGGGTTTCCAAGCAAATTACCATCCCGACATGAACACGCCAAGCACAGACCACACGCATTCCGCCATGTCTGCACCGGGCCTCCAGCCGGCCGGATCGACGGTCGCCAGCCGGCTGGAGCTGCGCATGCTCGGCATGGTCATTGGCCTGGCGACTGGTGTCGATTACATGGCCAACCTGATGTTTTCGATCGCCGGGCCGCATATCGAGGGCGGGGTGCTGGCCTCACAGGACGTCTACCTGTGGGCGGTGACGTCCTATGCGGCGGCGGCCAGCCTGGCGATCCTGGTGATGGGGCGGCTGGCCGACCGGATGACCTATCGCCGGCACACGCTGCTGTCGCTGCTGATCTTCAGCATCGGCACGCTGATCTGCGTCGCGGCCGAGGGCGGCACCATGCTGATCGTCGGGCGGGCCGTGCAGGGCTTCGGCGGCGGGCCGATGCTCTCCACGTCGCGTATCTTCGTGCAGCACAGCCCGGCGCACGAGCGCCGCACCATGATGAAGGGGATGATCTACGGCATCTTCGGGCTCGCCTGCGTCTCGCCGGTCCTCTCCGCCGCGCTGACGGAGCAGTTCGGCTGGCGCGCCATCTTCGTGGCCCAGTTGCTGGTGGCGGTGGTGGTGTGCGGCCTGGTGGCGGCGTTCTACCCGCATCCCCGCCTGCACGAACGCAAGGGCGACTTCGCCTCGCTGGACTGGCCGTCCGCCATCGCCTTCGGGCTGGCCGCGCTGATTGCGCTGCACGGCTTCCAGCAGGCGCGCTTCGTGCACCCCGACGGCTCGCCGGCGCAGGTGCTGCCCATCCTGGCCGTGGTCACGCTGATCGCCTGGATCGGCATCCGCCAGACCGTCCACCCGCTGCCGTGGGTGGACCTGCGCGCCACGCTGCAGCGCCGCTTCCTGATGGGCATGGTGTTCTACGCCATCTACTACGGCTTTGCCAGTGCGTGGAGCTTCCTGTCATCGAGCCTGCTGCAGAACGGTCTGGGCTTCCGCTACGAGACCACGGCGCAGTTCATGAGCCTGTCGGGGCTGGTGACGCTGCTGCTGGGCATCGCCAACTTCCAGCTGACCCACTACCTGCCGCGCAAGCACGTGCTGATCGCCATCGGCTTCGTGCTGATGGCGGGCGCGATGCTGTGGCTGTCGCGCACAGCCATGCCCGGCGCATCGGCCGGTGTGCTGACGCCGGGGTTCCTGATGGAGGGCATGGTCGGCATGCTGGTGGTGATCCAGGTGGCGGGGCTGACCTATGTCGACCTGCCCGCCAAGGACTTCGGCCACGCCTACCAGTTCAAGGGAATCATGCGCGCCTGGGCCCAGGCCTTCGGCACGCTGCTGGCGACGCTGATGCTGCAGCGCGGGCAGGCACAGCACCGCACCGACCTGGTCGGCCACGTCTCGGCGCTGACGCCGTCGTGGCTGTGGCCGCATCCGCTGCAAGGCGCGGAGCTGGTACGGTTGTCGGCGGAGATCGACCGGCAGGCGACGCTGCTGGCCTGCGGCGACCTGTTCGTATGGGGCGCGGCGATTGCGCTGGTGTGCGCGGCGGCAATTCTCGTGCAGCGGACCTTGCGCTGATGTCCTGCTCCGTTTTCGGCGGAACCAGGTTGGGGTCGCTCATTGGCGTCAGCGGGACGAGGGCAACCGGTACGCCAATGGGTCGGCCGAAGGCGGAACGGGTGTCGCGCAAAGACGCGCCCTCGCAATTGGCTGCGATGGCCAGTCGCGGGAGCGCTCACAACCGAGCCGCCCATGGGGCTTGGGCTATGTCGAAGGCGTCACTGGCCGCATGCAAGTCACGCTACCGGCACCGGGCGTTCCGCGCCTTCATGCGCCCGTTCGATCAAGCCGTGCACCTGGGACCGTGACCGCCGCTTCCAACGCAGCCAAGGACAGAGGCCGGGCCCTGTGAACGCATCGATGGAACAAGACGCTCGGCAAACGATCACGATGCCTGCGCGGTGCGCAGACCTGCGCATTGGAGCAAAAGAGCCTCTTGTTCCGCCTGCATTTGTTGCGCGAACGCTTGCGTCTTCCTGTTGTAATCGATGATTTGATCCACGTGCTCATCGTCATTAGGCGGTGGCATCGACTCATAGAACGGGTCGGCCTCGAACCGCCTTTGTAGGTCCTTGAAGCGCGCGTCGTGCAACTGCTTCATGCCTGCGGACCAGGTTTCGTTTGACAGTAAATAGTTGCCCATCTCCGTGGGGTTCGTCTCGCGTTCGCGGACCGCTTTTTCGATGTCTTTCAGCGCTGCCTCGTTCAGGATGCTGACGCCGCTGTATGCCATGGCCGCCACCGTACTGTCGGGCAGATCGAGCGCTTTGCGCAGACGTACCTTTGCATGCATCTTCGTTTCCACGGGCTCGTGGAGCATCGCCATCCGTTTCTGCAATAGCTCGAGCATTGCCCCCAGCTTTGCCAAGCCGTCGGCAGCGCTTTGCTTCTGGTCGGCGGGCGTGTCGGGTGCGTCTTGCAGGACCCTGATGGCTTGCATCGTGTCCAGGACGGTCTGTTGTGCCGCCACCAGCGCCTCGCGAGACGGATCAGGCGCGAGCGCCGGGGTCAACATGCTCTCCATGAGCGAAGCCGATACGAGTGGCAGCGGCGAGTCGCGGTGCTGCTCCAGCGCCCGCAGGTTTTCGTCCTTGGCGCGCTGCAGGAACGCCTCCACTTCTTTTTCGAGGGCGCTCAGCCGGAACTGCTGGCCCGCCCAGGCCTGCAGTTTCTCCTGGTCGATCCGCCCCGCTTTGACGGCCTGCTCCATCTTGTGATTGTCGACGGTGTTGACGATCGCCGCAAAGCCTTCGGAAACCTTGTCTCGACATGTTCCCAGCGCGTCTTCGGCCATCGTGAACACCTGTGCCCGGAGATCGGCATCCTTCGCAATCTCGCGGATGACGGTGAGCCCGTCCTGCAATATCTTGCGGGCATTGCCGGGTTCCGCTTCCGCCGATGCCTGGCGTCGGGCAAGCAATCGGGCGAAGGACAAGGCATTCTCTTCGGCGTTGAACGCGCTGACCTTGTCGAGCCGGAGCGGCGATTGGGACTTGGTCCAGGGCGAGTACCAATGCGTGCGCTGGGACCTGTCTTCCAGGCCCGCCCCCTGTGCGGCAGTCTGCCAGAGCATGATCTGGGCCCCGAGCGGCACCGCCTGGACAGCAAGGTCATCTTCCAGTCGGCTGAAGATTGCATTGACGCCGGGTGTGGTGGTCGTGGAAGGCGCGACGATGCGGTATCCGCTGGCAGCAAGCGACTCCGCGCCTTGCCTGCGCAACTGCATCAGCTCAGGCATAGCGATGGTGCCTTCGCGCCGTGCGTGATAGCCGAGCCGTTCGACGGCCGCGCGACGGATCGCCTGGCTGAGGGACGGATCGGCGATTACGCTCATGAAATTGTTGAAGGCTCGCGGATACTCCGGCCGGTATAGCGAACGGTAATATTCGGTTCGCGTCATCACATGAAGCGGCACAGCAAGCGGCACTCCGACGACACTGACATAGGGGGCGATGAAGTTGTGGAGTTGCTGCCTTCGGTAGACTTCCTGGTGCCACTGAGCATGTGTACGCAGGCGCGCCTGTTGGACGGAAAGCCACATCGTCATGGCCTGTTGCGCTTCCGGCGTATCGCCGCGCATCGTTTGGTCGAGTGCCTGCTCCAGTTCGTCGCGTTGGGCAGGGGTCAGGCTCTTCGCGTACAAATATTGATCTGACGCCGACTTCTTGAGCCATCGCTTGACGCGCACATCCGAAAACGCCGACATGTCGCTGACCGCCGACTGGACGTTCCAATCCTGCCGTCTGGCGCGCTCCTGCGGCGATAGGCTCGGCGCGCTCACCGATGGGGGAGACGACTTGCGCCGAGCAAACGGGACCAAGCTGGCCAAGGTGCCGGCAGCGGAGCGCGGCCGGTTCGGCGATGGGCGATCCGCCGGGTTCGGGGTGACCGGAACGGGATTCGGCAGGGCGGACGATCGATCGGTCGGAACAGGCCGTCTGGCGGAAATGGGTGAGGGTGGCATGTGGCAAATGTCAGAGCGGTCCAGTACGAATGCGATCCGCGTCGGCCGGGATTCAGGAACCCGCATGGCCGGGTAGGCGCGTTGACTCTGGGCCAGGCAAACGGGCGTACACCAGATTGGCTGAGGGCCGGGCCGGAATCGTTCGAGTCAACACTCGCGGAACTTGCATTCCGCTGGTGGAGCGATGTTAGAACGCCGGGCATTTTTGCCTTTTGCACCCGGCGAACACACCGCGCTCAATCCGAATGGCCTGATTCGACCGGCCTGCCGGCAAGGGCGTCGGCCGTCATAACGGTTCCGGTGCGTCACGTACGGGGACGCGGCGTGGGGGCAAGGCCCTTGCTGTGCGGTGCGCCCCGCGTGCGTGTACGAGGCGTGCCTGGGCATGCCTGCCATCGCAACATGCGCTCGTCGCCACGGTGTGTGCTGCGCCCGATAGCGGACCAGCGCGCGGCGGAGGCGAAGTCCGTGCAGCCGAAGCGAATTGCCGCGGCGATCAGCGCATGCAAGCGTGCATTTCGCTCGTCGGCCGGGTGCTTCGCCTGCAAAGGGGGCGGAGAAGGTGGCGTTCCATGGCTGGTTGTCGAAGCGCAACCGGGTGCCGATTGTGGATGCGCATGGCTTCGCCTCCCGCTGAACACCCGCGATGCCGGGGGCCCCCCTGGCTCAGCGCCCCGGCAAGCCAGGTCCCGCCGGGCGACAACGCCATGCGCGCGGAGTGCCACCAGTACGTCGACACCCAGGCGCAACGGCCCGACCGATCGGAAGGAAGTCTGACGGCGGGCCTGCCGGGCACGATCGATGGCGTCGGGGCTAATCCAGCCGCTGCGCCGTCGCCGTGGCCGCGGCCTGAGGCACTTCGCAGCCGCGGGCGGCGCCGGGGCCGCCCAGGTCGAGATGGCGCGTCAGCGTGGGCGCCAGCACCTTGAGCACCTGCGTCGTCAGGGCGCTGGTGAATTTGTACTTGGCGGCTTCGGGGCCGGCCACGTAGGCCACCACGGTGCCGAAGTAGCGCTCGCCCAGGTAGAACACGAAGGCGCCGGAGCGGCTCACCACGCGCTCGGAGATCAGGCCGCCGCCGCGGCTGAAGGTCTTGTAGCGGTTGTCGCCGGTGCCGGTCTTGCCGCCCACCGGCAAGGCGCTGCCGTCGGGCAGGACGAAGGTGTCGGCCACCCGCTTGGCCGTGCCGCCTTCGACCACTTCGGCCAGCACCGCCTTGACCAGTTGCGGGATCTCCGGCGGCAGCACGCGCTCGCCCGTGGCCGGGGCGCGGCACAGGCTGACCTCATAGGGCGTGCCGGCGGCAAAATGCAGGCGGTCGATGCGCACGGTCGGCATTCGCAGGCCGTCGTTCTCGAGGATGCCCATCAGTTCGGCCAACGCGGCCGGCCGGTCTGCGTTGGCGCCGATGGCCGTGCCGTATGACGGCACCAGCGCGTCGAACGGGTAGCCGAGCCGCCTCCACGCCTGGTGGATCTGCTGGAAGGCCTCGATTTCGAGCATCTGCCGGATGCGCTTGTCCTGGGCGCCCTTGCGGTGCGATTTCAGCAGCCACTTGTAGACTTCGATGCGCTCGGCGGCGCTGGCCTGGTTGACCTGCGCGAGCGTCGCCTGCGGATGCTGGCGCAGATAGGCGACCAGCCACAGCTCGAGCGGATGCAGCCGCGCGATGTAGCCGCGGTCGGCCAGATCGAAGCGCTGCGGCGAGTAGCTGTTGTAGAGCTTGGCGAGGGCCGGCGCATCGAGCCTGGCTTCGGGCAGGTAGGCCCGGATGAAGGCCGCCAGCTTGTCCGGCCCGGCCTGCGGATCGAGGGTGCGGAAGAGGGTCGCCAGGCGCACCGGCGTCGCGCGCGTGCTCTGCACCAGGATCGCTTCCTGCTCCTGCGGGCTCTTGCCCCGGTACTCGCTGTAGAAGCGCCCCATGACGAGGCGGCCCTCGCGGTCGGCAAAGCGCTCCAGGTAGACCTGCCGCTGCGGGGAGGTGTCGTCTTCCAGCGCTTCGGCGCCGGCGCTGGGCAACTGGTGCTGGTAGTAGCGCGAGAGATCGCGTATCAGCCGCACGAACACCAGGTTCACGGAATGCTTGAGCCCCTCGCGCACCGTGAACTGCTGATAGCTCTCCCAGGGCTCGAAATTGTCGAAGTGCTGCATGCCGCCGCCGGTCGTGAACCATTCGCCGGCGTTGCCCGAGTATTTGCGCTCCAGCGAGGCCGCCAGCATGGCGGCCAGGCTGCGGTCCTGCGCCTGGGCAAGGTAGTCGACCGCCCAGCGCTCGATCGGGTTCTGCTTCGAGACTTCCACCTTGCGCAGCGCGGCGGGCGCGAGCGCGGCGTAACGCTGGTGCAGCTCGGCGATGATCTCGAGGTAGGTCACCAGCGTGCGCAGCTTGGCCGTCGAGCCCAGGTCGAGTTTCACGCCTTCGTTGATGTCGAACGGCTGGTCGAAGGTGTCGGCCTGCACCAGCACGCGGTTGGTACCGCCGCTGCGCTCGAACAGCGTAAAACTGTAGGTGACGCCACGCGGATCGCCATGCTGCAGCATCTTGTCGCCGATCAGGCCGGCGGCTTTGGCGTAGGCCGGGTCGCGCAGCTTGATCAGCTCCACCGTGACGTCGTGCTGCAAGGCGGCATCCAGCGTGCTGCCGACGGTCAGGTCGAGCCGGTCCAGATCGTACATGCGCGGCATGCCGAGCATGGCGGCCAGGTTGACCCGCACGGCATTGGTGCCCTTGCGCTCGGTGGGCGTGGTCGGCGCTCGCACGCGCTGGGCCTGCTGCCGGAGCGACTGGGCCAGCGCGGCATCGCGCAGCGCCGTCGGGATGATGTCCGCGCCCGCCAGCAGCCGCACATAGGCATCGGTCAGCGTTTCGAGGTCGTCGAGGTGCTCCAGGTAATAGGACGGACGCCGCTGCGAGATCAGCAGGCTCAGCGCCTCCTTGTATGCCAGCCCGCACGCTTCCAGCGAGGCCGGCGAATGCGCGTCCAGCAGCGCGTTCACCTGCGCGAAGTCCCGGCCATACCAGACCCACAGGCCGTCGCCGATGCCGAGCACCTCGCCGAAGCCGTTGCGCGCGCCCAGCGGCACGGTGTTGAGGTAATCGACCACCAGCTGGTGGCGCACCGCGGTGGTGTCCTCGCCGTCCAGGTAGGCGCGCACCGATGCCGAGGCCATCTGCCGCAGCTTCTCCTGGGCCGACTCGGTGCGGCCTTCGGGCGAGTGCCGGTATTTCTCGATCTGCGTGGCGAGCGTGCTGCCGCCGGGCGACTCGTGCTCCGGGGCGGCCATGTGCAGCACGCGGTCCAACATGGCGCGGGAGAAGCGTCCCCATTCGACGGCCGGGTTGCGCCGTGGCTGCTCCGGATCGAGCAGCATGCGGTTCTCGATGAACAGCAGCGCGTTGACCAGTGCCGGCGGGACGGTATCGAAGTTGGTGTAGACCCGCTCCGGATGGCGCGAGAAGTAGATCAGGCGATTGCCCGCATCGAACACCTGCAGGCCGGCCTGCGTCTTCTCGTGATACGGCGCGTTGAGGCCCAGGTTGATGAGCGCATTCATCGTGCCCGAGGGCACGGCCTGCTCGGCCACGGTGTAGCCGCGCGCGTGCAAACGTTCGAGATGGGCCGGCATCTGGCTGTAGCCGAGGCGCCGGTCGTAGGGCCCCGAGTTGGGGTAGTGCACGGATGGGCTCGGGCCGGGCCGCAGGGGGAAGGTCAGCTTTTTGCCGAGCTCCGTCAGGTAGGACGCCTGTAGCGCCGAGGTCTGCAACTCGTCCGACACGAGATAGGCAAGGGCCGCCACCAGCAGGAAGGGCGCGGCAAGCAAGGAGAACTTGACAGATCGGCGCATTGTTTTCAACCGCGACGCTCCAGGTGTGGACGTGCCTTTGTTGTTTCACTCTACTGCATGCCGGGCGGCCGTCAATCCGCCGCGTGCCGCCAGACCGCGCCCGGGACGCCGTTCACATGGATGAAACGTCCGCACGCGCCCGATGCGAGCGGCCCCGGACCCTAGCGCGGCGGGTAGTAGGGAATGTTCTGCTCGTCGTACAGGCGGTAGATCAATGCCAGCCGGCATGGATGCGCGCGACGTGGCGGCTGCCATGGCAAGGGGGCGCAAGACCATCCAGGGCAACCGCTTCGCGCCGCCGGGCACGGCGCAGGCGGCCTTCGTGGTGCGCGACGTGCCGGACGGCCGCATGAGCCGCTACCTGACCAAAGCGGCCCGGCCCGGCCAGCGCATCGCGTTCGCCGGCCCGTACGGCAGCGTCTACCTGCGCGAGGTGACGCGGCCGGTGCTGTTCCTGGCCGGCGGCACCGGCATCGCGCCGTTCCTGTCGATGCTCGATATGCTGGCCGCCGAGGGCACGCGGCAGCCGGTGCGCATGGTGTTCGGGGTGACCAACGATATAGACCTGGTGGCGCTGGCGCAGCTCGATGCCGTCGAGGCGAAGCTGCCGACGTTCGACTACCGCATCTGCGTGGTGGCGCCGGACAGCGCCCAGCCGCGCAAGGGCTACGTCACGCAGCATGTCGAGCCGGCGTGGCTCAACGGTGGCGATGTCGACATCTACCTGTGCGGGCCGGTGGCGATGGTGGAAGCGGTGCGCGGCTGGCTGCAGCAGACGGGTGTCACGCCGGTGAGTTTCCTTTACGAGAAGTTCTCCGCCAGCGAGGCGGCAGCGCGATGAGCACGCCGGCACGCTTCAAGGACAAGGTGGTCGTCGTTACCGGCGCGGCGCAGGGGATCGGGCGCGGCGTGGCGCAGGCGGTGGCAGAGGAGGGCGCCCAGGTACTGCTCGTGGACCGCGCCGGGCTGGCCTACGAAGTGCAGGCGGAGATTGCGGCGGCAGGCGGCCAAGGGCGGCGTCAACGCGCTGACGGCGAGCCTGGCCTTCTAGCACGCGGACGACAACATCCGCGTCAACGCCGTGGCGACGGGCGGTACGCAAGCGCCGCCACGCAAGATCCCGCGCAACGCGGCGCCGATGTCGGAGCAGGAAACCGTCTGGTACCAGGGCATCGTCGACCAGACTCTCGCCAGCAGCCTGATGCACCGCTACGGCACGATCGGCGAGCAGGTGCGGGCGATCCTGTTCCTGGCCTCGGATGAGGCGTCGTATATCACCGGCACGGTGCTGCCGGTGGGCGGCGGGGACTTGGGGTAAGGCGTCACGACCTAAACGGCCCAATAGAACCGCCTTTTCCCCGATCGCCCTGCGTGAGTGATCAGTGGATCACTTAAATTGCGGCACCGAAAAAAAATTTTCGGCCGAGATCGGCGCCAGACGCAGCACGTCTGACGAACAAGTCGGCTTCATCGTGCTATGGCATTGAATTTTCCGCCAAAAGCGCCGATCTGTCCGCTTGTCGCCAAATGGCATGCCGCCTACCATACGCCGCCATGTGCCGGCCCCGCGCAGCCTTGCGTCTTGCAGCGGCCGGCCTCGCTACCAGGAGGTTCGTATGGTGTATCCCCCCATCCCCGTGCCGGCGGACGGCGTGCCCAGTGCCAACACGGCCTGGCAGGCGCGCAGCCGTGCGGCGGTCTGGCACCCGTGCACGCAGCATGCACGGCTCGATGCGATGCCGCCGCTGCCGATCGCGCGCGGTCAGGGGCCGTGGCTGATCGACTTCGACGGCAAGCGCTACCTGGACGGCACCAGTTCGTGGTGGGTCAACCTGTTCGGCCATGCCAATCCGCATATCAATGCCGCGCTCAAGGCGCAGCTGGACATGCTGGAGCACACCATGCTGGCCGGCGCCACGCACCGTCCGGCGGTGGAGCTGGCCGAACGCCTGGTCGGGCTGACGGGCGGCGTGCTCGGCCACAGCTTCTTCGGCTCGGACGGCGCCTCGGCCGTGGAGATCGCGCTCAAGATGAGCTTCCACGCCCACCGCAACGCGGGGCAGGGCGCGCGCAACCGCTTCGTTTGCCTGGAGCACGGCTATCACGGTGAAACGCTCGGCGCGCTGGGCGTGACCGATGTGGCGATCTTCCGCGATGCCTACGATCGGCTGATCCTGCAGTCGCACCGCGTGCCGTCGCCCGATGCACGGCTGGCCGGTGCGGGCGAGACTGGCGCCGATGTGGCCGAGCGGGCGCTGGCCGCCCTGCGCGACTGTCTGGTCAAGCATGACGGCACCATCGCCGCCGTGATCATCGAGCCGCTGGTGCAGTGCGCCGCCGGCATGGCGATGCACTGCACCAGCTACCTGCGCGGCGTGCGCGCCTTGTGCGACGCATTCGGCGTGCACTGGATCGCCGATGAGATCGCCGTGGGCTGCGGCCGCACCGGCACCTTCTTCGCCTGCGAGCAGGCGGGCGTGTGGCCAGACCTGCTGTGCCTGTCCAAGGGCATCAGCGGGGGCTATCTGCCGCTGTCGATCGTGCTGTCGCGCGACGCCATCTACGAGGCCTTCAGCGACGATGCACCGGTGCGCAGCTTCCTGCATTCGCACTCGTACACCGGCAATCCGCTGGCCTGCCGCGCGGCGCTGGCCACGCTGGACCTGTTCGCCGAAGAGGATGTCTTCGCCCGCAACCGCGTCACCGCCGCCCGCATCGCCCAGGGGCTGGCGCCGCTGGCGCACGACGCGCGCTTCGCCCACCTGCGGCAGGCCGGCATGATCACCGCGTTCGACGTGCATCCCGAGGTGGCCGGCCCGCGCTTTGCCGAGCGTTTCGCGCTGACGGCGCGCACGCATGGCCTGCTGCTGCGGCCCATCGGCAACACCGTCTACCTGCTGCCGCCCTATGTGCTGACCGACGACGAGACCGACACCCTGGTCGAGCGCACGCTGCACTCGCTCGAAGACACGCTTGCGCAAGCCACCGGCGCACACGAAGGAGAAACCCATGCGATTGCTTGACGACCTGCAGGCCGGCCTGGCCGCCATCGACGCCGCACACCTGCGCCGCGTGCGCCGCACCGCCTACAGCCCGACCGACCGCAGCCAGCGCATCGACGTGCCGGGCGGCGAGCCGCGCGACATCCTCGGCTTCTGCGGCAACGATTACCTCGGCCTGGCCGCGCATCCGGCGCTGGCGCAGGCGGTGGGCGAGGGCGCCCGCCGGTACGGTTTCGGCAGCGGCGCCTCGCACCTCGTCAGCGGCCACTCGGTGGCTCATGCGCGGCTGGAGGGGCGCATGGCGGCCCTGCAGGCGCCGCATATCCCCCACGCCGATGCGCTGTTCTTCTGCACCGGCTACATGGCCAACATGGCGGTGGTCAGCGCGATGGCGCAGGCCGGCGGCATCCGCCCGGCGCAAGACTGCACGATTTTCTCCGACGCGCTGAACCATGCCTCGCTGATCGATGGCGCCCGGCTGTCGCGCGCGGCTGTCGAGGTCTATCCGCACGTCGACCTGGCTGCACTGGAGGCGCAACTGGCCGCCAGCACCAGCCGCAACAAGCTGATCGTCACCGACGGCGTGTTCAGCATGGACGGCGACATCGCGCCGCTGCCCGAACTGCTGGCGCTGGCCGAGCGCTTCGAGGCCTGGTTGATCGTCGACGACGCGCACGGCCTGGGCGTGCTCGGCGTGGACGGGGCGGGCGTGCTGTCGCACTTTGGGCTGCACTCCGAGCGCCTTGTCTATGTCGGCACCTTCGGCAAGGCGGCCGGCGCCGCCGGAGCCTGCGTGGTGGCGCACCGGATGGTGGTCGACTGGCTGGTGCAGCGGGCCCGCACGTATATCTTCACGACCGCCACCCCGCCCGCCGTCGCCTGCGGTGTCGATGCGGCGCTGGACCTGATCGCCGGGGAAGAGGGCGCCGCGCGCCGGGCCCGGCTGGCCGGCCACATCGCTCGTTGGAGCGATCGTGCGCAGCGGCTGGCGGCACGTTTCGGCTGGCAGTGGATGCCGTCTCCCACCGCCATCCAGCCGCTGGTGATCGGCGAGAACGCGCCGGCACTGGCGCTGGCGGCGGCGCTGGAGCGCGAGGGCATCTGCATCGCCGCGATCCGCCCGCCGACCGTGCCGGCCGGGACCGCGCGGCTGCGCATCACGCTGTCGGCCGCGCACACCGATGACGACATCGAACGGCTGGCCCGCGCGCTGGAGGCGGCCGGCCAATCGCAGCAATCCGCCGCCCGCGCTGCCTGACATGCCGGTGCGCTTCGACTGTTTCGTCACCGGGACCGACACCGAGATCGGCAAGACGCTGGCCAGCGCGGCGCTGCTGACGGCGCTGGCCGGCGCCGGCTACCGCACCGCCGGGCTCAAGCCGGTCGCCGCCGGCACACTGGCGGGCGCGCCCGAGCGCACCAACGAAGACATCGAACAACTGCGCGCCGCCGCCACCGTCGGCCTGCCGATGGCGACGCTCTGCCCGTGGCTGCTCGATGCGCCGATGTCGCCGCACCTGGCCGCCCGACGCGAGGGCATGACGATCACGCTACCGCCCATCCTCGATGCGCTGACGCGGGCCCGGACACAGGCCGACGCGGTGGTGGTGGAGGGCGTCGGCGGCTTCCGCGTGCCGCTGTCGGATACCTTCGATACGGCGGAACTGGCGGTGGCGCTCGGCCTGCCGGTGGTGCTGGTGGTCGGCCTGCGCCTGGGCTGCCTGAACCACGCCGCGCTGACGGCCGAGGCCATCGCCGCGCGCGGCCTGCGCCTGGCCGGCTGGATCGGCAACGTGGTCGACGCGACCATGGCCGGGCTGGACGACAACGTGGCGACCCTGCGCCGCTGGATCGATGCGCCGCACCTGGGCACCATCCCGCGCCTGCCGCGCCCGGATACGCGCCTGGCCGCATCGCACCTGGACATCGCGCCGCTGCTGCCGCGCTGAAACACCGGGCAGCGCTACACTGTCCAACTTCACAACGTTCGATCACGTCTGGATGGAGAGGGCTGTCATGCGTGCAATGCGTTGGCTGGCGGTGGCCTGCGTGGCCGCCGCGATGGTGGGATGTGCCGCGCTGGAGTCCCCGGTGACGAAGGGACAGCGGCTGATCGGCGGGGATGCCTCCGCCGTGCAGGCGCAGTTGGGCCCGCCGCGCGAGTCCTATCCGCTCGACGGCGGCACGCGCTGGCTGTATCCGACCCAGCCCTACGGGCAGTTCACCTACGCCGCCGACTTCGACGCCGCCGGCAGGCTGGTCGCCTTCAAGCAGGTGCTGCGCAGCCTCGAGTTTGCCCAGGCCAGGGTCGATGTCTGGACCCGCGACGACGTGCTGCACCATTTCGGCAAACCGGTGGAGACCGCCTATTTCTCCCGCATGGACCGCCTGGTCTGGTCGTACCGCTTCAAGGCGGACGATGTGTGGCCGTCGCTGATGCACTTCTATTTCGATCCGGCTGGCGTGCTGCGGCTGACCCAGACCACGCCCGATCCGCTCTACGATCCGGAGCGGCCGCGCGTATTCCACCGGTAGGGTGTCGGCGCGACCGGCATCTTTCGCGCTGCTGGTTGACGCAGCGAACGCCTCCTGTGCGCTAAGGGTTCCTCCCGCATTGCACGGCCTGCCCGGCGAGCTAAGCTAGAGAACAGGGGAGGCGGGTGCCGCCGGGTGCCTGCCCGTGCAACCGTCGCCAGAGCGGACGCTGAAGAAGGGGTGCATCATGCTGACGCATCGTTGGGTCGACATCGACCCCATAGAAGCGGAACACCATCCGCTGTATGGCATTGCCGGCTGGCTGCCATGGGTGCTCGCCATCGCCGTCGGCGGCCCGACCTGGGTGTTCTGGCAGGGGCTGTCGGTCGACGCGCTGCAGGTGGCGGGCGCGGATCTCTTCAACGCCGATACCCCGGGCAGCGGCGTCATCAACCTGACCCTGCTGCTGTACCTGATCTCGATGACCACGGTGCTGGTGCTGGCGACAACGCACGACAGCGCGTTCCGCCCCGCCATGCTGGTGCATATGGCGACACTGCCCCCGCTGATCGGCCTGATGCTGCTCTTGGGCGGCATTCCCGGTGCGCGGCAGACGCTGATCGACGGTGTGGCGGTCGCGCTGCTGATGCTGGCCACGTGCGGCATCTACCTCCAGTTCTCGCGCCGGGTGCGCATCACCTTCGAACACCGGGCGCCGGCCAGCGGCGAGCCGCAGCCGCGTCTGTGGCACCGGCGGCGCGTGGCCGGGTGAGCCGACCCGGCTCGGCAGCCGCATTGCCCGGCGCCGTGCGGCACGATACCGGATGCAGCGACGCCGCGGACGGCATCAAGTGTCGCCCGGCGCCTTTGGCGGGCTGACCAGCGTCACCATCACATAGCTCATGATGGTGAGCATGAACCAGGCGCCAAGCTTGCTGATCGACACCAGCTCCCAGCCCCGCAGCTGACTGGGATACAGCCAGGTGTGCGTGAACGTGCCGATGTTCTCCGGCATTCAGTAGATCGGCGCAAACCGCGGGACCTGGCGGCCATCGACCTCGACCCTCTCGTGGAACATGGCCGACGGTCGGGCCCAGATGGTGCCGTTGGCGGCCCGGTAGATCGTCATCCGGACCGTGGGATCGGGCTCGTACGTGGCTTCGCACAGCCATTCGTATTCGCCGCCCTTGTAATGGCGGTAGCGGCGCGCCGGCGCGTTCTGCATGGCGGCCTCAGGACTGCGGTTTGCCGTCGTCGGCATCGACGTAGGGCGTGTGTTCGCCTTCCTGCGTCTGGGTGCCGAGCTTGGCGTTTTCCATGGCCCGCTGGTAGAGCAACATGGCGTTGGCGACGGCCTCGGGCTCGCCGCTGAAGCTGATCACGCGCCGGGCAGGTTGCGCGGCTCCATGCCGTCGAAGGTGGTGAAGGCGGTCTGGCAGGCGCCGCAGACCAGTTTTTCCGGGCGCAGCGCGTCCAGCCGCGCCTGTGCCTGTGAAACGCGCTGTGCTTGCGTGCCGCGCTGCTTGGCTTCGCCCATGATGCCCTTCCTGTGTTCTGCGAGTGGTGGAAGGCGGGATGATACAGCTTCACCATACGCTTAGTTCAGGCAACGAGTGAACAAGTTTGCTTCACGAAAGGGAACAGGATTGCTTCCGGTCAGACACGAGTCCTGTGTTCGACGTGTTACAGGCGCGCCCGCAGCTTTCGACATTATTTAACATAATGCAAATTATGCGTCGAATGGGTGTTGGAGCTAAGTTGTAATGTCCGGTAGCTATGCGGACTTCGGCCCGACCCTGGCCGCCGAGAAGCTGCGCGAGCGGCATGGCATCGACCTAGTACCTCTGCACAGGGGTTATGACGGTTTGTCAGAGGTGGGTACAGGGTAGGCTTTGGCCAATTTTTTGCGGGCCGTTTCAGTAGAGAACATCCAGTTGATGCGAGCG
>CAKKOY010000037.1 GCA_919592095.1 Ralstonia syzygii subsp. syzygii | reverse complement strand
TTGCCGGCTTCGCCAAGCTGCGCATCCGCTTCGAACGACGACTCGATATTCACACCGCGCTCCTTTCACTCGCCGCTGCAATCATCTGCTCTCGATTCGTCGATGACTTGTGTTAGCGGCTCTAATTCCTCGCCCTCGACGCACCTTGCAACGCAAGGTGCGTCTTCGTTCTACAAAACCACATATACAGTCAATACAAAATGCGCTAATCTGTTTGCGCGTTTCGCCTACCTATGGGGTCAAAAACATGCTCGTAAGAACGCTTCTCGCCGTGCTCCTTGCCGCCACTCTCGCCGGTTGCGCCTCGGCACCGCCCTCATGCGACGGCTCGAACCGCCGTCCCGTCAATCAGCCGCCGCAAGCCGGCGTCGTGCATCAAAGCTGCGGCCACCCCGCCACGGCGTGACAAAGGGAGTTTCCTAGATGGAAGACCAAAAACTACAGCGGCAGTTGAACGAACTGCGGCAATTCCTCGAAGCGCATGAGGATGTGCAGCACTTGCTGGACAACTCGGCCGCGTGGTCCGACACCCAACGGGAGCAGAACGAAAAATCAAAGACGCTGGCTTGGCGGGTCGCGGCAGGCGCCGGCGTGTTCGGCCTGGTGTCCCTGTTCATCGCGTGGACGGCGATCCGCACGGCCTACGTGCCGCCTACCCCGCCGCAAGTCCTGGTGATGGACAAGACCACCGGCCACGTCGAACCGCTGGTTTCACTCAAAGAGGTTCAGGAATCGGTCGATGAAGCCGTGACGCGGCACTACATCACCGAATTCTTGCGCTGCCGCGAGAACTACACCTTCGAGACGGCCGAAGAAAACTACTACTGTGCAGCGGCCTATATGTCGCCCCAACTGCAAACGCAGTGGGCGGCGTTTTGGGACACGACGAACCCGAAGGCCCCGTACAACTATTACAAGAACTCGGCGACGGTGAAGATCGACATTGGTTCGATCACGCTGAACACCAACAGCGACGGCGCGCAAGACACCGCGACCGTGCGCTTCACGCGCTACGTGAAAAAGAACGATCAGCAGGAAGTCACGCGGTGGGTTGCGACGCTCGCGTACAGGTACGTCAACGAGCCGACCAAGGAACGCGACCGCCGCATCAACCCCGCTGGCCTGCAAGTCCGCGTCTACCAGGTCGATCCCGACATTGGCGCCGCCGCTGTCCCGGTCCCGACTGCACCGCCGCAACCTGAGACACCCACGCCGGCCCCTGCGCCGCCTTCGCCTTCCACGCCTGCGCTGTCGGCACCGCAAGCGCCAGCGTCGCAACCTGTCAGGGGGGCTGTGCAATGAAGCTCCGAATCCTCCTTTGCTGCCTTGCCCTTGCCGCTCCGTTGCCAGCGCTCGCAGTACAACCGACGCACCCTTCCCCGGCCGATCCACGCATCCGGTTTATCGACTACGACCCGTACAACATCCCCATCGTCTATGCCCGGATCGGCGGCGATCTCATGCTCGTCTTCCAGAACGGCGAAGTCGTGAAGGACATGACGGGCGGCGACACGGACGCATGGGGCGTCGGCGTTTCGACTTCCGGCAACAGCGTTTTCATGAAGCCGAAGGTCACAAGCCCGAACATGAATCTGCACGTCGTCACGAACAAGCGCATCTACAGCATCGACTTGAAGCTGGCCGGCAAGGGCCAAGTGGCGTTTCAGACGATCTATTACCGCTACCCGGACGAAGACCGCGCCAAGCGCGACGCAGCGAATCAGCGTGCGCTCGCGCGTGACCTTCTGTCCTATGGCGGCGCCGCGACGGCGAAGAACCGCAACTACACCATGCAAGGGTCCGACGCATTGGCGCCGCTGGAAGCATGGGACGACGGCAATTTCACCTATTTCCGCTTCCCGGCGAATCGTGACGTTCCATCGATCTACTACGTCACCGAAGACGGCAAGGAACACCTCGTCAACAAGGATATGGACCCGAACTATGTGCTCACGGTCCAGAAGATCGCGAAGAAATTCGTCTTCCGCGCTGGTGATGTTGTGACCTGCATCTTCAACGAGTCCTATAACCCGAACGCGGTGCGCAGCCCGACGAACACCACATCGCCCAACGTCGAGCGCGTCATCAAAGGGGGCCAGTAATGAAATTTCCTTTCCGTAGAAGCAACCAGGCCGACGAACAGAACAGCGTCGAAGAAGGCGGTCACATTGACGGCGAGCGGGCCGCGCCCTCTGTCAATAAGGGCCTGGGCATGCAAACGAAGATCACGAATTTCCTGATCTTCGCGGCGGTCATCGTCTTGGCCGTGGTCCTGCTTTGGAAGTATTACGCCAACGTGATCGAGCAACGCCACGCCGCGCAGCAGGCGGCACAGAAGGACACGAAGGCTCAGCAACAAACGATCCTTCCGCCGCTGACTCCGCCGAATCTGCCGGGAACCAATGCCGCGCCGGCGTCTGCGCCGGCAGCCAACACGGCGCCGCAGACCGGAAACGCCGCGCCCAACGGTCAGCAGCTTGGCCCGGATGGCAAGCCAATCCTCACGCCGGAAGAACAGCGGCTACAGCGTCGCCTCACGTCGAGCGTGAAATTCAAGCTCGATGCGCCTGACCGGCAGTCGGGCAGCGCCGATGCCGACACGGCAGCGGCCGGTGGCCCTGCTGGCTCGCCTGGCTCGGGTAGCCTTGGCGGTGGTTCCGACGATCCGCTTGCCCGCTCGCTACGCGCGACGTACACCCCCGGCGCCGTCGCAACGCTTCTGCCCGACCGTGATTTCCTCATCACGAAGGGCGCGGTTATCCCCTGCTCCGTTGACCCGGCACTTGATTCGAGCCTCCCCGGCATCGTGACCTGCACCGGCTCGTCGGATGTTTGGAGCACGAACCACAAGGTCAAGCTCATGGAAGCCGGCACCAAGTACGTCGGCGAGGCAAAGCAAGGTTTGTCGCAAGGTCAGCGCCGCATGGCGATCCTCTGGACCCGCGCGGAGACACCGAACGGCGTCATCATCGACCTGAACTCGGGTGCGTCCGACGAACTCGGCCGACCTGGCGTAAGTGGCGAAATCGACAACCACTTTTGGGACCGCTTCGGCGCGGCCAGCATGCTTAGTCTGCTCAACGACGTGGGCGCGTTCATGATCGCGCGCGAACAAAACAACGGCACCGGCAGCAACAACACCACTATCGCCTTCCCCAACACGGTCAACGGCACGCAGAACATCGTGGGCGACGTGTTGAAGCAGACGATAGACATTCCGCCGACGCTCACGAAGAACCAGGGCGCCAACATCAATATCTACGTCGCTCGCGACCTGGACTTCAGCAGCGTGTACGACTTGAAGGTGAAACCGTAATGAGAGACGAGATTTCCACCTTGGAGATTCACCTGAGACCGCTTCGGCGGTTTCTTGACGACCCGGCAAACAATGAAATCGTCATCAATATTCCGCTTCAGGTACTAACCGAGAGCAAAGGTCGCTGGACCTATCACGACGTTCCTGAAATCAACGCGGAATGGTGCGACGAACTGCGGAAGCTCGTCGGTAACTTCTCCGACCAGTCCATCAATGTGGAGCACCCCATGCTTGGCGCGACGCTGCCAAGCGGCGAGCGCATCCAAGTCGTGATTCCTCCGGTGGTCAAAACGGTTTCCGTCACGATACGTTGCCCCAGCGCCGACGTGATGACGTTCGATGAAATCCACGCGCTCGGCACGTTTGACGACACGCGCTGCGAGCAATCCTTGCGTCTCGATGCCGAAGAGCGCGAGGCCATCGAATCGACCTTGCCGGCCAACGACAAGAAACTGCTCGATCTGTTTCGGAAAAAAGACTGGAAGACGGTCTTGCAGCAGGCGGTGTTGCTTCGCAAGAACATCATCCTGTCCGGGCAAACCGGCTCGGGCAAAACGACCGTTGGCAACGCCATGTGCATGATGATTCCCTCGCAAGAGCGGATCATTACGGTTGAAGACGCGCGCGAAATGCGCCTGCCTCATCAGAACCAAGTCAACATGGTTTATTCGCGCGACAACCGCGGCCTTGCCAAGCTATCGCCGAAGCAAATGTTCGAGTCTGCATTGAGGATGCGCCCTGATCGAATTTTGCCGGCCGAGCTTCGCGGCGAAGAAGCCTATTTCTTCTTCCAGAACGTCGTGAACAGCGGCCACCCCGGCGCACTCACGACCATTCACGCCAACACCGCGAAGCTGGCCTTCCGCCGCCTGGCGAACATGATCCAGTCAAGCCAAGAAGGGCGCGGGCTTGAACAAGGCGTCATCCTCGAAATGCTGTATGCCCTGGTCGATATCGTGATTCAAACCGACAAGGTGCAAATCAACGACGCCGGCGAGAACCGCAAAGTGGTCACGGAAATCTATTTCGATCCGGCCTACGCACGGAAGCAAATGGGATAAGGGTGCCGCATGATACTGACGGACATTCAGAGCAAGCGAGCGAGGGCCGGCGCCATTGCCGGCCTTCTCGTCGGCGGCTTAATCGTCGGCCTGTACCTGGCCGGCTATTTCTTCTTGTGGAAGGTCAAGCTCAAGCCGTACACCGCAACGCCGCTGACCATCATCGACTATTGGGCGTACTACAGCGACAACCCGCAGCTTCGCAAATGGATGACGTATTGCTTGGGCTTCGGCTTCATCTTGTCCTACGGCGTCGTCGCCATGCTGTTCATGCCGGTGCGGCGCGCGCTGCACGGCGACGCCCGCTTCGCGAAGGACAAGGAAGTTCGTGATGCCGATCTGCTCGGCGAACTTGGGCTAATCCTCGGCAAGTGGGGCGACCGCTTCATCATGCTCGCCGGCCAGCTTGGCGCGATCTGCGCGGCACCGCCACGCAGCGGCAAGGGCGCCGGCCTGGTCCAGCCCAACATGCTGAACTGGCCCGAAAGCGTCGTGCTGCTAGACGTGCGGCAGGAAAGCTATCGCCTCACCTCTGGCTTCCGCAAGAAATTCAGCGACGTGTTCCTGTTCAACCCGGTCGCCGAAGACGGCCGCACGATGCAATGGAACCCACTTAGCTATGTGAACGACGATCCGATTCTGCGGATCAACGATTTGCAGAAGATCGGGAACATGCTGTCGCCCGACCCGGCCGAAGGCGATCCGTTCTGGCCGGCGTCGTGCCGCACGCTGTTCCTCGGCCTGGCTCTGTACGTGTTCGAGACGCCTGGCACGCCCCGCACGTTCGGCGAGATCGTGCGGCAAATCATGTATGGCGAAGGCGAGTCGGTCGGCGAGCACTGGAAAGAAATCATCGAAGAGCGCGACGCCTCGGATAACCCGCTCTCCCCTGCCTGCAAGGCAGCGCTCTACGACTTCATCTACACCAGCGGCAACACGCAATCCTCCATTCGGAAGACCTTCACCGCCAAGCTCGAACTGTGGCTGAACCCGTTGGTAGACGCGGCCACCAGCGGCGATTCGTTCGATCTGCGTGATTTTCGTCGGCGTCGCATTTCGCTGTACATCGGCGTGCGGCCAGCCGATCTAGACCGGCTGCAACTCATTCTGAACCTGCTGTTCCAGCAGATTATCGACCTCAACACGGACCAGATGCCGGAAGACAACCCGGATCTCAAGTTCCAGTTGTTGATGATGATGGACGAGTTCACCGCCATCGGCCGCATGCCGATCTTCGCGAAGTCGATCAGCTTCCTTGGCGGCTACAACATCCGCCCGTTCATCATCATTCAAGGCATGTCGCAGTTGCGGTCCACCTACGGCGCCGACGTGGCCGAAACCATCGTCACCTGCTGCGCGGCGATGGTCGTGTATGCCCCGAAGGAACAGCGGCACGCAAACGAGATTTCCGAAATGCTCGGTTACATGACCGTGCAGGCGAAATCGAAGTCGCAGCAAGTCGGCTTCAAGCGCGTCGGTGGCTCGGTCAACACGTCCGACCAGCGCCGCGCTCTGCTGCTACCGCAAGAGGTCAAGGAAATCGGCAAGCACCGGGAAATCATCTTTTTGGAGAACGTGAAGCCGATCCTCGCCAGCAAGATTTCGTACTGGAAGGACAAAGCATTCAAGCGCCGGCTGCTGCCGGCTGCTGTCGTTCCAGCCATCGAAGTGAAAATGCCGGAACCATCGCAGCAGCCAAAGAAGAGAAAGAAAAAAGAGAAGGAAACCGTCAAGGGACCGGACGGCCAACTCATCACTATTACGGAAAAAGAAATTACGGCTGACGACGTTGGCAAGCTCGATAAGTTGAGCCTTACCGACTACAACGTCGATTTTGACAGCGTGGAAGTGCCGCGCGGCCAGCCGATCAGCGACGACGACATGAAACATGCGTTCTCGTCGTTCCTGCAAACCATTGAGGATGCTTAAAGGAGTATCGACATGGCAGAACCAGCTTTCAACGAGAACGGCGCCTTCAACATCAACGATCAGTGGGCTACGGGCCTGCGCTATGAAGTCAACCTTGACGGCGGATCGTTCGCCGGCGGCACGATCAAGTTCATCAACGGCCGCAAACAGGTTGCCTCGGTCAAGATCGAATCTCGCGAAGAGGCCGTCGAAATCCTCGGTGAACGCAACGTCGAGAATATCGAGGCCGGCAAAGGCAAGGAGAAGGATGCCGCGCCCGGTACAGCCAAGGGTAAATTGCAGGCCGAGCACCTGGCGTTCAAGCAGTCCTATACGCCCGATAAGAAGCCAGTCAACGAAATCGAGGCCAGCACCGAGCGCGATACCTCGCTCGACAAAGACGTGCTCGCATTCGTCGCCAAGCGCCGCGAAGAAATGGCCCGGTCGCGGCAGCAGCGCTTGCAGAACGAACGCATCGTTTCGACCGAAGAGCGCGGCGATCCTGGCGCCGGCGCGAAGACGGCCGACGCAAAGGAAGCGAAGGCCGGCGCCGGCCAGTCGGCCGAAGACCGCGCGAAGGCGGTGCCGGAGGCAATCAAGCAACGCTTCATCCAGGTCGATAACAAGTTTCACTTCCCCGACAAGACCCTCGCGTTCGAGGATCGCGGCCGTAAGCTCGCCACGCGCAGCGAGAATCAGGAGGTCGTGCGCTCGCTTGTGGCGATCGCGCACGCGCGCGGATGGACCAGGAAGCGGCGGCGGAGACGCCTATCGGCCGTCCTAGCGCCGGCGTGAAGCTGCGCCACGGTGTTCTTGCCGGCAAGCTGCTCGAACACGGCGAAGCCAACTATCAGCACGACCCGAAGAAGGAGAAAAGCTACTTCGTGAAGGTCGAGACGGAGCGCGGCGAGCGTACCGTGTGGGGCGTCGATCTCGGCCGCGCGGTTGCTGAAAGCGGTGTTGCCATCGGCGACCGCGTTGCCGTCGAGAAGATGGGTAGCAAGCCCGTGACGGCCAAGGAACGGGTGTTCGACAAGGACGGCCAGGAAGTCGGCGAACGCGCCGTCGATACGCACCGCAACCGCTGGCAAGTCGGTTCGCTGGAAAAGGCCGAAGCGTTCGCACGCGAAGACCGTGCCGAAGTGGTCAAGAAACACCCTGACTTGGCACCGGCCTATGGCACGGTGGCCGCTGCGCAGAAGTTCGCAGAGAAGCAATTCGCGAGCAAGGAAGATCAAGCACGGTTCGTCGCTATCGCGCGCCAAGTCGTCGCCGAAAAAATCGCCCACGGTGAGAACGTGCCGGCGCCGAAGATTCGCGAGGCCAAAGTTCAAGAGCGCCCAAAAGATCAGGGCAAGGACCAGGAGCGTAGCGAACCGCCGAAGCCGCGCGAAGCGAATCAAGAGGCCGCGCGATGACCCGCCGCGCACTTGCCGCGCTGTTGGTCGGCGCCGTCGTCGCCCTGCCCTGCCGCCTGGCGTTCGCCGGCGCACAGGTCGAGGAACAGCTTTCGACCAGCGTCCGGGCCGGTCTGTCGGCTTCGTTGAGCGACAAGGCCGCGCCCGAGCCGATCTTTCCTTCCGTAGCAGCGAAAACGGCCTGGCTGACCGACAAAGCCGCACTGCTCGCCAAGCGCATGCCCGACGTGCAGGATCGTATCGCGTTCCTCAAGACCGTGTACTACGAGGCCACGCGCGCGGGCCTCGATCCTGAGCTTGTGCTTGGTGTCATCCAGACCGAAAGCGCGTTCCGCAAGTACGCGGTTTCGACGGCCGGCGCGCGCGGCTACATGCAGGTCATGCCGTTTTGGGTGAAGGACATTGGTCGGCCGACCGACGATCTGTTCCATCTGCGGACGAATCTGCGGTACGGCTGCACGATCCTCCGCCACTACCTGGACACGGAGCGCGGGAACCTGTTCCTCGCACTTGGCCGCTACAACGGGAGTCGCGGCCAAGCCGCCTATCCGAACCTGGTGCTCGCGTCCTGGTCGCAGTGGCGCTCGATGCCGAGCGGCTACCAGGTGGCGATGAAATGAACCTCCCAGCGCTTCGGCTGCGGCCCTCGGAACTAGGCCGGGGCGCTATTCCCGGCTGCTGCGGCAGCCGGCTTTTTTGGAGAACACCATGCGCGTCTTCAACATCGCCGAAATCGAGTTCGCCATCAACTACTGGCGTGCTCGCATTGTCCCTGACGATGGGGCGGTCCTGTGCGCGCCGGCGCGCTCGCTGGCCGATCTCTACGGCCGCATGATCTTCGACCGTATCGAGGCGGTGCCGGAGTCGGCATTGAATGCCGAACAAGGCGCCGCGCTGTCGGCCGCGCTCGATCAGCACGAATTGCCACTCTGACCGCGACACTCGAGAGCCTGAAATGACGACCTTGGATGACTGGAAACAAGACAGCGAATACGGCTGGTCGCACCCGACCGGCTGGAACATCGCCCGCTACATCGTCAACGGCACGCCGGTCTTCATGCCGCGCTGTTCCCACGTCAGATCATCCGTCGCGCGCGTCTGATCTAGGTTGTCGTAGGCGGCTTTGTCCGCGTCGCGCAGCTTGTCATACTCGGCGAAGACCTTGGCGCGCTCTTCCTTCGTGTAGAACTCGTCGGCCAGCTTGAGCAAGGCAAGCGCTTCGAGCGGCGCCTGTATCTTTTCCAAAGCCGTCATCAGCGCCTTGTGCTGCTTGTCTTCGTTCTTGTCGGTCATCAAGTTCTCCTTCCTTAGAGAAGCGCTTACGCGCGAATTACGGGTTCGTCGGCCGCACCGCGCCGACGTGTTTGTACAACGTGGCGCGAGACACGCCGTAGCGCTTCGCGACATCCGTCACGCGCACCTCGGGATCGCGCAGCAAGGCGCGTATCTCGCGTATCTGCTTGGCGTCGAGCTTCGGCGCCCTACCGCCCTTCCTCCCTCGCGCACGTGCCGCTGCGAGGCCCGCGCGCGTCCGTTCGCGGATCAGGCTGCGCTCGTACTGCGCAAGCACCGCGAACACGTGAAAGACCATCTCACCGGCCGCGTGCGTCGTGTCGATCCGCTCGTTCAACGACTCGAACCCGACGCCGCGCTGCCGTAGCCCTTCCACGATACCAACCAGGTCGGCCAGCGAGCGACCGAGCCGATCAAGCCGCCACACAACCAGCGTGTCGCCGGCACGGAGCGCGCGAAGACACTGCGCCAGTTCCGGCCGATCCGCGCGCCGGCCGCCGGCCGTCTCTTCGTAGATTTCGACGCAGCCGGCGCCGCGCAGTGCGTCGCGCTGCAAGTCCAAGTTTTGATCGTCGGTACTGACACGCGCGTACCCGATCCGCATTTGTTTAGCAATCACGATGCAGACGTAGAAATTAAGACGGATTGATTGACACTTTACCTGCCGCGTCGAGGGCCGTCAACGGCGCCGGCCGGTGTGTCTGGAAAACCACCGTTTTCTTGACACGCTGAATTCCGCTTAAATTAGTTTGTTTATTTGTTTGTTCGTTTGTTTTGTACTATGATGAAATCATCATCCTGATAGGAGTCACCCCCATGCGCCCCGCCGAGATTTCCAACGAGTCCATCATCGAGGCCGGCTTAGCGCTTCAAGAGGCCGGCCGAAACATCACCGGCTTCGCCCTGCGCCAGAAGATCGGCGCCGGCAACCCGTCGCGCCTCAAGCAGGTGTGGGATGAACACATCAACAGCCAGGCGGTCACGCCGGCCGAGCCGGTCGCCGAGCTACCTATCGAGGTCGCCGAAGCAATGGCAGCCGTGACCAAGGAACTCACCGACCGCCTGGCGACGTTGGCCGTTGAACTGAACGATAAGGCCGTAAAAGCAGCCGAGCGCCGCGTTACGGAAGTCGTGCGCGCGGCGGGTGTGCAGCGCGAGCAGGCCGAGCGCGAGCTTGCCGACGCCGCGCAGACTGTTGACGAACTCGAATCGAAACTGGAAGAGAAGACGGCCGCATTCGACGCACTCGAATCGAAGCTGGCCGATGCAACCGCCAGCAACCAGGCGCAAGCCGTTGAACTGGCGCAGCTTCGGGAACGCCTTGCTCATGCCGAGCAAGGGGCGAAGCAAGCCGATGAGAAGCACGCGGCCGAGCTTGCCCGCGTTCGCGAGGAAGCCGGACAACTTCGCGGCGAGCTTGCCGACGTGCGCGCCGGTCTCTACCAAGCACACGCTGAACTGGCAACGGTCAAGGCCAAGGCGCAAGCCGCCGACGAAACGCATCAGGAACAGCGCAAGCAAGCGGCAGCAGAAGCGCATCGGATTGCCGAGCGCATGACGAAAGCCGAAGGGGAGCGTGATACGGCCCGCAAGGAAGCTGCTCAAGCGCGCGAAGACGCCGCCAAGCTGCGCGGACAAGTCGAGGCGATGCAGGAACAACAAACCGGCATCCTGCGCGCCCTCGAAGCTCGTCAGCCGAAGGATGAGAAGGGCAAGAAGTGAAAGACGGGCTGCGATCGGGCGCACGGATCACGGCCCGCTATTTCTTTCCGTAGCAGCGTGTCAGTAGGGTTTTGCCTGCTCCGCACGCGCCGACCAATTCTGCGTGTACGCGCGCACTAGGTCGGGACTGTTCTTGAACACGACCAGGTTTTCGGTGTTCGTCGTTTCTGCCTGCCGACTGAAATTGAACGATCCGGTAATGACGGTTCCGCCGTCGATCACCATGACCTTGTTGTGAGCTATACCCTTCCCCGCGATCTCGTCCACGGCGACTTGCACCCCGCGCTGCATATCGTACCGCGTGCCAGTGCCCCGGAAGTCTGCACTCCGTGCCTCCTTGTCCACCAAGACACGAACATCGACGCCGCGCGCTTTCGCTTCCGCGAGCGCCCTATAAATCGGTGGCGAAGTGAACGAGTACGCCTGGACAAGAATCCGCTGCTTCGCGGCCCGTACCTCATCCAAGACGGCACGCTCGGCGCCGCCGTTCGGCGAAAAATAGACACTGACGCTACCGACCGCGCTTGTCGTGACGGCCTGTGCTGAGGCAGTCGCGGTCATCGCTAAAGCAGTCACCGCGCACATGGCGAGGAAAGTCTTCTTCATGGCTTATCGCTCCTTGTCGTTTCGGTCAGCGTCTTTCTGCTGGCTCGGCTGCTGCCCGCGCTGCCGCTCGACCTGGTTGACGATGGCTCGCTTGATCTGGTGCCGCTCCGTGTCCGGTCGTGGCATTTCCTTGGCGAACCGTTCAATGGCCGTCGCCATTGCTTCGTCGCCCTCCTTCCGCAGTTCGTCGGCAGCACCAAGCAGCCGACGAACGGTCGCACGGCGACGATTGACGATGGCAACCTCCCAAGGCTTCGGCGCCTGCTCTCCCTGCTGCAACTCCTGTCGCGCCTCCTCAAACTTGCTCTTGAGCACAGTGGACGTGCCGCGCTTTTCCACAAAGTACACGCCTAGCTTCTTTGACTTGCGCGTCTCCCCGCGCAAGTCGCGCGGCGTCGCATTCGCCTCGACTCCCTGCTCTCGTAACTGCTCGGCGAACGCGGTGCGCCAGCGTTCGAGCGTCGCCTTACGGATATAGAGGCGCTGGCCGTCGAAGCCCTCGGCTTTGACGACCAAGTGAACATGCGGATGCGGCGGGGCGTTCTTGTGCGGGTCGGTTTCAGGCGTGTGCAGGACCATCATGTATTGGTGCTGCCCGAAGAACTCTTCACGTGCGAAGTTCTGCGCCGCCTTGAAGAGCTTTTCGGGATCGGTGCCGGCCGGCATCGACAGCACGATATTGAAGGCTTGCCGCTTCTTCCCCTGTCCGTCGCCGGCATCAACGTCCCACGAATCGAACAGGTCTTTCACGTCTTCTCGGCCGCTGATCTTCTCGCCCTGGTCGTTGACGGCTTCGAGTTGACCGTTGCGCGTGATGTAGTCCATGTGCGCCTTGACGTGCTGCGCAGTCTTCCCGCCGCCTGATACCTTGACCATGACTTCGGGCGCACGCTGCACGAAGGTGCGATGCAGTTGAGCACGCTTTTGGCCTGGCGTAAGCCGCCCAGTACGCGCCCGCCGTCCGCTAACTAAGAAATCTATGTCGTGCGCGCCAGTCGGATCAAAGCCGTCATTACTCGCCATCAGTCACACCCCACGATTTCAAGTTTGCTCGAACCACTGCCTTGACGCGCTCTCGCTCCAAATCGATCAACCTCTTCAAGTGCTCGAAGTTCAACGCCTGCGCCTGGTGAGCCTCATCCAGCGAAGTGTTCAGCGCGCGAGCAATCTGATTCACGTTCCGACCGACCGCCGACAATTGCGCAGTCGCTTCACGAAGCGCCTGCAATTCGTCGTCGGTGAGTCTCGGCTGCCCGGTCAGATGAACATCGAACAGGTAGGCGAGGTAGGTACCGCGACTCCAATGCCGCAATGATGCAAGACGTTCGAGTTCGCCGTACTTGAACGGCGCCAGACGAACGCGCACGTCCTTCGTCTTTACGCCTTCCGATTCTGGTGCCGGCTCGGGTGCCGGAGCAGGGGGCGTGCGCTTCAAAAACGCTGCGACGACAATTTCAAGTAAGCGCGCCTCCGTGATGCCTTGTTCCTTCGCGACGGCCGCGAAGGTGTCTTTCAGGTTGGGATCGACGCGGCCCGACAGCAACGGTTTTTTCGACGGCATCGTAATAAGCCTTTCTCCGCAGTTCGTCGCAGACGAACGAGGACTGTGCAGCGCCGAAGGTGCTGCACCTTGCCGACTCAAGTCTATCCTGCCCTTAGCTACTACGGAAAGCAAAGCCGTAGGGGCGGCAATGCGTGAGGGTGTCGCGAGCGGTGTGGCTTGCTCAAAACTTCGTCATGACGAAGTTTTCGACCGCGCCATACTGGATTGTGCAATCCAAGCGCGAGACAAGAAAATGCGACCGACCGACGATACCTACACAGAGCTACAAACGGCGTTCGATCACTTCAATGCTGAGCTATTCGACAACAGCTTGCCACCGTGCTTGCTGACGCTGCAACGCGAGAAAAAGACCTACGGCTATTTCCGATTGTCGAAGTGATGCAAACCATCGCGCATGAAATGGCCCACCTCTGGCAGCACCATTTCGGCAAGCCTGGCCGACGTCGTTACCACAACAAAGAGTGGGCCGACAAAATGGAGTCCATCGGTCTTATGCCGTCATCCACCGGCAAACCAGGCGGTAAGCGGACCGGCGAGCATATGGCCGACTACCCTATCGAGGACGGCATATTCCTGGCTGCGTGCGACAAACTGCTGACGAAGGATTTCCGCATTTCGTGGGCTGACCGCTTCCCCGCGCGTCACGTGGCCGCGCAAGTGCTCGAAGCTGCTACGGAAGAAGGAATGGCCGACATGGAAGGCATCAGCCTGACACCGGCCAACGAGTCGCCTAACAAGCCGACCAGGGCGAAATACACCTGCTCGACCTGCGAAACGAATGTGTGGGGCAAACCAGGGTTGAAGCTGGTTTGCGGTGAGTGTGGCAACGCCTACGAAGTCAACGAAGGTTAGGCCGCGAACACAACCTCGACGCGCCCTGCGTCGTTTGCACGACGCGCGGGGCCGACGACAATCTGAACCTGCCGGCCGAGCCGTGCGAGACACTCCAGCATCTTCGCCTCGCTGACACCTCGGAACTGTCCGCGCAGCATTTTCGACAGCTTAGGTTGAGTCATGCCGAGCACGTCGGCTGCCTCTTGCTGCGTCCAGCCGCGCCCCTTGATGATCTCGCCGATCTTCGTGGCAAGCTGCGCCTTCACCAGCATTTCGTCGGCGTCAGGAATGCCAAGGTCGGCATAGACGTTGCCACTACCTTCTTCAATCTCGATCATTTCCGTTCTCCTTTCGCGTGCGCCTCGGCAGCCTTCAACCGATCTCGAATGAGGTCGATATCTGGCTTCGGCGTCGCGATGCCATGCGTCGATTTCTTCTGGAAGCAATGCAGGACGTACACCGCGCTTCCGAATCGCACCGTGTAGACCGCGCGGTATGTGCCGCCGTCGGCATCCTCGACCACTTCGAGCACGCCGGCTGAACCGAACCCTTTAAGCGGCTTGGCCTGGTCGTGTTTCTCGCCGGTCTGAGCCAAATGCAGCGCATATCCGAAAGTGTCCTGCACGTCGTCCGGCATCACCATCAGGTCTTTCTTGGCCGACGCGATCCAAAACAGCGGTTTCATGTCCTGTTCTCCCATGCCCAAATTATACCCATGTGAGCATAATCGCGCAAGCATTTTTGGATTGTGCAATCCAAAATCTTCTTCCCGTAACAGCCTGATTACGGAGCGTCTTAGCGCCCCGTAATCATGAGAAGGCCCTTCGGCGCCAGTCGTGCAGTCAGCGCGTCATACGACCAAACGAACGCGGTCAATGCCACGCCGGCACCGAGAAACGCCCATAACGCCGTGCGTTGCTCAGGCACTGCAAATAGGCAGAAGAGGAAGCCACCCAAGCAGACATTCGCCAGCAGCCCAAGCACGCCCACAATCGGATGTAGGAACATCAACACCGTGAACGCGCCGAAGCGCAACACGCTAAGAAAGGCTCTCCACGTTTTCATGTTCGATTACCTCCGTCCCCATGATTTCTAGGCCGGCTAGCTCGATCTCGGCTACCTCGCCGGTATCCTTGAAAATCACTTCCACCTTACCGCCCCGCCCCATCGTCGCGACACGCTCCCCGGCCTTGACGACAATTGCGAGCCGCTTTGCCTTCGCAAGCACCGGCGTTCCGTTCATCTGACCATCTGGCTCTTGTCCAGACGTGGCCGACTGCGTCGGTGGCGTTACCTTGTCGTCGGCCTTTCCGTCTCCATCCTGGCTCGCTCCTTCCGGCGTCTGTCCGGTCGATGTATCGCCTGCGTTGTTGGCGGGTGCCATACCTTCATCGGCGTTCTGCTGCTCAGCGTTGTTCGCCGGTTCCTGCTTCGGTGCTTTCAACTGCCGCACCAGGTCAGCCACGCCAGCGCGCGTTATCTCTTCCGTAGAAGCGGCATAGGCTTCTACCTCGGAAGGAAAATCCTTGTGTGCCTGCACCAGGTCATACAGTGTTCGCACGCCCACGCGCTTCATCGCAAGGTCGCGAATGAATTCCGGCGCTTCGGCCAATGCGACATGCTCGGACACAAACGATGCTGACTGCCCGAGCTTCGCCGCGATCTGTGCCTTCTTCATGCCCTGCTCCAACTGCTCTTTGATCGCGTCGGCGATCTCCAACGGGTCTAGGTCGTCACGTTGGATATTCTCGACAAGCTGAATGAACCGAACTTCGGATTCGGGAAGTACGGTCGTGTCTCTGACCTCAATGGGAATGTCCTTCTTCCCGGCCAGCAACGAGGCACGATAACGCCGCTCGCCGAACACGATGATGTGCTTCCCGTCGCCGTTCTTGGGCCGCACGATGATCGCCTGTTGAACACCCGACTCTTTGATCGAGTCGCGTAGCTCTTCGAGCTTGCGCTGATTGAAGCGCTTACGCGGCTGGTGGGGGTCGGCGATGATCTCCGCGAGCGGCGCGACCTTGGGCGTAGCGCTTACCTCGCTGCCACCCTGCCCGCTAGTCAGTACCGAAAGATAATCCAGGCCGGTCAGATCGAGCCCTTTCTTAGCCATGCGCGTTCTCCATACGTTCTTGCATCATCTTGAAAACCGCCTTCACTTCCTTCCCGGCGCTGCGGGCTGCGGTCTTCACCTTGCCCTTGCCGCTGTCCTCGTCCGTTTCCGACTCCAAGCGCCAAACCGGCACGCCCTCGCCTGACGCCTCACGGAACGCGGACCGCTTCGACACGTAAGCACCCATGACGAACTGACGATACGCGCCGATCAGTTGCTTCAACCATTCCACCTGTGCCGGCGATGTGGCGTCATACTCGTTCGGCAAGATGCCAAGATTCACCAGGCCGGGATTCCACGACTTCTGAATGAACGCGATGCGCTTTAGCACCTGTGTTGCAACGTCGATGCTGTACGGATCGATCCGGCACGGCAGAACCGCGAAGTCGCCGGCGACAACAAGTGCGTTTGCAACTCGGCTGTTCGCGCCGGCCGTGTCGATCACGGCGTAGTCGAAACCATCGCTGATTTCAGCGAGCCGCGCGCGCAGCAGCTTCACAAGTTCCTCGTCATCCTTGTCGGACTGCTCGACCTGGCGCAGTGTGCTATCGCCGCGAAGCAACACGATCTGTTGCGGCAATGCCGGCAGGCTAATCGGTGACTCGCTGAACAGCGAGCTTGCAGCAAGGCTCGGCGCCGTGTACGCCGCAAGGCTTTTGCTCGCGTTCGCCTGTTCGTCGCCGTCGATGAACAGAACGCGCTTGCCCTGTTCGGCGAGATAGTGCGCATTGTTGTACGACAGCGTTGATTTGCCCGTACCGCCTTTTTGATTCACGAACACAATCTTCTTCATGGCTACCCCTTAGTGAGATTTGCCCGCGCTTTCCGTTCCATGTCCTTGACCAACTCGGCCATGTCTGGCGGTAGCGTGACGCTGATACTGGTCCAACCTTCCGGCCGTTCGCCGTGCTCGATATGCGTCTGCCACGCCTTGCCGACCATCTGGCTTACCGCTTTCTTGGTCACGCCGAGTTCGTCTGCCACGTCGGTCTGCTGCCGGCCCTCCACAAGGATTTGCCGGATTGCCTCGACGTTCCGTTCTTTGAGCCTGAAAAGGTACGGCCGCAGAGTCTCGAACTCTTGCGTCGTAAGCCGTTTCTTGGTTCGCATGGTACTTTCCCGAAATTTTCATCGTTGAATACCTAACTCCGTACAGTTAGCAACCCAGGGGGCTAAGTTGCCGCATAAACCCCTTGGAAGATAGCAAGCGTTGCACGCCTCCCCTTGTTATCAGATGGGATTATTGTATGGTAACTAAAATGGTAAGTCAACACTTTTGTATCTTCGCTTGATTGCCCTCAACTGGAACGTCATCCCGACGTGGTTTGGATTGTGCAATCCATTTCTTTCCGTAAAAGCCATCGGAAACTTGTTCGTGAGTGGAGTCTTGAGGAGTTCGTGGGCGCTTGTTCAGTAGGGGGGGGGGGATTGGTTAGCCCCCCTTTGGGGGGCACGATTCGGGGTGAGCCGCATTGCGGCGAGGGGCGCTTGCGCCCCTGGGGGATGCCGGGTGGGAGGCCGCGCTTGCGCGGCCTGGGACGGAGCGCGCTTGCGCGCGGAGTGAGCCGGCGGGGGCGTAGCTCCCAAGAGGCGGCGGGGCCTTTGTGTTCTGCGGACGTTGGTCGATTGCGGCAACTTATCCACAGTGCGAGGTGGTTAAAGTAGGGTTAAAACAGGTTAAAGCGTTATCCACAGGCTTAACTGCTTGATGTGCAACGCTTTTTTGATATGCCCGCAGAACGCCATCCCGACGCCGCAGAACGCCATCCCGGTGTGCTGGAATGTGATCCCGAAGGTCCTGGAACGCCATCCCGGTGTGAAACTGGAATGCCATCCCGACACGCCGGCCGTAGCTGTGTCGGCCGGCGTCTCTTGACTTACTACGGAAAAGGAACTGGAACGCGATCCCGGCAAGGCATCGGCCGGGGCAAACTGGAACGCCATCCCGACGCTTACAGCTTCGTCCAGACGGCTTGCTTCTCGCGCCGCGTGCTCTGCTCGATCTTGGCGCCCGCAATGATGCCAAGCCGTTCTAGTTCGGCTAGGGCCTCCGTCAGCGCGGTAAGGAACTTGTTCGGCGGGCTGCTGTAATCCATCCAGCCTTTCAGGTACTTCACGCCGATGCGATGAATCCCCGCTTCGTGCGTCGCGATATAGTTCTGCAACCACTTCGCCATATCGACGCGACGCTCGATGTGCCGCCGCTTCGTCCAGTCGATCAGCGCAAATTCCCGGTTGCTGAACAGCGCCAAGATACGCGGATCGAAGACCAGGTAATACGCCTCCTGCTCCGGGTCGTAGTCGAACCCGGCGACCAAGTGCAAGCCGCTCGATTTCGGAGTGCGGCCGATGGTGTAATGCTTCGCTTCGATCTCGAGCGCGCCCAAGAAGAGCCGCCGAAACGATTCATGCAGCCATGCGTAATCCTTGCTGCCGTCCGTGCGGCCGATGGATTTCAGGAACGTCCCACGCTTGATGAAAATGCGCTCGCCGAGCGCCGCACGATGGGCTTCGGCAAGTGCTTGCATGAATACATCGCAATCGGCCATATCAAGCTGCTTGCCGGTGAAGAAAATCTTCACGTCGCTACGGCTCGCGATCTCCGTGCGGTCGTGCTGTTTGCGTCGGCCCTGGGCGATGGGCGCGAACAGCGACGAACGGGCTAGGTGGTTCGGTATCGCGCGCTCGAACTCGGGCCAAAGCGGCAATTGCCGCTTCGGCTCCGTCGATCCGCTAGGGCGCTTGGCGCCGGCCTCGCCGGCCATGCGCTTAACCTTCGCTAATAAGTCGTCCATGTCTTTTTGCAATTGCTTATCCACCATGCCGCGACCCTTCCACTACCAGCCACATAGCGAACAGGACGACGCCGGCGAGCGCGGCCGGCACTCGACCAATCAAACGGCGCGTAACCACGAAAACAAACAACGCGCCGAGCAGCCCTAGAATAACCGCCTTCAACATACCCGCACCCATGCTGTTTCCCTCTTCTCCGTCATTTTAAAGGGACCGCCCTGGCGAGCGGCCCGCGTGTTCAGTGCGTCATCCGAAGTGCCTTGAGGCTCGCGTAAGCCCTCCGCTCGGCCGGCTTCAACCCGAGATAGTCGTAAAGACTGTGCAGCGCGTTGACGGCGCTGAGTGTGTCCCGGCCGTGCTTCTCTGCCGAGTAGACCCACAAGGGCCGGTCGGCCGAATCAGGAACCACGCCGACGTCGATTGCGTGCGGCGCTAGTGCCGTGATGCTTGAAACGATCTGGCAAATGTCGACCGGCGTTTGGCTGTCGCGCTCGGCCAGTAACACGCCGTTGCAGAGCCGAATTTCTACGGTGTAGGTAGTCATGTCGTTGCCTCTGGTGTCGGTTTCTCGCGTGCGGGAAGCCCTTCCGGGCCTCCCTTCGTGCGCGCGTTACAGGTCAGTCGGCACGGCAGACATGCCGGCGCCGTTGGTGCGGCTGTAGCCGTTGTCGTGGGTCACGAAGACCGCCGCGGCCGTCGCACTCTTATCGACCTTCAAGCGGTCGCTGTGCTTGCTCAAAGCCGCGTTGATCTCACCAGCGATGCATTGATTGCCGTAGACATGAAGGCCGCTCAATTGCGCGTTCCAAAGCGCACCGCTGTAGTAATCGGAAAGGGTCGGCTTGGCGATCCCGTCGCTTTTGAAGTTACCTTCAAAGCGGCGATAGACCGCATCGATAGCCTTCTGCACAGCCGCGTCGGTGTAGTGGCGGTCGCAGAAAATGAAGTCGGCGCCGAAGTGGACGCTCTGCCCTTCCATCATGTGATAGATGGAACCCTTGTAGTCGATGCAGCCGTCGAAATACGACGCCTCGAAATGGCGGGCGACGGCTTTCACCTGGTCGTCATTCGGGCCGTCCGTCCAGCTAACATTGATCGAGGCGCCGCCGCTGTAGGTATGGCTCTTGACGCTGAACTTGATGCCAGGAAAGGCTTCTTTGAGGGCCTTGCGAATTAGCTTGGCCGTCTCGGCACAAGTAAAATACTTGGTAGCCATGCTCTAACTCCGTAACAGTTAGGGTATCGGTCAGAAGCCTCGCTACGGTTGCCGCCGTGCGGGGCTTCGCTTTTTGCAGCACCTATCGATCACTGCATGGTTAAATTATATATTGACTATTATGGGAAGTCAATATATTTATTTACCTTTCTAGTGTGCTATGATTCATCCCGTTACACAAAACTTGTGCTTCCGTAGTAGCAGATTTGCATGTTTTGATGTGGAGCGGCAGACATGGACAAACTCGAAATCTCGAAGCTGCGCGAAATCCCCCTGGAAGCCGTTCTAGAGCACTTCGGCGCGCAGCCCGACCCGCAGGACCCCACGCGCAATTGGAAGTCACACGCAGGCCGTATTACTGTCACGGATGGGAAGTTCTACAACCACGACCAGGAGCAAGGCGGCGGCGGCTCCATCGACCTCGCGATGCACCTAGGCGGATTCAAGTTCAAAGAGGCCGTTGCCTGGCTCGGCGGGAACATCAGCCGCGATGCGGCAATCAATCAATACCAAGCCGAAGCACGCAAGCACGCAGAGCGCATCCTTGACACGACGCCAGCGCCGAAGCTCGACGTACCCGAGCCGGTCGCGGGCAAGCTCGACCGCGTGCGCAACTACCTCACCGGCAAGCGCGGCATTCCCGAAGCCATTGTCGATAACGCGATAGACAAAGGTCGCTTGTGGGCCGACAAGTACGCGAACGCCGTTTTCAGCCTGCGCGATCTCGAAGGCAAGCAAATCGGCGCCGAGTTACGCGGCACGTCCGACAAGCCGTTTCACGGCGTGCACGGCGAGAAGGGGCTGTTCTTCACTGGCACATCGAAGCCAAAGACCGCCGTGTTCGTGGAGTCTGCCATCGACGCCATGAGCTACCAGGCCATGCACCCTAACACCTTGGTAATCGGCACTGCCGGCAGCGGCCGCGACGTGATGACGGCCGCTGCGCGAGCGCTCGATGAAAAGGGCTTCAAGCTCGTCGCCGGCTTCGACGCCGATAAGTCGGGCGACGCGCAAAGCAAGGCCCTCGCAGCAGCCGTCCAAAGCCCTGTGGAGCGACAACGGCCAACCACCGGCAAAGACTGGAACGACGAACTGAAAGCGCAGCGAGCCGCCGCCCGTAGCGCCGAAGAAGTAGAACGGTAGCCTCCCGCCTGACGCGCCGGCCGGCGCGTCGCTCAACGTTTTCGCCTCTTAACACTTTGCCAGAAAGTGTTGTCGCACTTTTTGCTATATTGTATTCTTTCGCCATACGATTAATACGTCGTAAGAATCACGTTCGTAGTGCTCGATCAAGGAGATAAGCATGAAAAAACAGCTTGTCGCGCTCGTCTTGCTTGCCGTGGGTTACGGCGGCGCCGCGCACGCCAGTGAGTACGGCTGCAAGGTTTTGTTGTGCTTGGCGAACCCCGCCTCGAACGGTGGCCCGAAAGGCGTTTCTGAGTGTGTGCCACCGATCAACCAGCTTTATCACGATCTGTCGAAGGGCCGGCCCTTCCCTACCTGTGATCTTGCCGACGGGAACGACGGCAGCAGCTATGCCCGTCCTGTGTATGACCCTTACGACCCCTGCCCGGATGGCACCCGCGCAGCGACGCAAGGCTCTTTTGTTGTGCAAGGCACGAAGAAAACGGGCGGACGGCCCCAAAACGGTTTTTACGGCTGGTACGACGGAAACTTTAATCTCGTCGGCCAACCCACCGTCTCGCAACCGTCGAACGACAACGGCTACGCCGGCGCCCGCGCGTGCGTCGGAAACCTGGTAGGCCAGTACACGGCCGGCAACTACGACAACACCTACACCGTGCAAGTGTATGACCGGGTGGTATGGCAACAGCCGCAGTCGCCCAACGCTATCGACGTGTTCATCGACCGCAAGTTCTATCAGCGCGTTCGCTACTGAGACATTGCCATGACGCACCGCTTCCGCCCCCCTGCTCTGACCGCCGCGCTCTTCGTCGCGGCGTTGTCGCTTCCGGCCTGGTCGCAAGACGCCTTGCCGGCCGCAGCCTTCCCCGCCGTCGATGCCGCCACACAAAAGGCTCGCGACGACACGCGCCGACAAATCCTGCAAAGCGAACTGGCTACGGAAAAGAAAGCCTACGACGACGTGAACGGTGCGCTGTCGACCGCGATCAGCGGCAAGCAGCCGACCGACAAGATCGACGCCCTAAAGCAATCCGTGCTCGGCCATCAGAAGAACGTCGAAGCCATCCAAGGCGAGCTTGCCAATCTCGATAAGCCGGCAGGCGGGACGAAAGCGGCGCCTGTAGCGGTGCGGGCGCGGGCCGCTGCCGCGCCGGCGAGCGATCAACGGCCGGCGCCGTATTGGGACGTGTACAACCGCCCCCAACCGCAAGCGGCCGATACGCAATGACAGGTTGACAGAATTGAATAATCAAGGAGAGTCAAACTGATTCAACACTTGCGCATGTTTTGTTGATACAATATAGCAATATCTGAATTACAGAATATGCTATCATGACGCGACAGAACCGGCATCCCGAGCTACAATTTTTGATTTTGATGCACGGGACAGCCATGAACGCAATCGACGAGCAAGAACTGATGGACTACGCGGCAAACGGGGTCATTTCGCAGTTCAAGATTCGCGAGACTGACGAAGGCCGGTTTTGCCTGGTTGTAACCGTTTCATGGAAAGAGGGGGACTGCATCCTAACTAGTGCACGCAAGACACCTCGCATATGGGCCAACGTGAATACGTTGGCGAATTTCCTTCGGGGCCTAAACCTTCCTAAGGTGCCGATCACTCTGGAATTGTCATTCAAGGGACCAACATGACGAAGCAAACAACTCCCGCACGCAACCACTTCCCCGCACGCGCCGACCTCATCTTCGGCGCCTTTCTCGCAGCCCTGCTCTGCATTCCTGGCATCGCCAGCGCTGCCGCACCGTTCTCGGGCGGCACGCAGGGCTTGTCGAGCGACCTTGTAACCATCCTCGCGCCGATTGCCGGCATCGCCATCATCGCCGTGGCCGTGCTTTGCTGGTTCGGCAAAATCTCCTGGTGGTGGTTCGCCGGCATCGTAGTCGGCATCGTCCTGTTTTTCGGCAAGGATCAAGTCGTCACCTGGATTCGCGGGCTGTTCGGCGTTTAAGCGCGAGGCTCCCATGATGTCCCGATTCACGGCATCTGCTTCCTGATCTGCATGCGCGATCCGCGCACGTTTGAATTGCTCATGCAGTGGGGGCCGACGAAAGGCTTTGCCTTCTTCGGCAATTTCGCCTACTGGCGAGCCGCCACGTTCAGCCCCTTGGAACTCCACACTCCCCCCAAACGATCCTTCTTCCGTAGAAGGAAATCGAGGAAGGTGCCGCAATGACAGCCACGGTAGATGCAAAGCGCGAGCGCGCCGTTCGACGCGAGCCAGTCTTGTCGAAGAACATCCCTTACTCCGTCCACCTGACGCCGACCGCGATCCAGACGGAAAACCGCGATTACCTCATGGTGCTGCGCCTGACCGGCGCGAGCTTTGAGAGCGCAGACGATGAACAGGTCAATAACTGGCACCATCGTTTGAATGCCCTGCTGCGAAGCATTTCTTCGCAGAACGTCGCGATCTGGCAGCACATCGTGCGCCGGCCGGAGAACAAATATCCAGACGGAGATTTTCCCGAAGGCTTCGCCGCTGACCTGAATGAGAAATACGCCGCTCGCGTGAGCGGCGAATTGCTTATGGTCAACGAACTGTATTTGACGGTGGTGTATCGCCCGCAACCGTCAATGGTCGGCAAAGCCCTATGGTCGCTGGTTTCCTGGGGCAACGCCGAAGCGTTCGCGCAAGAGCGCTCCGAATCGCTCGATGCACTCGAAAAGGTCGTGCGTGAAGTCGAATCCGCGCTGTCTCGCTACGATGTTGAACGGCTCGGCATCTACGAGCACAACGGCGTGTATTTCAGCGAGCCGCTAGAGTTCTTTGCGTTCCTGGTCAATGGCGAATGGCAACGTATTCCACTCGCCCAAGCACCGTTGCGCACGCTGGTCCCCACGACGCGCCCGTTCTTCGGTAACGAAGCTATCGAACTGCGCTCGCCGACGAAAACAACGTATGGCGCAATGCTCGGCATCAACGCCTACCCGCCCGAATCGAAATCGGTGTTCTTGAATCACCTGCTCACGCAGCCGTTTTCATTCGTGCTGTCGCAGTCGTTCAGCTTCCTGCAAATGGAAGGCGCGCGCTGGAAGCTGAAACTGTCGAAGAACCGGATGATTAACGCCGGCGACGATGCCCGCTCACAAGTCGATGAAATTGACGATGCGGTTGACGATCTGACCGCGCGCCGGTGGGTGATGGGCGACCATCACTTTAGCCTGTTCGTGAAAGCCGACAGCCTGCGCGAATTGAACGACCACATCGCCGACGCACGAACGGCGCTATCCGAAGGCGGCATCACGGCCGCGCGCGAAGACCTCGCGATTGCCTCGGCCTTTTGGGCGCAGCTACCGGCGAATTTCAAGTTCCGACCGCGCCTGTCGCCGATCAACAGCAAGAACATGGCCAGCTTCGCGCCGTTGCATAACTTCCCGCAAGGCCGGCGCCGTGGCAACCATTGGGGTGATGCGCTCACGATGTTTATCACGTCGGCCGACACGCCCTACTATTTCAGCTTCCACGCGGCCGACCCGACCGACGAAAGCGGCGGCACGAAAAAGGACGTGGGCCATACGCTCGTGCTCGGCCCGACCGGCAGCGGCAAAACCGCGCTTATCGCCTTCCTGCTGTGCATGTTGCAGAAGTTCGGCGTGACCTCGGTTCTCTTCACGAAGGATCGCGACACCGAACTGGTGATTCGTGCCCTCGGCGGCACCTACTACCCGATCAAACCAGGCGAGCCGACTGGCTGGAATCCGTTCTGGCTCGACCCGGCCAAGCCTGGCACCGTGTCGTATCTGAACCGCTTCGTGCGACGCCTTTGCACCCGCCCCGGCCAGCCGTTGAGCGTCACCGACGAAATCGACATTGAACAGGCCATCAATGCGGTGCTTCGCATGGACCTCGAACATCGCCGGCTCGGCCGCGTGCTCGACGTCCTGACCAAAGACCGCAGCGGCATCTATGCGCAGTTGCAGCGGTGGTGCTATGCCCGCGAGCACGGCAAGCCGGACGGCCCGAACGCCTGGCTCTTCGACAATCCGCGCGACACGCTTATCGACAACTTCGGTTCGGCGCTCACTACCGGCTTCGACGTGACTTCGTTCCTCAAGGACGATGAACTTCGCTCGCCGATCAACATGCACCTGTTCCACCTGACCGAAAGCCTGATCGACGGTCGGCGCCTCGCACTGTTCATCGCCGAGTTCTGGCGTGCGTTGGGAGACCCGGAAATGGCCGACTTCGCGAAGGATCAGTTGAAGACGATCCGTAAGAAGAACGGCTTCGTCGTGCTCGATTCGCAGTCGCCTAGCGACGCCCTGAATCACCCGATCAGCCGCACGCTGATCGAGCAAACGCCGACGAAGATTCTGTTCACTAACCCCGATGCGGTGTACGGCGAGTACACCAGCGGCGGGCTTAACTGCTCGGATCGGGAATTCGATCTCATCAAGAAAGACATTCCAGAAGGGTCGCGGATGTTCCTGGTCAAGCAGGGGCATCACTCGGTGGTCGCCAAGCTCGATCTCAAGGGCTTCGACCGTGAGTTGGCCGTGTTGTCCAGCCGCGAGGCCAACATCGAAGTCGTTCAGCAGTTGATCGCGCAGTTCGGGCAAGACCCGATTAAGTGGCTTCCCCACTTTGAACAGTACAGGAGAGCAGCATGAAGAACGCCAAGCGCACCGCCCTCGCAGCGGCCATTTTTCTTTCCGTAGTAGTTACGCCGTTGCCTTCGTTCGCGAGCGGTATCCCGGTCGTGGACGTTGCTGCCATCGCGCAAGCCATCCAGCAAGTCACCTACTTGCAGCAACAGTTGTCGCAGATGAAAAGCCAGTTGGATTCGATGACTGGTGATCGCGGCATGGCCGGCTTGCTCTCTGGGCAAAACCGCAACTACCTCCCCTCCGACTGGAACAGCGCCATGAACGCGCTGAGCAACGGCGGCGGTTCGTATGGCTCCCTCGCCTCAGCCGCGCAGCAGATTAAGCAGGCGCAATCCGTTCTTTCCAGTTCCGACCTGAGCCGGCTGTCGCCGCAAATGCAGCAGTATCTTGACCAGGTGCGGAATGTTTCCGCCTCTCAACAAGCATTGGGACAGCAAGCCTACGCGACGGCCAGCCAGCGCGTGAACCTCCTGCAAACGCTCACCAATCAGATTTCCTCCGCGCCCGATGCCAAGGCCGTATGGGACTTGCAGGCTCGCATCCAGTCCGAGCAAACGCAGTTGCAGAACGATCAGTCGCGGCTTCAAAGCGTGGCGCAGTTGACCCAGGCACAGAGCGTTGCGACCAAGCAAATGGCTAATGAACTGCGCTCGCAAACCAGCGGCACCGGCAATTTCCCGTCGCTCGATACCTCGGTCGGAAGCAACTAACTACGGAAAGAAAAATGACGTTTCTACGTGCCTTGATGGTCGGCGCCGCGCTTGCGGCGCTGGCCGCTTGTACACCCAAGCCGACGCAGATTTCGTTTCTGGATCGCGTGCTGACGGTCGAAGAGTTCACTGCGCAGCCCGACGTGCGCGATAAGGTCATCGCCGAGTGCTCGTCGGACCCCGGCCATTTGAAGGATGACCCGAACTGCGTCAACGCCAAGCAGTCGCTTCGTGCGAGCGCGACGGGAAGCGGGAATTTCCCGTCGCTCGACATAACGCCCCCGCAAAAGAAGGGCAATAGCAAATAGGGAATTGAATTATGGCCGGGCCATACGAACAGGTTTTCACCTATGTAACGAATGTCTGCGACAGCTACATCGGTTCGAGCGTCGCGGCGGTCGCGGCAGCCATTGCCCCGGCCGCTTACACGCTTCTAGGCGTCTACGTCATGCTGTGGGGCCTGGCGAGCATGCGCGGTTTGATTCAAGAGCCGATCATGGAAGCAGCCGTCCGCATGATAAAGATCGCCTTCATCTTCGGCATCGGTATCAAGCTGGCCGAGTACAACGTCTACGTGGTCGATACGTTCTGCAATTCGCCGGAGCAGCTTGCGCAAGCCCTGACGAATTCGACCAGCAACCAAACCACGGTCAACAGACTTGACCAAATCCTGACGCAAGGCTTCCAGATCGGTAAGGGCGTTTGGGACAAGGGCGGTATCCTCGACGGCGACTTCGGTATGTACCTGATCGCCATCTTCTGTTGGGCGATCACAATCATCGTGACGGCCTACGCCTGCTTCTTGATCGTGCTGGCCAAGATCGCCCTCGCGCTGATTATCGCCCTCGGGCCGCTGTTCATCATTTCGCTGCTGTTCCAGCCCACGGCCAATTTCTTCAATTCGTGGATTCAGCAACTGGCGAACTACGCCCTGCTGGTCATCCTGGTCGTGTCGGCGAACGTATTCATCCTGAACCTGTTCGTTCGCGCGGCGAGCACGACGGCCGGTATTTCGAGCACGGCGCAAATCGACCAAATCTTCCCCTTCATCATCACCGGCGTGATTTCGCTCCTGGTGCTTGCGCAGCTTCCCTCGATAGCGGCCGGCCTGGCAGGTGGCATATCGCTATCGTCCTACGGCGCCGGCCGGCTCGCCCTACGCAAGCTCGGCGGCCTCTTCGACCGGAACCGCAGCAACAACAACCGTCGCCGCGACCGGGAAGAACGCAAAGCGCCGCGCAGCAGCGTCAATTCGGTGTCACGCGGCTAAGAGTCGCTAACACAACTGGACATGGGCCGATGCAAACCGTATCGTACGCGGCATGTCGAGAAGAAGAATCAGCAAGGAATTGTGGGCGGCGCTTGAATCGTTGATACCGG
>CAKKOY010000036.1 GCA_919592095.1 Ralstonia syzygii subsp. syzygii | reverse complement strand
CGCTCGCATCAACTGGATGTTCTCTACTGAAACGGCCCGCAAAAAATTGGCCAAAGCCTACCCTGTAACCACCTCTGACAAACCGTCATAACCCCTGTGCAGAGGTACTAGTAACAAAGGAGCCAAACGCAGCGCCGGCCCCGTGCCGGCGCGTGAGGCTTGCATTGTAGCGGCTGCGATGGAAATTGCCGCATCGCCGCAAAAATGTGGCGGGCAGGCCGCCCGCGCAGGATCAGCCGCGGCGGACCGTCGTCTCGGGCGCCACGGCCGGGTTCGGCACCGGCGCCCTGGGCGCATCGTCGCGCAACTGGGCCAGGCGTGCCTCCAGGGTCACCGGCTTGGCGGCGATGTTGCGGGTGTTCTTCTGGACCGCAATGGCACCGAACAGTGCCAGCGCATAGGCCATGCCGAAGAAGCCCTTTTCGCTCGGGGCAAGCGTGGCGTTGTAGAGGCCGACGCACAGCAGCGCCACCGCCAGCAGCGCGGACAGCCAGCACAGGCCGTAGTAGATGCCGGTGACGGGAATGTCCTCCACCCGGTCGCGCACGGTCTTCTGCACAGAGACCGCCGCGAACAGCCCGTAGACGAGGACGGTGAAGTAATAGCCGCGCTCGTTGAGCTGCATGTTCGCGTTCCAGACGCCGATCAGGTAGGCGGCGAACCCAAGCAGCAAGGCCGTCCACGAAACGGCGACGAATGCGAATGACGGCGGCTGGACTTGCGTCTTCATAAAAGGACTCCCTCGGTGAATGGCATGTTTGGCGCGCCACTTTACCATTCACCCGGGGCCGCGTGGTTACGCTTCACGCACACGGCAAAGAAGCGCTTCGATTGCCGCCGGCCGCCTCGAAACCGCGCGATGAAGCCAGCTTACCAGTGCAGCTTGGTGTCGTAATCGACCGTCAGCGGAGCATGGTCGCTGAACTTGATGTCCTTGAAGACCGACGTGCGGCGCGCCGTGGCGGCGATGCCCGGCGTGGCGATCTGGTAGTCGATGCGCCACCCGACGTTCTTTGCGTAGGCCTGGCCGCGGTTGCTCCACCAGGTGTATTGCTCGGGGCGCGGGTCCAGCGTGCGGAAGACGTCAACGTAGCCGACCTCGTCGAACAGCCTGGTCAGCCATGCGCGCTCCTCGGGCAGGCAGCCGGAGTTCTTCTGGTTGCCCTTCCAGTTCTTGATGTCGATTTCCTGGTGGACGATGTTGACGTCGCCGCACAGGACGACTTCGCGGCCCTTCTCATGGCGCAGGTCGACCAGATGCTGCATGAACAGGTCCATGAAGCGGTACTTGGCCTGCTGGCGCTCCTCGCCGCTGGAGCCGGACGGCACATAGACCGAGATGATCGACAGCTTGCCGTAGCGCGCCTCGACGTAGCGGCCCTCGGCATCGAACTCGCCGCCGTCGAAGCCGATGATCACATCGTCCGGCTTATGCCGCGCGTACAGGCCCGCGCCGCTGTAGCCCTTCTTGACGGCATGCTGGAACACGCCGTGGTAGCCGTGCGGCGTCAGGAATTCGGGGGTCATGTCGTCCTGCGCGCATTTCAGCTCCTGCACGCAGACGAAGTCGGCGTCCTGCTTGCCCATCCAGTCGAAAAAGCCCTTGCTGGCGGCAGAACGGACGCCGTTGAGGTTGGCGGAAATGATGCGTAACATGGCGGGACTTTTTGCAGACCAGAGAAAAAAGATGAGCCAAAACAGAGAGTTGCGCCAATCCTTCATCCGCTTCGCGGTGCAGGCCGGCGTGCTGTCGTTCGGGGAATTCGTGACCAAGGCGGGGCGGACGTCGCCCTATTTCTTCAACGCCGGCAAGTTCAGCGACGGCGCGCTGCTGGGTCAGGTCGCGCAATTCTATGCGAAAACCCTGCTGGACTCGGGCGTGCAGTTCGACATGCTGTTCGGCCCCGCCTACAAGGGCATCACGCTCGCTTCGGCCACGGCGGTGGCGCTGGCGGGCATGGGCCGCAACGTCGGCTTCGCCTACAACCGCAAGGAAGCCAAGGACCACGGCGAAGGCGGCAGCCTGGTGGGCGCCAAGCTGGGCGGGCGCGTGGTGATCGTTGATGACGTGATTTCGGCCGGCACCTCGGTGCGCGAATCGGTGGAACTGATCCGTAACGCGGGCGCCACCCCCGCCGCCGTCCTGATCCTGATGGATCGGATGGAGCGCAGCGGCAACGCTGTCGACATCGGCGAGCGCTCGGCTGTGCAAGAGGTGCAGGCACAGTACGGGATACCGGTGGTTTCCATTGCCAATCTGGATGACCTGCTGGGGTATCTCGACAACGCCGGCGACCCGGCGCTGGCTGGCGATCGCGCCAAGGCGGCGGCTTATCGAGAGAAGTACGGCGTTAGCGCTGTGGTTTGATTGGCTGCTGTCTTGCGGGGTGGGCTCACGGTCCATCCCGTGTTGCGTTCCCCGCCGGGGCCGGGACGCGCGTCCAACCAGAGCAGAGCCAGCTCCAGCCCCAGGAAGTCACGCGATCTTCAACGCCTCAAAAGCCGGATTCCCCTCCGGATACTCCGGCTTGATCCGTTCCATCACCTGCAGCATGATCTCCGCCACCATCAGGTTGCGGTGCGACTTGGAATCCGCCGGCACCACATACCAGGGCGCCTCGGGCGTCGAGGTGGAGTTGATGGCGTCTTCGTAGGCCGCCATGTAGTCGTCCCAGTATCTGCGCTCCTCGATGTCGGCGGGATCGAATTTCCAGTGCTTGTGCGGATCGTCGATGCGCTCCTGCAGGCGCGCGCGCTGTTCCTCCCTGGAGAGGTGCAGGAAGCATTTGACGATCGTCGTACCGGTGTCCTCGAGCATCCGCTCGAAGGCCCTGATGTGCTCATAGCGGCGCTTGCACGCGGCGGCATCGATGTCGCCGTGCACGCGCGTGATCAGCACGTCCTCGTAGTGGCTGCGGTTGAAGATGACGATCTCGCCGCGCGCCGGCACCTGGGCATGCACGCGCCAGAGAAAGTCGCGCGCCAGTTCCTGCGGCGTCGGGGCCTTGAAGCCGGCCACGCGCAGGCCCAGCGGGTCGAAGGCGCGGAACACGCCGCGCACCGTGCCGTCCTTGCCGGAGGTGTCCATGCCCTGCAGGACCACGAGCAGCTTGCGGCGGTGCTCGGCGTAGAGGATGTCCTGCAAGGTGTCCAGCCGGGCGGACAGTTCGGCCAGCCGGGCGATGTCGTCGGCCTTGGTACCGGTGGTGCAGGGCTTGGCCGCGGGGTCTGCCTTGGCGATCCTGAACTTGCCGCTGCCATCGAACCGCCAATCGTCCAGCGGGGTCTTGCCGTTCGATCCCATGGAATCTCCTTGTTGTCGTTCTGACGGAGCGGCCGGCGCGGCGGCCTGTCGCGCTCAGTGCGCGGCGGTCTGCTTCAGCGCATCGAGGTCCAGCGTGCCTTCGAACACGGTCGTGGCCGGGCCGGTCATCAACACCGGCTCGCCCTCGCCGGCCCAGGCGATGGTCAGGTCGCCGCCGTGCGTGGCCACCTTGACGGGCGAATCCAGCAGGCCACGGCGGATACCGGCCACCACCGCCGCGCAGGCACCGGTCCCACAGGCAAGCGTCTCGCCCGCACCGCGCTCGTACACGCGCAGGCGGATGGCGTGGCGATCGACGATCTCCATGAAGCCGGCATTCACGCGCCTCGGGAAAACAGCGTGCGATTCGATCAGCGGGCCGTCTTCCAGCACCGGGAAGGCTTCCGCGTCATCGACCACCTGCACCGCGTGCGGGTTGCCCATCGACACGGTGGACAGCCATTCGGTACGGCCGTTGATCTGCAGGGCGTGCTGCGTGTCGCCGCCTTCCACGCGGGTGGGCAGGCCGTCGGGCACGAAGGGCAGGCGCGCGGCCTCGAACACCGGGGCGCCCATGTCGACCGTCACCTGGCCGTCGGGCTGCATCGTCAGCGTGGCGATGCCATGCATCACTTCCACGCGGATGGTGCGCTTGTCCGTCAGGCCGCGGTCGGTGACGAACTTGACGAAGCAGCGCGCGCCATTGCCGCAGTGCTCCACCTCGCCGCCGTCGTGGTTGAAGATGCGGTAGCGGAAATCGACGTCGGGGCGGGTGGAGCGCTCCACCAGCAGCAGCTGGTCAGCGCCCACGCCGAAGTGGCGGTCGGCGATGGCGCGCCACTGTTCGGGGGTGAGGTCGATCGGGGTCTCGATGCCGTCGAGCACGACGAAGTCGTTGCCGGCGCCGTGCATCTTGGTGAAGTGCAGTTTCATGGCAGGTTTCATGGCAGGCCGCGCGGGGGCGGCGGTCAGCGTTCGGAAAGCGCCCATTCTAAAGCGAGCCGGCCGGACGCGGCGGCCCGCTCAATAGAGGTCCGGCTCGCCGGGCGGGCGGTGCTTGAAGCGCTTGTGCACCCAGTAGTATTCGGTGATGCGCGGGCGGATGACATCTTCGAAGAAGGCGTTCATGCGGCGCGTGTCGGCGGTCAGGTCGCCGGTCGGGTAGTGGTCCCAGGACGGCAGGATGCGCAGGGCGTAGCCCTGGTAGTCCGGCAGGATCTCGGTGTACATCGGGACCACCTTGGCGCCGGTCAGCGCGGCCATGCGCGGAATGGCGTTGAGCGTGAGCGCCGGCACGCCAAAGAACGGCACGAACTCGGCGTCGCGCTCGCCGAAGTCCATGTCGGAGAGCAGTTGCAGCGCCTCGCCACGCTTGATGGTGCGCATGATCTGGCGAATGTTATCGTTGCGCGACACCATGGTCGCGCCAAAGCGGCTGCGCAGCGCCTTGACCGCCGCGTCCAGCGCCGAGTTGGCCATGCGCGTGTAGAGCGAGCAGCCGGCGTTGCCGACGTGCTCGCGCAGGTAGTCCGTCAGCGCCAGCGCGCCGATCTCCACGCCCGACAGGTGCAGCGTGACGAGAATGTGCGGCGAACCGTGCAGCGCGGGCAGGTTGGCCTGGTCGTCGATCTTCACCACGCGCTTGAGCCGCTTCTCGGAAGCGAACCACGCGAACGAGCGCTCAGCAAAGCTGCGGAACACCTTGCGGAAGACCTCGTGCGCGGCGGCCTCGCGCTCGGCGTCGGACATCTCCGGGAAACACGCCTTCAGGTTGGCCTGCACCACGCGCCGGCGGCTGTTGGGAATGCGGTAGAGCACCCAGCCCAGCCCCTCGCCAAAGCGCGCGACGACACCGTACGGCAGGAAGGACAGCAGCCATAGGAAGCCGAGTGCGAGGTAAGCGGAGAAACGTGCCATAGAGAAGTGCGGTCAGACCCGGACCGAGGGCGGCGCGGCCGGTTCGGGTGCGTCCACGCCCTTGGGACGCTTGTAGCGGTTGTAACCCCACAGGTACTGCGTGGGGGCCAGGGCGATCAGTTGTTCGATTTCGTGGTTGATGCGGCCGGCGGCCTCGGTGACGTCTTCGGGTAGCGTCCCGATCACGCGCAGGTGGAGTCGATAGCCCGTCCCGCGCGGCAGGCGCTCACAGAACAGCACCGCGACGGGCGCGCCCGAAAGCCGCTGCAGCCGGTGCACCAGCGTCATGGTGTAGGCCGGCTTGCCGAAGAACGGCGCCCACACGCCTTCGCCGGTCGTCGGCGCCTGGTCGGGCAGGATGCCGACGGCTTCGCCGCGCTTGAGCGCGCGCGCCACCATGCGCACGCCGCGCGGATCGGCAGGCGCCATGCGCATGTTGGGGCGCGTGCGCATGGTTTCGATCCAGGTGCGCAGGCGTTCCTGGCGGGGCGGCTTGAACATCGCCGTGATCGGCCAGCGCTGGGCGTAGGCCAGCGGCGCCACTTCGAAGCAGCCCAGGTGCGGGGTCAAGAAAATGACGCCGCGGCCGTTCTCAAGCAGGCGCTCGCAAGTCGTCCAGCAGTCGTCCAGCAGGCCGGGCGCGGTCTTCAGGGCATCTCTGCGCATCCAGAAGTACGGCATCTCGAACACCATGCGGCCGGCGGAGCGCCCCGCTTCCTTGAGCATGGCGGGCGTGACGTCGGGGTAGGCATGGCGGAAATTGGCGACGAGCCGGTCGTGATAACGGCCCGGCACCCGCGCCGCCAAGGCTCCCAGCCAGCCGCCCAGCGCCTGCAGCCACGACAGGGGCCAGCGTGAAAACAGCCAGAACAGGAAGGTCATGCGTGCATGCGTGGGAGTGAGTGTTGGTCGCGTAAGACAGGGGAAAAAACGGGCCGCGATTCGCCGTCCGGCAAGACCCGAAAGTGCCGCGTATAATAGCGCGATTCGCCGAGTTAACTGACAACTTGCGGGGCGAATGCCCGTCCGGCCAAGCGCATGGACGGGATTGATAAATACCGCTAAAGCGTCGCCGGCCGTGGCAAAACGGATTGGCAACGTGATAGCCGATCTGGAGCCAACAGCCGTGTCAAACGACTTCCTCTTCACCTCGGAATCCGTCTCCGAGGGCCATCCCGACAAGGTCGCAGACCAGATTTCGGACGCCATCCTCGACGCCATCCTGGCCGAGGACAAATATGCGCGCGTCGCCGCGGAAACGCTGTGCAACACCGGCTTGGTGGTGCTGGCGGGTGAGATCACCACGTCCGCCAACGTCGATTACATCCACGTCGCGCGCGAAACCATCAAGCGCATCGGCTACGACAACACCGAGTACGGCATCGACTACAAGGGCTGCGCGGTGCTGGTCGCCTACGACAAGCAGTCGCCCGACATCGCCCAGGGCGTCGACCGCGCGTCCGACGACTACCTGAACCAGGGCGCCGGCGACCAGGGCCTGATGTTCGGCTACGCCTGCGACGAAACGCCCGAACTGATGCCCTTCCCGATCTACTACGCACACCGCCTGGTCGAGCGCCAGTCGCAGCTGCGCCGCGACGGCCGCCTGCCCTGGCTGCGCCCGGACGCGAAGTCGCAGGTGACGGTGCGCTACGTGAACGGCAAGCCGCATAGCGTCGATACCGTGGTGCTGTCCACCCAGCACGCGCCGGACATCTCGCAGGAGCAGATCCGCGAGGCCGTGATCGAAGAGATCATCAAGCCGGTGCTGCCCACGCACATGCTGGCCGAGACCAAGTACCTGGTGAACCCGACCGGCCGCTTCGTCATCGGCGGCCCGCAGGGCGACTGCGGCCTGACCGGCCGCAAGATCATCGTCGACACCTACGGTGGCGCAGCCCCGCACGGCGGCGGCGCATTCTCGGGCAAGGACCCGTCCAAGGTGGACCGCTCGGCCGCCTACGCCGCGCGCTACGTGGCCAAGAACGTGGTGGCGGCGGGCCTGGCGCGCCAGTGCCAGGTGCAGGTGAGCTACGCCATCGGCGTGGCGCGCCCGATCAATATCACGGTGTACACCGAAGGCACCGGCGTGATTCCGGACGAGCAGATCGCCAAGCTCGTGCAAGAGCACTTCGACCTGCGTCCGAAGGGCATCGTGCAGATGCTGGACCTGCTGCGCCCGATCTACGGCAAGACCGCCGCCTACGGTCACTTCGGCCGCGAAGAGCCGGAGTTCAGCTGGGAAGCCACCGACAAGGCCCTGCTGCTGCGCGAAGCGGCCGGCCTGGCCGGCGAGCCGATCAAGGCGTTCGCATAAGCACCGCACCGCCGCACGTAAGAAACCGCCCATCAAGGCGGTTTCTTTTTATGTGCCGCGCGTATCACACGCATCAAGGCATCTTGCCGAGGATCTGGTTCATCTCGTCCATGGAAAACGCCCGCAGCGTCTCCGAGCGGACGTTGCCGGCCATGCCCAGTGCGAGCCCGAACGCCGTCATGGTGGCGTCGTCCGGCCCCTCGAAGATCACCGCGAGGTCGTACTGGCCCAGCGTCCAGTAGATGTCTTTCATTTCGATGCCGAACGTCTTGGCCAGATCGCGGGCCGCGGCGGCCCGCCTGGTGGTGTCCGTCACACTGCGGATGCCCTGGTCGGTAAAGTTCAGCAGGGCGAGGAAAGTAGCCATGGTGCGTCTCCTGGTCGGCTGAGATCGGAACGCCGCCGCGCGCCGCCGAAACGCGCAGGAGGAGAGGTCCTGCAATGAATGCGCCATGCAAGGCGGCGCCTGCCTCCGCGGACGAGGCGCCACGGATGGCGGCACGCTGCGCCGGTCATCCGTTCGAAACGGTTGCAGTCGCGAAACATCCGGCCGTGCCTCTGCGTGGCGAGCGAGGTGGCGCGGCACGGACAAACGGCCGGCAAGGTGCGCGCCAACCGCGCAAGATCGATCAGGCACACGCCGCCTGCCGCCGCTACCGTACCGCCACCCAGGAGCCCACATTGACCACCGCCAGCGACCGCTACCTCGCTCGCATGCGTGCCGTGCTCGCGCACATCGACGCGCATCTGGAAGAGGTGCTGGACGTGGGCCGGCTGGCCGAGGTGGCGGCATTCTCGAAGTACCACTTCCACCGTCAGTTCACGCTGCTGTTCGGCATGAACGCCGGACGCTACGTGCAGTTGCTGCGCCTGAAGCGCGCCGCGCACCAACTCGCCTACCGCGACGATGTGCGCATCACCGACATCGCGCTGGCGTGCGGGTACGAGGGGCCGGAGGCCTTTGCGCGTGCGTTCCGCAAACAGTCGGGGCAATCGCAGTCGGCGTTTCGCGCGGCGCCGCAGTGGGGCACCTGGGCCACCGATCTACAGGCGCTGCACGTCCTCAGGAGCGAACACATGCCCGCACAACCGCAACCCCATTCCGTCGAGATCATTGAACGCGAAGACGTGCCCGTCGCCGCCATCGAGCATCGCGGCGATCCGGCACGCCTGGGCGAAACCATCCGCGCCTTCATCGCCTGGCGCCGGGCGAACCGCCTGCCGCCCGCGGTGAGCGCCACCTACAACATCGTCTACGACAATCCGGACGACACGCCGCCCGAGGCTTTCCGCATGGACATCTGCGCGGCCACGCGGACGCCGGTGGCACCGAACGCGCACGGCGTGGTGGGCAAGACCCTGGCCGGCGGCCGGTATGCCGTGCTGCGCCATGTCGGCTCGGACGACACGCTGGGCCAGACCGTCGCCTACCTGTACGCCGCATGGCTGCCAGCCCGCGGGGAGGAACCGCGCGATGCGCCGCTGCTGTTCCAGCGCGTGCGGTTCTACCCCGATGTGCCCGAGCACGAGGCCGTGACGGACGTGCTGCTGCCGCTGCGCTGACAGCGGCGCACAGGCCGGGCTCAGGCGTCCAGGCGGATCTGGATGCCGGTCGGCGTGTAGAGCGCGGTGGCCTTGAAGCCGTCCACCACGACCGAGGTGAACTGGCGGTTGCTGCCGGCGCCGTCGATCACGGCGATGGTGTCGCCCACCTTGGGCGTGTAGCCGCCCACGAACTTCACGTGCAGCGTGCCGCCCGCGATCGTCGTCAGGCCGGCCACGCTCAGCTTGCCCTGGCCGTTCGTGCCGATGTCGAGCTCCAGCGTGGTGCCCTGCAACTGCGTGAACTTGCCAGCGACGCCGACCGTGGACGATGCGTTGATGACCAGCGTGCCGCCGCCCAGGTACACGTCGCCCGTGCCGAACGCGGTGGCCGCGTCGGCCTCCAGCACGCCGCCCGCGACCTGCGTACCGCCCGTGTAGGTGTTGCCGCCGGCTAGGCGCAGCGTGCCAGTGCCCTGCAGCGTCAGCTTGCCCGCACCGGAAATCGCATTGCGCCAGGTGTCGGCAGCGTTGAAGCCACCCTGCGAGACATCCATCGAAACGACCACATTGCCGTTGAACGCGCCATAGCCGTCGGCGGCGGCGAACAGGTTCAGGCGGCCCCAGCCTTCGGCGTCGTCCATCACCGGGTAGCCGGAGGCGAGCTCGGTGGTCTTCAACACCACGCGGCGCTGGTCGGCGCTCAGGTACGGGAAGCGCGTTTCCAGCAGCACTTCAGCGCCCTTGGGCACCACCGGCGCCAGGGCCGTGCTGCTGATCTGCGAGAAGCCGAAGGTCATGCGCCGCGTGAAGTTGGTCTGGTTGGTGGCGTAGTCGGCAAAGCGATCGGTGGCGGTGGTGCCGGACTGCGCGAAGGCCGCGAACGAGGTGGCATCGGTGCCGGTCTGCGCCATCAACGCGGTGTGCGCCTGGGTATAGGCGGTGGCCTTGAGCGTGGCGTTGGCCGGGTCATAGAGGTTGGCGGCCACCGCGGCCAGGCCGAGCATCCGGCCGCCGATCACGTCCAGCGGCGAATGCATGCCCGCGAGGATGCGGTTCTCGCCCAGCTCCAGGCCGCGGGCCAGCATCTGCTGGAAGCGCTCCGGCACCAGGTAGGCCATCGCCATGGCATCGCGCACGGCTTCGGCGGAGTGGCCGCTGATGAAGCCGCCATCGGTGGACGGCGTCGAGCTCTCGGCCGGCACCAGCGTCGGCACGACGACCACGCTGCTGCTCCAGCGATACGGCCGCGCGTACTTGTAGAAGCGCTTGGCCGGCTCGGTGGAGGCGTTGTTGCCCATGGTGTTGATCAGGTCCACCACCTTGCCGAAGGTGGTGTTGCCGCTCGCGCTGCCGACGCCGGTGTTGTTGCCGGAGTCGTTGTAGAGCACCGTGGTGGCATCCGCCGGCACGGTGGTGATGGAGGTGGTCTGCTGCGCCAGCGTGCGCCAGGCGGTGGTCATCGGCCCCATGCCGTCGGTCACGCTGTAGCCCTTGCCGCGCCGGTCGTCGAAGTAGGCGGCGTCGGCCTGGGCCTGCGTGCGGCTGGTGGTGGCGTTGACGACATATTGAACGTTTGCGCTGAGCACCGGCAGATTGAGCTGGGTGCCGCCTGCCGTGCCGTCGTTAGGCAAGCCCGTCCAGGTCGAGGCGACCACCGCGGGGAACGACCCGTTCGCGGGCGCCGACACACCGGCATCGACGATCTCCGTCAGCGGCTGCCACAGATCCAGGAAGCGCGTGAACAGGCGCACGCCGGCATTGGTGCCCAGCGTCGCGTAGCGTGCGTCGCCGCGCTGGTTGGTGGCGATGTTGTCGACGAAGGCGGGCACCGAGGCCGCCACGGGAGCCGAATCGACAAAGCCCGGGTCGGCGGGCGGAGCGGGAATGGCCTGGACGGTGGCGACGGTGCTGTCGACGGTCGTGTTGTCGTCGCCACCGCCGCAGGCGGTCAGGGCAAGGGCGCCGCAGACCGCGACGAGGCCGGATTGGAAACGCGGGGTGGTGGTGAAGAACATGGAGCAGCCGGACCGAGAGGTCCAAAGTGAAGGGAAAAGCACGGCAGTATCGGCAGCGTCAGTGACGCGCGCGTGACGTCTCGGTGACGATCCGTGTCACACCTCGGCCTCCCCCGATCCGGGTGGGGTCCAGTCACGCCGCGACTTGTATCACAACGCGATATAGACCACCTCCCAGCCCGGCCCCCCCGGGCACCGCCCTTGTCACGGTGAGGCCTGCGCAGGCGATCGCCGCCATCCCCCGAACCCATCGTGTACCGCCTTGCCCTGCTGCGCTGGCTCGCCAGCTTCGCCCCGGCTCCCGTGACTGTCCGCTGGACCGAGCGCCTGCGCTCGGCGGCCGGCGCGCTGGTCGGCATCCTGCTCACCGGCGCGGCGATGCACTGCGTGCCGGACGGCCCGGTGCCCGTTCCCCTGCTGGTAGCGCCGATGGGCGCTTCGGCGGTGCTGCTGTTCGCCGTACCGGCCAGCCCGCTGGCGCAGCCGTGGTCCATCATCGGCGGCAACCTGGTGGCATCGGTAGTGGGCGTGACCTGCGCGCGGATGATCGGGGATCCGGTGCTGGCGTCCGCGCTGGCGGTGTCGTTGGCCATCGGCGGCATGTTCGCGCTGCGCTGCGTGCATCCGCCCTCGGGCGCGGTGGCGCTGACAGCGGTCATCGGGGGGCCGACGGTCCATGCGCTGGGCTATCGCTTCGTGCTGGAGCCGGTGGCCGTGCAGTCGGCGCTGCTGCTGGTGGCCGCGATCGCGTACCACGCCGCGACCGGGCACCGGTATCCGCATGCCCATCGCCGGGCGGCCACCGAGCATGCACCGCCGCCGGGCGGGCTGACCCGCGCGGACGTGCTCGCCGCACTGCGGCGCCAGGGCGAGTGGCTCGACATCGACCCCGAAGACCTGACCGCGCTGCTGCAGGAAATGCAGCAGCAGGCGTATGCCCGCACCTTCCACACGCTCACCTGCGCGAACATCATGACGCCCTCGGTGGTGACGGTGTCGGCGGCCACCTCGGTGCCGCACGCACTGCGCCTGCTGCAACGGCACGGCGTGAAGGCTCTGCCCGTGCTCGACGACGAGCATCGGCTGATCGGCATCGTCACGCGCGCCGACCTGACCGGCACGGCCGCGCGCGCGCCGCCAACGGCTGCGCGACTGGTTCGCCATCGGTGCGATGACCCCGCCGCGCGTGGGCGGCGTGATGACCCCGCGCGTGCTCACCATCCGCGCCGATGCGCCGATCGCCGATCTGGTGCCGATGTTCGCCAGCGCCGGACACCACCACATCCCGGTGGTGGATGCGCACGGGCGGCTGGCCGGCATCCTCACGCAGGCCGACATCATCCACGCGCTGTACCGCCAGGCGTCGGTCCAGCGGCCGACGGCCTGAGCGCGCGCCGCGGCCTTACTCGATCGGCGTCTCGCGAAAGACGTCCAATTGCTCCGCCGCGGCGGAGAAGGCCGCCAGGCGCGGATAGTCCGCCGCCGGCACGCGGTCGGGCACCATCAGCTGGATGAAGCGCCACGCCACGGCGGCGGTCAGGTCGGGCTGGGCCAGCATGCGCTGGTCGACCGGCAGGGGCGTGTCGCCCAGCGCGGCCTCCAGTGCCTCGACGGCGGCGCGCAGTTGGCCCTGCACCCGCTCGACCCACGGGGCGTGCGTCTTCTCAGCGGGGCGCAGGTTGTATTCGTAGACGATCTGGACCGCCTTCTCGCAGGCCGCCAGCGCCAGGCCGACGATGCGCAATGCCTGCCGGCGCGCCGGCAGCGCGGCCGGCATCAGGCTGCGGCCGGCCAGCGCCTCGGCATAGTCGAGGATCAGCGTCGAGTCCATCAGCACCGTGCCGTCGTCGCACACCAGCGTGGGCGCCTTGACCACCGGGTTGACGGCGCTGAACGTATCGAAATGGCGGAACACCGACACCGGCGCATGCTCGAACGGCAGCCCGAGCAGCTTGAGTGAAATGGCGGTGCGGCGCACATAGGGCGAATCGAGCATGCCGATCAGTTTCATTGCTTCTCCGGAATGGTTGGTCAGGTGCGTGAAGACAGCGCCTCGTATGATAGGCAGCCGCGCACGCACGCCGAAAGGCGTTTGCATCCAAAATCGGGCCGGTTGACCGATGACTCATCGGTCCCCCTTGTGGAGTCGAGCATGGAACTGGACAAGAAGGACTGGCTGATCCTCGAAGCGCTGCAGACCGATGCGCGGCAGAGCCTGGCGGCGCTGGGCAAACGCATCGGCCTGTCGCAGCCGGCCATGAGCGAGCGCGTGCGCAAGCTCGAGGACGCCGGAGTGATCGAAGGCTACGGCTCGCGCGTCAACCTGCGCAGCGTCGGCATCGGCCTGCAGGCGATCATCCACATCGAGACCACGCACGCCCACATCCGCAAGTACGTCAAGCTGTTCGAAGCGATGCCCGAGGTGCTGGAAGCCAGCCGCGTGACCGGCGCACATTGCTTCATCGTCCGCTGCGCGATCGCCGAGCCGGGCGACCTGGAGCGCGTGGTGGACAGCCTGGCCGCGTACGGCACCGTCACCACATCGCTGGTGCTGTCGAACCCGGTGGCCAAGGCGGTGACGGTCCGGGCGGCGCGCAGGCCGGGCGCCTGAGCCCGCACCGTTGCCGCGGCAGGTTGTCCGGGGACCTTTCCTGCTCAGGGACGACCGGGCCACGGCCCGACGCCGCGGCGCTGTCACAAACCCGGACGCCGCGCCGGCTGAACTGCACTCGCCCGAGGCATGGCTCGTGACAGTGGTGACGCGCCTGTCGATCGACCGCCTGCACGCGCAATGCTCCGATGCGGAGATCGCCGAACTCAGCTTCGCGATCGTGGTGATCAGCAACTGGAACCTGCTGAACGTGAGCCTGCGCAACCCGGTGCCCGAGACGCCGTAAGCAGCATATGGCGCGCACAAACGGTATGGCGGCGGCGCGCACCGCACTCGATAGGACGTGTGGCCGAGGCCTGTTTCGGTCAATTGGCCTATGTCGACGGGCATGAACCGACTCCTATGCTTCCCCAAACAGAGCGCGAAGAACGGGGGCCGCCATGACCGAGGAGCATCCCGCCCGGACAGGGCAATCAGCAACGGTAGGGCGGGGGGCGGTGCAGCCCTGTTCTTCGGAGGCGCCGCGCGTCCTGCATGAGCTCCCGCGACGCGGCATGGCGCTGGCGCTCGCGGCCACGCTGTCGCTCGGGCTGTCCGCCTGCGGCGGCGGCGGCGACGACACGACCGCCACCGCGGCGGCGCCACCGAGCAACTCCGTGACGCCGGCTCCGACGCCATCACCAACGCCCGCGCCGACACCAACACCATCACCAACGCCGTCCCCAACACCCGCACCGGTGCCCGCACCCGCGCCAACCTACTCGGTGGGCGGCACGGTGTCCGGCCTGGGCTCGGGGCTGTCGGTGAAGCTGCTGGACAACGGCAGCGACGCGGTCACCGTCACCGCCAATGGCAACTTCCAGTTCCCCACCGCGCTGGCGAGCGGCGCGAAATACGCGGCGACCGTGGGCACGCGTCCATCGGGGCAGCAATCCGCGATCGCCAACGGCAGCGGCACGGTGGGCTCGGCCAACGTCACCAACATCGCCGTGACCTGTTCGGCGCGGCCGCTGTTCGCCTATGCGGCCAACTCGAACGACAACACGATCTCGGCCTACACGCTGGACCCGACCACCGGCGCGCCGACCCTGATCGGCACGCCCGTCTCGGTGGGCCACGGGCCGCTGTCGCTGATCGCGGACAAGGCCGGCAAGTTCGTCTACGTCGTGGACGGCAACGACAACAGCATCACCACGCTGGCGATCAATTCGGAGACCGGCCTGCTGACCATCTCGGGCACGCCGGCCAGCACGTTCGCGTACACCACCAACTTCGGCGACAACACGCTGTCGGGCTTCTCGATCAACGCGACGACCAGCGTGCTCACCTCGATCGGCGCCATTGCGGCGGGCACCAACCCGTACACCATCGCCATCAACAAAGCGGGGACCTTCGCCTACGTGGTGAACGCGGCCAATGGGACGGGCACGCCGTCGGCCATGGTCTTCTCGATCAACGGCACCACCGGTGCGCTCACGGCGGTGGGCAGCCCGGTCGCCACCGGCAACGCGCCGTTCTATATCGCGCTGCACCCGGCCGGCACGTTCGCCTACGTGGCCAACTCGCAGGACAACACCGTCCAGGTGTATGCCATCAACCAGACCACCCGCGCGCTGACCGCGGTGGGCTCGCCGGTGGCCACCGGGCAGGGGCCGATTCCGATCGCCATCCATCCGTCCGGCCTGTTCGCGTATGTGGGCAACGTGTTCAATAACACGGTCAGCATCTACGCCATCAACACCAGCACCGGCGCGCTCACCCTGAAGAGCACGCTGGCCACCGGCAACGATCCGCTGGCGATCACGCTCAACGATGCCGGCAGCATTGCCTACATCGTCAACGGCGTGGACCATGACGTGGTCGCCTACACGGTGGACAGCAGCACCGGCGCGCTGACGTCGGTCGCCACCGCGCAGACCGGGCTGCTGCCGCGCGCGTTCGCCATCGTCGCGGTGCCATAGGCGCAACGGCCGGACGCCGGTCACCGGAAGACGCCGACGCCCCGCCCGCGCGGGGCGTCGTCATGCCAAGTGATGGCTACGGCGTGACGCACGATCCGCTCGCCCGCGGCCGACTCAAAAAATCTTTACATTCGATGTACTTTCGCCCTCGCGCGCGTGCCACCATGAGCCTCGCCCAACCCGGAAGGAGAATGGCCATGGGACTGTTGGATGAAGTCGGCAAGATCGCAGGCGCGGTCGCGGCAGTGGAAGCAACGGAAAAACTCGACCCCGACGCCTCGCTCCTGACCAAGGGCATCGCGGGCTTCAAGGGCGCCGGCGCACTGGAAGGTGTGCTGGAGAAGAAGGAAGAGGAAGCCAAAGCCGAGGATCAGGCGGCCGCGCCGGACGGCTCGACACCGCAGGCCTGAGTGCGCTGATTGCTGTGGCAGGGACCCCGCCGGTTGGCGGGGTTTTGCTTTCTGGAGCGGACCCGTTTCGAAGGAACCGTCAGGCCATCGGCATCGCTGTCCGCCGCCCTCGACGCTCGACGCGCGCCGAGTCCGCGGCGTTGCCCGAAAGCGCCCCTCGCCCACGCCCCGCGTGCGCCCCCTTCGGACCACGGCTTCACTCGGAGCCGATCATGCCGCCGAGGTGCGGATTCTTGTCCGCGTCCGATGAAAACCGCAGGCGATCCGGGCCGGGGGCCGGCATGGAAACGAAGCCGCGCGCTACGACAGCGGCCGATACCCCCGGCGCGCCAATGCACAACTGAGCCAGTGGTTTGCACGAAGCCCGCAATAGATGTTCTTGGCCACGAACAGCGCAACGGCGATGCAGACCAGCCATGGCAATTTCAACCCGGCATCCAGCGTCAACAACAACGCGGTCACAGCATCGATTGCGGCAAGGCGCCCCGCATGCGCGACCAACCCTTCCGAGTAGGCCCAGAGCGTGCCGAACAGGAAGGCGGACCACCCGAAACCCGCTCTCACCTTGCGCTCCGGCTGGATGGGATAGATGTAGAGACATGACCTGGTCATGGCGATACGAAACCGGCGACGGGCGTGCTCGAGGTCGCCGGCAAGCCCTCGGTTGCGATGCCGGACATCAGCCGCGCTGCGGCCGTCCCCGCACCAGTAACCATCCGCAGCCACCCCACACCGCCGCCAGCACGAAACCGACACCCAAACCTGCGACCGATGCATCCAGCGGCTACCCCTGCTGCGCAAACCAGCGCATCGTCTCCGGCGACAGCATGAAGCTGACCAAGCTCAAGACGGACAACCCGCAAAATCCGGCAACGACCAGCATCGCAACACCGATCGGCAGCCAACGCCGCGAGAAACCGCCGATCCACGCACCGATTCCGTACAGGACGAACGCGACGGCCATGGGAATGCACACCCACCAGAATCGCTCTACGCCTCTACGCCCTCCGGCAACGGCATATAGCTCAGGATATGCGCGACCACCAACAGCAAACCGGCCATGCAATGGACAACGATGGCAAGCGCCTTCCGGACGAGCGTCATGCAGCCGTCGTCCGATTGAAATACACGGTGGCCGAGGCACGAAGCAGGAAAAACGCGACGATCAGGAATACCACCAACCCCGGAATCAACATGCCGACCGACGGCAGGTTGAAGCTCCCGACCAGCAGCCCCAGCACCGAAATGCCGAGATAGGTATTGCGCCCCCACCGCTGACCTTTCAGGATGCCGATCGCCGCGGCAATCGTCACCAACTGCACGAAGACGCCAAAACCGATCGTCGCCCAAGCCGGCAGGGCGAAGCTGCCGAATGCCTCCCCCACTTGCGCGTTGCGCAGCGTGGCCAGCATGAAGATCAGCGAGATGGCATTGAGGATGAGCAGAAGCCAGCCGACAACGGTCAGGGAGATAGGGCGTTTCATATTCGAGCGCAGTAACAGAGGGGATTGCCCGGTCCGATTCACGCAACAACCGGGAATGAGAAAAATCGCGCACATTCTCTGAGGCCAAGAGGAGAAAAGCAATACTCCCTGCGGCGCCCCCTCGCCTCCCTCCTTCGCGCCGCAAGGAACCCGGTGGACCGGGATTGCCGTGCCGCAGCATGTTCTCCTGCCCAGGCGCCGGCAGGGCCCAACGCTCCCTTCGCACCGATGTGCTGCATGCCATCGAACACTGCTTCTAATGCCGCGCGCACCGGTATTTGAAACACCGGGCGCGGCCTACGATGGTGGAACAACACATGGCGGCACGCCCGCGAGCGTCGCCCGCCCCATCGCAGCGTCCATCCGGAGACACCCATGGCCACGCCCGCGCCGACCGACCCGCTCACCTTCGACTACGTCATCGTCGGCGCGGGCTCGGCCGGCTGCGCGCTGGCGAGCCGCCTGAGCGAAGATCCCGACGTGACGGTCGCGCTGCTGGAGGCCGGACCGCACGACCACCATTTCTCCGTGTGGGTGCCGGCGGGCTGCGCGGTCTCACTGCCGTTCAGGAGCTCGCGCAACTATGCCTACCCGACGACACCGCAGCCGGGCCTGGGCGGGCGCCGGGGGTATCAGCCGCGCGGGCGCGGCCTGGGGGGCAGCTCGTCGCTCAACGCGATGAGCCACATCCGCGGCCACCCGCACGACTACGATCACTGGGCCGCGCTCGGCTGCGCCGGCTGGGGCTGAGACGACGTGCTGCCCGACTTCAAGCGGTCGGAATGCAACGAGCGGGTCGCGACGACGATCGGCTGCACGGCGGCAACGGCCCGCTGCACGTGAGCGACCTGCGCACCGGCAACCCGATCGCGCAGCGCTTCGTGGAGGCGGCAGCGGCAGACTACCGGCGCAACGATGATTTCAACGGCCCCGAGCAGGAAGGCGTGGGCCTCTATCAGGTCACGCAATACAACGGGGAGCGCTGGAACGCCGCGCGCGCCTATCTGCATGGCGGTGCGGACGACCCCGCGGCGGTGGTCGACCCCGAGTTGCGCGTGCGCGACATCGAGGGCCTGCGGGTGATCGACGGCTCGGTGATGCCGACACTCATCGGCGGCAACACCAACGCGGCCGTCATCATGATCGCCGAGCGCGCGGCCGGCCTGATCCGGCGTGGCGGCCGGCCGGTGCTCAACGTGGTGACGGACGCCCCGGCGCAGTCCGTGCCGGCCGGGGCGCGCTAGGCAGGGGCGCGGTGCGTCAGTTGCCGGCGCTGTCGGTGGGGATGTTGAAGGAGTCGCGCAGCAGATAGCTCATCGGAATCTGCAGGTTCAGGTTGTTGGGCGGAATCGGCTGCAGGAACCACTTCTTGTAGAGCTTCTGCACCTCGCCATCGACGATCAGCCGCGTCATCGACTGGTCGACCAGCTTCTTGAACTCCGCATCCTGCTTGCTCAGCATCATGGCGTACGACGACACCAGCTGGGTCTTGCCGGCGACCACGTATTCCGACGGGTTGTCGGAGGTGGCGCGCATACCCGCGAGCAGCACATCGTCACCCGCGAAGGCGTCGGCCTTGCCGGTGCTGAGCATGGCGAACGCGGTCTTCAGGTCGTTCGTGTCCACGGTGTGCATACCCATGCCGGTCGCGTCGTTGAGCTTGTGCATCACGTCGGAGGCGCTCGAGCCGCGCGCGGCCACCACCGTCTTGCCGTGCAGGTCGTCCCATTGCTGCAGGCCCGAGCTCGCCTTGACCAGCATGCGGCCCTTGGTGATGTAGTGCGGGATGGTGAAGACCACCTTCTCGCGACGATCCGGTGCGTTGTTGGTGGAGCCGCACTCGAGGTCGGCCTTGCCGCTCGCGATGGTGTCCATCCGGTTGGCCGCCGTCACCGGCACGTACTGCACCTTCAGCTCCGGCCGCTTGAGCGAGGTCCGGAGGGACTCGACCACGCGCGAGCAGATGTCGATGGAGTAGCCGATCGGCTTGCCGGCCTCGGAATAGGAAAACGGAACCGAATCCTCACGGTAGGCCAGCCGGATGGTGCCGGTATCGCGGATGCGATCCAGCGTCGGGGTGGAGGCCATGGCGTGAACAGTGGAAACCGCCAGGGGAATGGCAAGCACGGCAAGCCGTCGCGTGCGCGCGGAGAACAGCATTGTGGGATCCTCGAAATTTAGGGCTGGTTTGGGAGCACGTCGTCTCGCTGCCCTTGCGACACGACGGCCCGCGCGATATCCGGATGCCCGGCGGCGCGGGATGGCATGGTGGAGGTGTCGCGGTGTCCTGGCGGGCGCCAGGCGCTGGGCGACGTCACGCCCGGGCCATAGAGCACGCATTATGCGGCGACTCGGTAACAATCCTCAACTTACCTCACAGTAAGTTGACGACACAATCATTGACCTGGTCGGCGGGGGATCTGGCGGTGCCACGCCATATGCGGCACGCCGGGATGTCGGCCAGGCTGTCGCCGGTGCGGACGACTGATGCAGCATGTCGCCGCGGGCCTTTTTCCCCGGCCGCGCCCAGGCATCAGGCCGGCCACGCGCGCTGCAGCACCGCCCCCAGCGCCTGCGCGTTGCCTTCCAGCGTGCCGAACACGCGGCCGTGCTGATGATGGAAGCGGCTGGCGATGAAGCGCTCGGCGTCGTCCGCATGCGCATGGGCGAGCATCAGCGCGGCCTGGGCCGTCAGCGCCAGCCCCTGGGCGATGCGCCGCGCCGATGTCTCCTGGATATCACCGGATTGGTGCAGCAGCGCCTGCAGTGCCGCCAGCTCGGCCTGCACGGTGCGATGGCCCTGCGCGCGCGCGTCGATGTCCTGCATCAGCCGCAGCGCATCGTCCGGCGTGCGGCCGATGGCGCGCAGCACGTCCAGGCACATCACGTTGCCCGAGCCTTCCCAGATGGAATTGACCGGCGCCTCGCGGTACAGGCGGGCCATCGGGCTCTCTTCCACGTAGCCGTTGCCGCCCCACACCTCCATGGCTTCGCCGGTGGCCTCGATGGCGCGCTTGCAGACCCAGAACTTGGCGGCCGGCGTGACGATGCGCTTCCAGGCAGCGGCGACCGGATCGGCCTCGGCGCGCTCGAACGCATCGCCCAACGCCATCATCAGCAGCGTGGCGGCCTGCGATTCGAGCGCGAGGTCGGCCAGCACGTTGCGCATCAGCGGCTGGTCCGCCAGCAGGCGGCCGAACGCCATGCGGTGGCGCGCATGGTGTAGCGCCTGCATCAGCGCGTGGCGCAGGATGGCCGCGCTGCCGATCACGCAATCGAGCCGCGTGTGCGTCGCCATCTCGATGATGGTCGGGATGCCGGGCCCCGCTTCACCGATCAGGATGCCCTCCGCCCCGCGGAACTCCACCTCGCTGCTCGCGTTGGAGCGGTTGCCGAGCTTGTCCTTCAGCCGCTGGATCTGGACCGGGTTCTTGCTGCCGTCGTCGCGAAAGCGCGGCACGAAGAAGCACGACAGCGGCCCGTCCTCCGCGCCCATGCGCGCCACCACCAGGTGCGCATCGCACATCGGCGCGGAGAAGAACCACTTGTGCCCGGTGAGGGCATACGCGGCGCGGCGCCCCTCGCCGCCGTCCTGGCCACCCAAGGGCACCGCCACGGTGGTGTTGCTGCGCACGTCCGAGCCGCCCTGTTTTTCCGTCATGCCCATGCCGATCAGGATGGCGCTCTTCTGCCGCCACGGCAGATCGCGCGCATCGTGCTCGCGGGCGTAGAGGCGCGGTGCCAGGTCGGCGAACAGCGGGGTCTCCTTCCGCAGCACGGCGATGCTGGCGAAGGTCATGGTGGCAGGGCACAGCGAGCCGGACTCGATCTGCGCCTGCATGAAATACCCGGCGGTGCGCGCGGCCCAGGCGCCGGCGCGGGGCTCGGCAAACGGCAGCGCCTGCAGGCCCTGGCTGCGCATCAGCCCGAGCAGCGCATGCCAGGCAGGATCGAAGCGCACGCGGTCGATGCGCTCGCCGGTGCGGGTGTGGGTATGGAGCTCCGGCGGGTACTGGTTGGCCTCGGCCGCCCAGGCCAGCGTCCGGGGGGTCCCCAGCATCTCGCCAAAAGCCCGCAACGCATCGGCATGCCAGCCACCGCCCAGCCGGTCGAGCGCGCCTTGCAGCGTGGTGTCCGACGTGAACGGGTTGAAATGCGCAAGGTCGGGAACCTGGTTGAAGACGCGATGGGTGGCGTCGGCGGGCATGGGAGGTCTCCTGGGCTGATCGTCCTGGCCGAAACCCCATGGTAGACCACCCATCGCGCACGGTACTGGAGCGCGGGCTCCAGACGCTCCGGACGCTCAAGCCGTCACGCCGTTCCACTCCAGGAACAGGTACACGCCCTTGTCTTCGACCAGCCGGAACCCCAGGCGCTGATACAGCCGCTGCGCCGGGTTGAACCGTTCGACATGGATCTGGACGCGCTTGCCGGCATCGGCCGCCAGCCGGAAGACCGCCGACAGCACCACGGGCACGGGTCCGCTCACGGGCAGCCGGGCCTATACGCTGACGGTCGGCTCGCCCACGCTGACGCTCACGCCGTCATCCACCGCCAGACTGACCGCTATCGCCGGCTCCTGCTACAACAGCCAGACCTTCACCGCCAGCGGCGGTATCAGCCCCTACACCTACGCGCTGACGGTCAACTCCGGCACGATGCCGGCCGGCATGAGCCTGAACAGCACCACCGGCGTGCTGAGCGGCACCCCCACCGCCCTGGGCAGCAGCACCTTCACCATCCGGGCGACCGACGGCAGCACGGGCACAGGCGCGCCATACAGCGGCACGCGCGGCTACACGCTCACGGTCGGGCAGACCATCGGGACCGCGCCGCCCATGGCCGCGACCACCACGTCCACCACGCCGGTCACGCTGCACCCCACGGCCAACGCGACCGGCGGGCCGTTCTCGGCGGTGGTGTATCAGCACGATTTCAACGGCCAGAGCAACGCCGGCCTCGCCTATGCGGACCTGGCATCGGCGGGCCCCGCCGACTACGTGGTGGGCAGCCCGTACGGCCGCGACCGCATGCAGGTGGGCCTGGGCACCAAGTTCCGCACCGGCCCGCTCACGTTCGGCCTGGACTACAGCGTGATGGTCGGCATGGGCGGGCTGCGGCAGGGCGTGCGGCTGACCTTCGCGGCGCCGTTCTGAGGCGCCCCCGGCCCAACGCGCATGGCCACCGGCGCCGGACTAGCCTGCCACGGCAGGCACCTCCGGCGCGGTGAAGGTCTTTTCGCCGGTCAGCAGGTAATGCATCAACTCCCGCACCGGCCGGATCGCCTGCCCGAACGGCAGCTTCCCGGCGCCGCGGAAGAACAGCCCGCGCTCCACGTCGCCGCGCAACGCCTGCGCCAGCTTCAGGTCGATGCAGAACTGCCCGACCTTCCCGAGCCCATCGCGCAATCCGCAGGTCTGCAGGCAATCGAACCCCTGCAGGCAGTCCCGCACCTTGGCCTTGGCCTGCAGCGCGGTCTCGCGTGACAGGTAGCGCGACAGCCAGGGCGTCATCACGGCGCGCGCCGGCAGCCCCGCCACGCTGATGAACTCGGTGATGTCGCCGTCCTCCGCGCCGGTCAGCACGCGCTTGAAGCGAGGGTGGGCATCGCCCTCTTCCGTCACCGCGAACGCGGTGCCGAGCTGGACGGCGGCGGCGCCCTTGTCGAGCCAGTACCGGACCTTGGCATGCGAATCGATGCCGCCCGCGAGGATCAGCGGAATCGGCTCCGCGGCCAGCCCGAGCTTGACGAACAGCTCGCGGCACTCTTCCAGCACGCGCGCGAAGGAGAACCGCTCGTCGCGCAGGTCTTCGATGCGCGCCGCGCCCAGGTGCCCGCCCGCATGCGCGGGGTGCTCGATGACGATGGCGTCCGGCAGCCGCGCCTTCTTCATCCAGCGCTTGAGCACCACGCCCACGCCGCACGCATCGGACAGGATCGGGATCAGCGCGACCTTGGGGTGATCGGCGGTCAGCTCGGGCAGGTCCAGCGGCAGACCCGCACCCATGACGATGGCCTGCGCGCCGCTCTCGCACGCCTGGCGCACCAGCGCGGCATGCGACTCCACCGCCTTCATCACGTTCACCGCGATCAGGCCGCGGCCCTCGCTGCCCGCGCGCGCGGCGCGGATCTCGCGGTCCAGCGCCACCAGGTTGGCGGCGTTGATGGCGTTCTTGTCGTGGGACTTCTCGGTGGCGGCGACCAGGTCGGCATGATGGTGGCGCAGGTCGATGCTGGCGATGGTGCCGACACCGCCCTCGCGCGCCACCGCCCCGGCCAGCCGGTGTGCCGAGATGCCCACGCCCATTCCGCCCTGGACGATGGGCACGAGGCTGCGCCCCGCGAGTGTGAACCGACGGTTCAGCATGATGAAAACTCCCTCGCGGCGCTGCCGCATTGCAATAAGAAAATGGGGCTGAGCGTCGCACAGGCGGAGCGCGGCTGCGTTGCGCCAAGTCAAGGCGCGATGTCTCGGTGCTCCGGAACGCATATTGCGGCGGGGTCAGGTGAACAGTGACCGGGCATCACGGGGCATTTGCGGGTTTTTACCTTGGCACCGTTCGCCGGCCTGTGCTTAAATTCAGGCTCGTTGGATGAAACAGGGGTGCCGTGCGGATGGGCCGCGCGGCTGAGAGAGTCCCTTTGCACCCGATCCGGTTCGTACCGGCGTGGGAAGTTTCTTCAGAACACCGTGTACTTGGCAGCCCGACCTTCCAGGCCCCGCCGCTCCTCCCGGTTTCGTCCACAGCCTGCTCCACCAGGCCACAGAATCAAGGACGACACCATGCCCCAAGCCAAAAACGCCCCCGCCGCCTCGTTCGACTCGCTGCAGACCGAGCTCGACCAGAAATTCGCCTATCCGGCCTCCAGCAAGACCTATATCGCCGGCAGCCGCGCGGACCTCCGCGTGCCGATGCGCACCATCAAGCAGACCGCCACGCGCACCGACCAGGGCGAGATGCGGAACCCGCCGATTCCCGTGTACGACACCTCGGGCCCGTACTCCGACCCCGACGTGCACATCGACCTGAAGGCGGGCCTGGCCCCGCTGCGCGCCAAGTGGATCGACGAACGCGGCGATACGGAAATCCTCTCCGGCCTGTCATCCGAATACGGCGGCACGCGCGCCCAGGACCCGGCCACCGCGCACCTGCGCTTCGCCCACGTGGCCAATCCGCGCCGCGCCAAGGCCGGCGCCAACGTGAGCCAGATGCACTACGCGCGTCGCGGCATCATCACGCCGGAAATGGAATACGTGGCGCTGCGCGAGTCGCTCAACCTGCAGGCACTGCAAGGCAAGCCGGAATACCGCCAACTGCTCAGGCAGCATCCGGGCTTCTCGTACGGTGCCAACCTGCCGCAGCGCCCGGAAGACATCACGCCGGAATTCGTGCGCCAGGAAGTGGCCGCCGGCCGCGCCATCATCCCGGCCAACATCAACCACTCCGAGCTGGAGCCGATGGCCATCGGCCGCAACTTCCGCGTGAAGATCAACGGCAACCTGGGCAACTCGGCGGTCACCTCGTCGCTGGCCGAGGAAGTGGAGAAGATGGTGTGGGCGATCCGCTGGGGCGCCGACACCATCATGGACTTGTCCACCGGCAAGCACATCCACGAGACGCGCGAATGGATCCTGCGCAACTCGCCGGTGCCCATCGGCACGGTGCCGATCTACCAGGCGCTGGACAAGACCGGCGGCGTGGCCGAAGACCTGACGTGGGAGATGTTCCGCGACACGCTGATCGAGCAGGCCGAGCAGGGCGTCGACTACTTCACCATCCACGCCGGCGTGCTGCTGCGCTATGTGCCGCTGACCGCCGACCGCGTGACGGGCATCGTCTCGCGCGGCGGCTCGATCATGGCCAAGTGGTGCCTGGCGCATCACAAGGAAAACTTCCTGTACACGCACTTCGACGAGATCTGCGAAATCATGAAGGCATACGACGTGTCGTTCAGCCTGGGCGATGGCCTGCGCCCGGGTTGCATTGCCGACTCGAACGACGCCGCGCAGTTCGGCGAGCTGCACACGCTGGGCGAGCTGACCAAGAAGGCGTGGGAGCACGACGTGCAGGTGATGATCGAAGGCCCAGGCCACGTGCCGCTGCAGCGCGTGCAGGCCAACATGGACGAAGAACTGAAGCACTGCTTCGAGGCCCCGTTCTACACGCTTGGGCCCCTGGTGACCGACATCGCCCCGGGCTACGACCACATCACCAGCGGCATCGGCGCGGCCAACATCGGCTGGTACGGCACGGCCATGCTGTGCTACGTCACGCCCAAGGAACACCTGGGCCTGCCGGACAAGGAAGACGTGCGCGAGGGCATCATCACCTACAAGATCGCCGCGCATGCAGCGGATCTGGCGAAGGGCTGGCCGGGCGCGCAGCTGCGCGACAACGCGCTGTCGAAGGCACGCTTCGAGTTCCGCTGGGAAGACCAGTTCAACCTCGGCCTCGACCCCGAGAAGGCGCGCGCCTTCCACGACGAGACACTGCCGGCCGAAGGCGCCAAGATTGCCCACTTCTGCTCGATGTGCGGCCCGAAGTTCTGCTCGATGAAAATCACGCAGGAAGTGCGCGACTACGCGGCCTCGCTCGGCTCCAACACCACCGCCGCAGTACAAGGCATGGAAGAAAAGTCGATCGAGTTCCGCAAGAGCGGCGCGAAGATCTACAGCTAACCCAATCGGTGCAATGCCAACCCCATTTGACGTAACGATTCTTGGCGGCGGCCTCGCAGGCCGCCTGTGTGCATGGCAACTGGCGCAGACGGGGGTACCGCCGGCGCGCATTGCCGTGGTGGAGCGCGGCGCGCGCGACGGCAGTGGCGCCGCCGCGTATGTCGCCGCCGCCATGCTGGCACCGCTGGCCGAGGCCGCCGTGGCCGATCGTTTCGTCGTCGACCTGGGGTTGGCGAGCCTGGCACTGTGGCGCGACTGGCTGCCGACGCTGCGCACGCCGGTGTTCTTCCAGCAGGCCGGCACGCTGGTCGTGTGGCACGCGGCGGACCGGGGCGAGGCGTCGCTGTTCGCCAATCACGTGCGCGTCGCGGCACCGCCCGAGCGTGTCGCCGCCGACTTGCGCGCGGTGGATGCAGCCGGCATCGGCACGCTGGAGCCGGCGCTGGCGCAACGTTTCACGCAGGGGCTGTATCTGGCCGGCGAAGGCCAGTTGGACAACCGGGCCTTGCTCGATGCGCTGGCGACCGAGCTGGAAGCCCTGGGCGTGCAACAGCGCTGGAACACGGAGGTCGCCGACCCGCGCCCGGCAGCGCTGGCCGCGGCAGGCCTCGGCGCGCGCCTCGTGCTCGACTGCCGGGGTCTCGGCGCCAAACCGCAATGGCCGCAACTGCGCGGCCTGCGCGGCGAGGTCGCACGCATCCACGCGCCCGACGTCACGCTCACGCGCCCGGTGCGCATGCTGCATCCGCGCTACCCGATCTACATCGCGCCCAAGCCGGGCAACATCTACGTGATCGGCGCGACCGAGATCGAATCCGACGATACCTCGCCCATCAGCGTGCGCTCGACGCTGGAGCTGCTGTCCGCCGCCTATGCCGTGCACCCCGCCTTTGGCGAGGCGCGCGTGCTGGAACTGAACACGCAGTGCCGCCCGACGCTGCCCGACCATCGCCCGGCGATCCGCTGGGATGGCACGGGCACGCTATCGGTGAACGGCCTGTACCGGCACGGCTACCTGATCGCGCCGGCGGTCACGCAAGCAGCCGTGGCCGCCGCGCGCGCGCTGCTGGACGGCCGCGCCATCGATGCCTCCGCGAGCGCGTGGCCCGGACTCTTCGCCGCGCCCGCATCGCCTGAACCTGTTTTGCCATGACGCTCAACGTCACCCTCAACGACCTGTCGCTCGCGCTGCCCGCCGGCAGCACGCTGGCCGACGCCATCGCTTTCGTTACCACGACGGCCGCGCCGCAACTGCAGATCGCGCCGCCGTTCGCCGCCTCCGTCAACGGCGATTTCGTGCCCAAGGCGCAGCATGCGCAGCATGCGCTGCGCAGCGGCGACCGCATCGCACTCGTGCAGCCTGTCGTGGGCGGCTAGTACCTCTGCACAGGGGTTATGACGGTTTGTCAGAGGTGGTTACAGGGTAGGCTTTGGCCAATTTTTTGCGGGCCGTTTCAGTAGAGAACATCCAGTTGATGCGAGCG
>CAKKOY010000035.1 GCA_919592095.1 Ralstonia syzygii subsp. syzygii | reverse complement strand
TCCGCCGGCAAGCAGGCATCGCTCGCAGCATTGAGCTGCTCGTTGACCACAACTGCTTGCCTGTCCTACAACCTACCCAAACTGTCATAACCTCTGTGCTGAGGTACTAGGAACTGGTCGATGCGGCTCGCGATCAGTTGGTCTTCAATCGCACGCAGGCGGTCGGGGCACTCGGGATGGTGGCGCCCCATCTCGTGCTTGAGGAATTCAGGATGCGTTTAAAGGCCGGTCGCCATGTTCGTGTGTTGTATGCCGGTGCGTCGTGGTGTCTCCAGCCGTTACGTTAGCACGGCCGCGCGAGGGCGACCGGCGGACCCATACGCTACAATGCCCCGATCTCGTCCTGCGCATGCCCATGAGCCAAACGCCTTCCTCCCGTCGTCCCGTGCTGCGCGCCCTGATGGCGGGTGCCGCACTCTCCACCCTCTCCCTGTCTTCGCTGTCGCTGGCCGCGCGCGCTGCCAGACACCGCGTCGCCGTGCACGAGGAGGAGATCGACCCGGACCGCTATCGCAACAATCCGCAGACGCAGGCCTTCATCGGCACGCTGGTGGCCGAGCACAACTTCGACCGCGCCGCGCTCGATGCGCTGTTTGCCGGCACCGCCTATTCCGCCACGGTGGCGCGGCTGATCCTGCCGCCGCCCACGCCGGCGCGCCGCAGTTGGACGGCCTACCGCGGCCGCTTCATTGAGCCGGTGCGGATCAGCGCCGGCGTGCAGTTCTGGCAGCAATACGGCGACACGCTGCGCCGGGCCGAAGCCGAGTTCGGCGTGCCGGCCGATGTGGTCGTCGGCATCCTCGGCGTGGAGACCATCTACGGCCGCGATATGGGCAACTTCCGCGTGATGGATGCGCTCACCACGCTCGCCTTCGACTACCCGGACACGCCCAACCGCGAAGAGCGCAGCACCATGTTCCGCAACCAGCTGAAGGACTTCCTGCTGTGGTGCCGTGACACCGGGACGGATGCTTTCTCGGTGCTGGGTTCATACGCGGGCGCGGTCGGCATTCCGCAGTTCATGCCGACCAGCATCCGCGAATATGCTCTCGACTACGACCGCGACGGGCGCATTGATCTGCGCAACAGCGCGGTGGATGCCATCGGCAGCGTCGCGCACTTCCTGCAGATGCATGGCTGGGAGCCCAATCGCCCGGTGATGTGGAACATCGCGGGCGACACCGACAGCCAGGGCATCGCAGCCGCAGCGGCCGATGGCCAGCCGTATCCGCGCATGACGCTATCCAGGCTGACGCGCGCCGGGCTGGCCCTGGCCCCTGACATCGATGCCGCCCGCGAGCAGGAGACCGATGTGCTCGTGGTCGATCTGCCCACCCCCGGCCAGCCGACCGAATACCGCGTCGGCCTGCGCAATTTCTATGTGCTGACGCGCTACAACCGCAGCTTCTTTTACGCCGCCGCGGTATACGAACTGGGCCAGGCGGTCCGCCAAGCCATGCAGGGCTGAAGCCGGGCTGCGCACCGGTGCGCCGCAAACAAAAAGCGCAGCCAAGGCTACGCTTTTTGTTTGCCGATGCGTGTTTCGCTCAGGCCGGAAACACGCCGGTGGACAGGTAGCGATCACCCCGGTCGCAAACAACAAAGACGATAGTCGCATTCTCGACCGCCTCCGCCACCCGCAGCGCCACGCACAGCGCGCCCGCCGCCGAGATGCCGCTGAAGATCCCTTCCTCGCGCGCCATGCGCCGCGCCATGTGCTCGGCATCGGACTGCGTGACCGGCTCGGTACGGTCGATGTATTTGGGATCGTAGATATTCGGCATATACGCCTCCGGCCATTTGCGGATGCCGGGAATGCGCGAGCCTTCCGCCGGCTGCGCGCCGACGATCTGGATGGCAGGATTCTTTTCCTTCAGGAACCGCGAGACGCCGGTGATGGTGCCGGTCGTGCCCATCGCCGAGACGAAATGGGTAATGCGCCCTTCCGTATCGCGCCAGATTTCCGGGCCGGTGCCCTCGTAGTGCGCCAGAGGATTGTCGGGATTGGCGAACTGGTCGAGGATGACACCCTTGCCGTCCCGCTCCATCGCGTCGGCCAGGTCGCGGGCGTATTCCATGCCACCCTTGACCGGCGTCAGGATGATCTCCGCGCCGTAGGCCGCCATGCTCTGGCGGCGCTCGACCGACAGGTCCTCCGGCATGATCAACACCATCTTGTAGCCGCGGATGGCGGCGACCATCGCCAGCGCGATGCCGGTATTGCCCGAAGTGGCTTCGATCAGCGTGTCGCCCGGCTTGATGCGGCCGCGCATCTCGGCATGCTTGATCATCGAAAGCGCCGGGCGATCCTTGACCGAACCGGCCGGATTATTGCCCTCGAGCTTGCCGAGGATCACGTTGCCACGTCGCGCGTTGTCCTCGCCAGGAATGCGCTGGAGCCTGACCAGCGGCGTATTGCCGATGGTGTCTTCGATGGTGGGATAAGCCATGGTGCGTATCGGATGGAATCGGGGCATTGTAATGCAGCGCGACAACCCTGCCGGCGACAGGCACATCGCATCGCCCCGCGCGAGCGGGGCATCGGCGGGCAGCTTATTTCTTCCTCGCATCCCTGGCGTCCTTCCTGACCGGGGCCGGAGCGGCACCGCCCTTGCCGAAGGTCAGGCCCTCGTTCTGCAGTTTGGCGAGCGACTTCTCGCCGATGCCCGGCACGCGCGCCATGAAGTCGGCGGCATCCTTGTAGGGGCCGTTCCTGGTGCGCTCGTCGACGATCGCCTTGGAACGCTTCGGGCCGACGCCGGACAAGATTTCCAGCGCGGACGGGTCGGCGGTGTTCACGTCGACGGCCGCCCACGATACCGACAGCGTGGACAGGCACATCGACACAGCAACCAACAGCTTCTTCAACATGGAGCCTCCTGGGGATGAACGGTTGAAGGGACCGCCACACGGCGTGGCGGCTTCAATTCATCTTAAGGAGGACGGCAGGCTGTCCGGCCGGTGCCAACAGAAAGTAACGTGCTGTCCGATCGCCGATCGTCAGACCGGCTGGGCCATCAACCAGCGGCAATAGCGCGCCACGCCTTCCTGCACGGTCAGGAACGGCGCGGTGTAGCCGGCCGCACGCAGCTTGCCCTGGTCGGCCTGGGTGAAGCACTGGTATTTGCCGCGCAGCGCGTCGGGGAACTTCACGTACTCGATCAGGCCTTCCTGCGCCAACTCCTCGGTCGAGAGCACCGGCTTGCCGTCGGCCTCGCGCAGCGTGTTCACCACGGTGGTCGCGATGTCGTTGAACGGCTGGGCGCGGCCGGTGCCGAGATTGAAGATGCCCGACTTGTCCGGATGGTCGAAGAAGAACAGGTTGACCTTGACCACGTCTTCCACCGACACGAAATCGCGCATCTGGCCGCCCTGCGGATAGCCGTTGTACTCGCCGAACAGCTTGACGGTGCCTTCCGTACGGAACTGGTTGAAGTTGTGGAAGGCCACCGACGCCATGCGCCCCTTGTGCTGCTCGCGCGGGCCGTAGACGTTGAAATAGCGGAAGCCGACGATCTGCGACAGCGCACCCGGCAGCGTACGGCGCACGATCTGGTCGAACAGGAACTTGGAATAGCCGTACACGTTGAGCGGCTTCTCGAACGCACGGTCCTCGCGGAAGGTGTCCGACGCGCCGTAGGTGGCCGCCGACGACGCGTAGAGGAACTGCACGCCCTGGTCCAGGCAGGCCTTCATCAGCGCCAGCGTGTACCGGTAGTTGTTCTCCATCATGTAGCGGCCGTCGGTCTCCATGGTGTCGGAGCAGGCGCCCTCGTGGAAGATCGCGCGGACCTTGCCGAAGTCGCCGCGGGCGAAACGCTCGACGAACTCGGTCTTGTCCAGGTAGTCGCTGATCTCGCAGTCGACCAGGTTCCTGAACTTGTCGGCACGGGTCAGGTTGTCGACCGCGATGATGTCGGTCTCGCCGCGATCGTTGAGGCCCTTGACGAGGTTGGCGCCGATGAAGCCGGCCGCGCCGGTCACGATGATGGTCATGATGCTTGATTGAAGAGTTCTGCGTAGGTGACGACAGCGGTGCCCAGCTTGCCGACCACGATGCCGCCCGCGCGGTTGGCGTACTGCACGGCTTCCTTGATGTTGGCACCGGCGCCCAGCAGCGTCGCCAGCGTAGCGATGACGGTGTCGCCCGCGCCCGACACGTCGTACACCTCGCGCGCCTGGGCGGACACATGCAGCACCTCATGCTCGGTGTAGAGCGTCATGCCCTCTTCTGAGCGCGTCAGCAGCAGCGCCTCGAGCTGCAGTTCGCGGCGCAGGTTCTGCGCGCGGATGGTCAGGTCGGCCTCGGTCTTCCAGGTGCCGACCACCTGCCGCATCTCGGCGCGGTTGGGCGTGATCATGGTCGCGCCCTTGTAGCGCGAGTAATCGTCGCCCTTCGGGTCGACCAGCACGCGGCGGCCGGCCTGGCGCGCCGCCTCGATCATCTTGGCGACGTGCGTGAGCCCGCCCTTGCCATAGTCTGACAGCACCACCACGTCGTGCCCGGGCAGCAGCGTGCCGAAGCGGTCCAGCACCGACATCAGCACTTCGTGCGTAGGCGGATTCTCGAAATCGACGCGGATCAGCTGCTGCTGGCGCGCCAGCACACGCAGCTTGATGGTCGTGTTGACGGTCGGATCGCGATGCAGGTGGCCCTTGACGTGACTGGCGCCGAGCAGTGCCTCGATGGTGCGGCCCGGCTCGTCCTCGCCGATCACGCCCAGCATGCCGGCCTGCGCCCCCAGCGCGGCCACATTGCGCGCCACGTTGGCGGCGCCGCCCAGCCGTTCGTCCGAGCGCTTGATCTGCACCACCGGCACCGGTGCCTCGGGCGAAATCCGTTCGACATCGCCGAACCAGTAGCGGTCGAGCATCATGTCGCCCACCACAAGGATGCGGGCGGCGTGGATCTGTTCGGAAGTGAGCGTGGTCTTGGTCATGGATGCGGGCAAAGCCGACCCTCCGATTACTGCAAGGGCGATTGGGTGGAGCGCCCGATGGCCTGATATTCGAAACCCGCCTCGCGCATGGCTTGCGGCTCGAACAGGTTGCGACCGTCGAACACCATCGGCGACTTCAACAAGGCCTTGACGGCGTTGAAGTCCGGGCTGCGGAATGCCTTCCACTCGGTCACGATGACGAGCGCGTCGGCATGCTTGAGCGCATCCATCTGACCCGCGCAGAACGTCACGCGTTCCAATTGCCCGGGCGACAGGTCGATCGCCAGTGCGTGGCGGGCCTCCTCCATCGCCACCGGGTCATAGACCTGCACGCGGGCGCCCCGCGAAAGCAGCGCGGCGATCACGATGCGACTCGGCGCCTCGCGCATGTCATCGGTGTTGGGCTTGAACGCCAGACCCCAGATGGCGAAGGTGCGGCCGGACAGGTCCTCGCCCAGGCGATCGACGATCTTGCCGACCAGCACTTCCTTCTGCTTGTCGTTGACGGCCTCGACCGCTTCCAGCACGTGCAGCGTCTGGCCGTACTCCTGGGCGGTCCGCACCAGCGCCTGCACATCCTTCGGGAAGCACGAGCCGCCGTAGCCGGTGCCCGCGTAAAGAAAGCTGTAGCCGATGCGCGGATCCGAGCCGATGCCCAGTCGCACCAGCTCGATGTCGGCACCGACCTTGTCGGCCAGGTTGGCCATCTCGTTCATGAACGAGATGCGCGTGGCCAGCATCGAGTTGGCGGCGTACTTGGTGAATTCCGCCGAACGCACGTCCATGTAGAACGTGCGCTCATGATTACGGTTGAACGGCGCGTACAGCGCGCGCATCATGGCCTTGGCGCGCAGGCCAGCGTCGTCGGCATAGGTGCCGAGCACGATGCGGTCCGGGCGCATGAAGTCGTACACCGCCGCGCCTTCCTTCAGGAACTCGGGGTTCGACACCACCGAAAAACCGACGCCGGACTTGCCGCGCGCGGCCAGGGTCTCGGCCACCACGGCGCGGACCTTATCGCCGGTGCCGACCGGCACGGTGGACTTGTCGACGATCACCTTGAAGCCATCCATGTGCTCGGCGATGTTGCGGGCGGCCGCCTGCACGTATTTCAGATCGGCTGAACCGTCTTCATCGGGCGGCGTGCCCACGGCGATGAACTGCACGTCGCCGTGCGCCACGCTGGCCGCCACGTCCGTCGAAAACTGCAAGCGGCCCGCGGCGCGATTGCGATCGATCAGCTCCTTCAGGCCCGGTTCGTAGATCGGCACGCCGCCGGCGTTGAGGAGGTCGATCTTCTTCTGGTCGACGTCGAGGCAGAACACGTCGTTGCCCAGCTCCGCCAGGCACGCGCCGGTGACCAGGCCAACATAGCCGCTACCGATGATGGTGATTCTCATGCGAACAATTCAAAAGTTGAAAACGCGCCGGCGCGGCCGCATGGCCACGCCGGACTGAATTACATGCTGGCGCCGCCGCTACTGCCGAGCGTTTCGGTGCGGCGCGGTGCGTAGGTTTCCCAGCGATTGCAGCCGGGACACTGCCAATAGAACAGGCGTGCGCGGAAGCCGCACTCCTGGCAGGTGTAGCGGGCCAGGTTGCGGGTGCGGCTCTGCAGCAGGTCGCGGATGGCGCCGAGGTCCTGCGCGCGCTGGATGTCAGCGTTGCTTCCGGCCTCCACCGGATCGGCCAGCGCACTGTCGCTGACGGGCGCGACAGCCGTCGCGACCTCGTGGCTCACGGCCTCGGAAGCGCGCGTCGCCTCGGCTTCGACCAGGCGCGTGAGTGCAATCAGCGAAGGCTGGCGGCGGATCTGCTCGCGCATCAGCGCGACGGCATCGTCGATGCCATGCACGTCCAGTTCATAGCGGTAGACGACATCGAGCAGCTCCGGACCCAGGCGCGCGTCCATCCTGGAGCGCAGCCAGGCCAGGCCCTCGGCGGCACGGCCGAGCTGCGAGTAGGCCTTCATCAGGCGCTCGGCCACCAGCGGCAGGAAGGCCGGGTTCTGCTGTTCGATACTGCGCCAGCGCTTGATTGCGCCCTCGGTATCGCCCTTGCCGAGCGCCACATCGCCCAGCTGGATGGTGGCGCGAACGTTCTTCGGGTTCTCCTGCAGGGCGCGCTCGAGCCATTCGACGGCGGCCGGCACATCTTTGCGCAGCGATTCCTGCGCCAGCTCGCAGCAGAACTGGGCGATCTGCACCGAATAGTCCTGCCCCTGCAACGTCTGCAGCTCGCGCGCGGCGTCGATCGCCTTGCGCCATTCCTTCTCGACCTCGTACAGCTCCAGCAGCACACGCTTGGCCGGCTCGGCAAACGTGCCTTCCATCAGCATGCGCAGCGATTCTTCGGCGCGGTCCAGCAGGCCGGCGCGCAGGAAATCCTGGCCCAGCTCATACAGCGCGTGGTCGCGCTCGTTGGCCGGCAGGTCTGGCCGGTTGACCAGGTTCTGGTGCACGCGGATGGCGCGCTCGGTCTCGCCGCGACGGCGGAACAGGCTGCCCAGTGCGAAGTGCAGCTCGGTGGTTTCGGGATCCAGGCGCGCGACTTCGATGAAGGCGTCGATCGCCTTGTCCGGCTGCTCATTGAGGAGGAAATTCAGCCCCTTGAAATAAGAGCGCGGCAGCGACGCCTGTTCGGTCAGCAGTTGCCGGGCATCCAGCCGGGCCGCCACCCAGCCCAAGCCGAACACCAGAGGGATGGCCAGCAGCCACCAGAGCTCAAAATCCATGCGTCAGACCTTGGGGCCGGGAACGTGGTAGGGAGAATCGGCAACGACCGGCGCCTGCGGCTCGGCAGCCTCCTCGGCCTTCATACGGCCGATCTGCCTCCGCAGCCGGCTGGCGGTGAACCAGTGCCGCATCACACGCGGCGCCATCGCCAGCATGGCCAGCAACAGGCCGGCCACGAAAAACGCCAGGGCGATCAGGATCAGGGGCGCATGCCAGACAATGCCGAACGGCAGCACAAGCGAGACTTCCGCCGTGTTGTGCAGCGCAAGCACGAAAAGCAGCACAAACAACAGGATGCGGACGACCCAGACGAACAATTTCATGCGGTTTCGGGAACGGACGGCGACGCGGCGACCCGCGCAGCGCGTGATGGCCGGGTTGTGCCGCATTGTAGCGGATTCGTGTTGGGCCCAGCCACGCGCCAAGGCTCGACTGCACACCCGCACCATAAAAAACGCCCCGGGAAAACCGGGGCGTTCTTGAAACCACTGTGCAACTCGCAAGGCTCAGCGCGACATCACCAACGTTGGCGTCGCCTCCGCCGGAAAACCGGTGGCATGGTGACCGCCGGCTTGCCTCGCCGCCTTCACAGCCGTCAGCGACACGGGCTCGCCCTCCGAAGAGGTTTCGCCCTGCCGCTCGAGGCTGCGGTCAACCCGTTCGCGCAACTCCTTGCCCGCCTTGAAGTGCGGCACCCGTTTCTCGGGCACTAGCACCTTCTCGCCAGACTTGGGGTTGCGCCCGACGCGCGGTGGACGCCGGTTCAGACCAAAGCTGCCAAACCCGCGAATCTCAATACGATGGCCGTCCGCCAAGGCGTCGGACATCGCATCCAGGATCGTCTTGACCGCGATGTCCGCATCCCGCAGCAGCAGCTGCGGAAAGCGGGCGGCCAATTTTTCCACGAGTTCGGACTTGGTCATGGGCATCGTGCGCGCGTCCTCGGGCCGTGACTCGGTGAATGCTTATTGGTTGGTTTCGTTCAGCTTGGCCTTCAGCAGCGCGCCCAGGTTCGTGGTACCAGCGGTGCCGGTGTCCTGCGAGAACTTCTGCATGGCTTCCTGCTGGTCGGCGCTGTCCTTGGCCTTGATGGAGACGTTGATGTTGCGCGACTTGCGATCGATGTTGACGATCATCGCGGTCATCGTTTCGCCTTCCTTCAGCACGTTGCGGGCGTCTTCCACACGGTCGCTCGAGATTTCCGAGGCACGCAGGTAGCCTTCCACGTCGTCCGCCAACTGCACCACGGCACCCTTCGGATCAACGGCCTTGATCGTGACGGACACGATCGAACCCTTGTCGTTGGTCGAGATGAAGTTGTTGAACGGGTCGCCCGACAGCTGCTTGATACCCAGCGAAATGCGTTCCTTGTCGACGTCGATGGCCAGCACCACGGCTTCCACTTCGTCGCCCTTCTTGTACTTGCGAACGGCTTCTTCGCCAGTGTCTTGCCACGACAGGTCGGACAGGTGCACCAAGCCATCGATACCGCCCGGCAGGCCGATGAACACGCCAAAGTCGGTGATCGACTTGATCTGGCCGCTCAGCTTGTCGCCCTTCTTGTGGTTGCGAGCGAAATCGTCCCACGGATTGGCCTTGCACTGCTTCATGCCCAGGCTGATACGACGCTTGTCTTCGTCGATGTCCAGGACCATGACTTCCACTTCGTCGCCCAGCTGGACAACCTTGGACGGGGCCACGTTCTTGTTGGTCCAGTCCATTTCCGACACGTGCACCAGGCCTTCGATGCCGGCTTCGATCTCGACGAACGCGCCGTAGTCGGTCAGGTTGGTCACCTTGCCGAACAGGCGGGTGCCCTGCGGGTAGCGGCGCGAGATGCCGACCCACGGATCTTCGCCCAGTTGCTTGACGCCCAGCGAGACACGGTTCTTCTCTTGGTCGAACTTGAGGATCTTGGCGGTGATTTCCTGGCCAACCGACAGCACTTCGCTCGGATGACGCACGCGACGCCATGCCAGGTCGGTGATGTGCAGCAGACCGTCGATGCCACCCAGATCCACGAACGCGCCGTAGTCGGTGATGTTCTTGACGATACCGTTGACGATCGAGCCTTCCTTGAGCGTTTCCATCAGCTTCTGGCGCTCTTCGCCCAGCGTGGCTTCGACCACGGCGCGGCGCGACAGCACAACGTTGTTGCGCTTGCGGTCCAGCTTGATGACCTTGAATTCGAGGGTCTTGCCTTCGTACGACGTGGTGTCCTTGATCGGACGCACGTCGACGAGCGAACCCGGCAGGAATGCACGAATACCGTTGACCATCACGGTCAGGCCGCCCTTCACCTTGCCGGTCACGGTACCGGAGATGATCTCGCCGGATTCCAGAGCCTTCTCAAGGTTCAGCCACGAAGCCAGGCGCTTGGCCTTGTCGCGCGACAGGATGGTGTCGCCGTAGCCGTTTTCCAGCGCGTCGATCGCGACCGAAACGTAGTCACCGACCTGCACTTCCAGTTCGCCCTGGTCGTTCAGGAATTCCTCGACCGGCACAAAGGCTTCGGACTTCAGGCCCGCGTTCACGACGACGAAGTTGTGGTCGATACGCACAACTTCCGCAGAGATCACTTCACCCGCCTTCATATTGGAACGGGAGATCGACTCTTCGAACAGGGCGGCAAAAGATTCGTTAGTTTGGGACATAAAAATAGGCATCCGCAGAACATGCCTCGCATTGCTTTCGCTCAGAATGGGCGAAGACACGCATGCGGGGTTACGAGTTGAACAACCGCCGGCAAACCGCTTAAAGCCTTTCACCGGCACCGATCGGACCAGCCGGCCGTTCAGTGCGCCTTGACGCCCTGAACCTGCCGATACCAGTCCAGCACCTGCGCGACCACCTCATCGACCGACATGCTGGACGAGTCGAGCAATCGCGCATCTTCCGCCGGACGCAGTGGCGCGATACTGCGGGTGCGATCCCGCAAATCACGCGCTTCCAAGTCCTGCGAAAGACTTTCCACTGTAGCAGAAAACCCCTTTGCAATCAATTGTTTATAGCGTCTCTCGGCACGCGCCTGCACGCTCGCCGTCAGGAACACCTTGAGCACCGCCTCGGGGAAAATCACCGTTCCCATGTCGCGCCCGTCCGCCACCAGCCCAGGTGCCTCCAGAAAGGCCCGCTGACGTGCGCGCAACGCCTCGCGCACCGGCCCATGCACCGCGATCGCCGAGGCCTGGTTGCCGACCGACTCGTGGCGCAGCGCCAGGCTCACATCTTCGCCCTTGAACCAGATGTGATCTGCCTTGAAGCGCACATCCAGTTCCGATGCGATCCGCACGAGGCTGCTCACATCGTGATCGTCGATGTTCTCGCGGATGCTGACGAGCGCGACCAGCCGGTACAGCGAACCACTGTCGAGATAGTGGAACCCCAGCAGATCGGCGATCTGGTGCGCGACCGTACCCTTGCCGGACGCGGTCGGGCCGTCGATGGTGATGACCGGGTACGCAATGGAAGCGGCGGCGGATAAAGTCATTATTGACAGTTAATTGCGTTTCAAGCGGCGATCTCACCGAACGCCGTGAAGTATTCAGGGAACGTCTTGGCCACGCAGCGCGGATCGTTGATCCGCACCGGCACCGGCCCGAAGGCCGCCAGCGAAAAGGCCATCGCCATGCGGTGATCGTCGTAGGTGTCGATGCCGCCGGCAGGCGCAGTCCAATGCGATGGGGGCGTCACGCGGATATAGTCGGCACCCTCTTCCACCGTAGCGCCAAGCTTGCGCAGCTCAGTGGCCATCGCGGTCAGCCGGTCGGTCTCCTTGACGCGCCAGCTGCCGATGTTGGTCAGCGTGGTGGTGCCATCGGCGAACAGCGCGGCCACCGCCAGCGTCATGGCGGCATCGGGGATGTGGTTGCAGTCGAGCTCCAGCGCATGCAGCTTGCCGTCATCGCGTTCGACACCGCGCACCTCGATCCAGTTGTCGCCGGCCATGACATTGGCACCCATGCGGTTGAGCGCATCGGCAAAACGCACATCGCCCTGGATGCTGGACATGCCCACCCCCTCCACGCGCACCGGCCCGCCGCCGAGCGCGCCCGCGGCCAGAAAGTACGACGCGGACGAAGCATCACCCTCGACAAATATCTCGCCCGGCGCGCGGTAGGCCACGCCGGTCGGCACGCTGAACGACGCCCAGCCGTTGCGCTCGACCTGCACCCCGAAGCGCGCCATCAGGTTGAGCGTGATTTCGACGTACGGCTTCGAGATCAGCTCGCCGACCACCTCGATGGTCACCGGCCGCCCGATCCCCTCCACCAGCGGCAGCGCCATCAGCAGCGCGGTCAGGAATTGGCTCGACACATCGCCGCGCACGCGGATCGGCGCGTCGATCCGGATGGCGCCCGCGTGGATCGCCAGCGGCGGGAAGCCTTCATTGCCGGTGTAGTCGATGCGCGCGCCGACCTGGCGCAGGCCGTCGACCAGATCGCCGATCGGCCGCTCGTGCATGCGCGGCACGCCGTGCAGCACATACTCGCCGCCCTGCAGTGCCAAGGCGGCCGTCAGCGGGCGGATGGCGGTGCCGGCGTTGCCCATGAACAGATCAGCGGACTTGACCGGGAAACGGCCGCCCGTACCGGCAACGCGATAGGCATTGGCGGTGCCGAGGGGCTCGCATCGCACGCCAAGCCTGTCGAGCGCGGCCAGCATCACGCGAGTGTCGTCGGAATCAAGCAGATCGCGCACGACGGTTTCGCCCTCGGCGAGCGCGGCCAGCAGCAGCACGCGGTTGGAGATGCTCTTCGAGCCCGGCAACTTGACCGTGCCGCGCGCCGCCCTCAGCGGACCGACTTCGAGTTGTTCCATGAATCCAGTCAGAGAAAAACGTTATTCGGGTTGCGAGGTGACAGCCCCGCGCTGCGGCCAAGCCAGGCGCGCCTCGCTGGCGCGGCGGAACACGCGTTCGAGCGATTCGCCATCGCGCTCGGCGATCATCGTCTTCAGGCGGCCCACCACGGCCTCATAGGTGGTCAACTCGCGCAGCAGCGCCTCGCGGTTCGACAGGCAGATATCGCGCCACATCTCGGGCGACGACGCGGCAATGCGGGCGAAATCGCGGAAGCCGCCGCCAGCGAAATCGAGCTTGAGCGCGGCGTCCTCGGCGTTGATGATTTGCGCGACCAGCGCATACGACAGCACGTGCGGCAGATGGCTCACCGCGGCGAACACGGCATCGTGCTGCACGGCGGACATCACATGGCAATACGCCCCCGCGGCGTCCCACATCGCCTGCACGCGGGCGACATCGGCGCGGCGGTTTTCCTGCAGCGGGCACAGCACGGTCTTCTTGCCGACGTAGAGATCGGCCAGCGCCGCCTCGACGCCATTCAGCTCGCGTCCGGCGATCGGGTGTGCCGGCACGAACTGGCTGACCTGGTCGCCCAACGCCGTCTTGGCCGCCATGATGACGTCGGACTTGGTACTGCCGGCATCGGTGACGATGGTGTCCGGCCCCAGGTGCGGCTGCATTGCGAGCAGCAGCGGCAACGTCTGCGCCACCGGCGCGCACAGCACGACCATGTCGGCGCCGCGCACCGCCTCTTCCATCGGCAACGCCTCGTCGATCACCCCCAGGCGGACCGCCGTCTCCAATGACGCCGCCGACCGCCCGACGCCGATGACCTGCCCGACCACGCCCGCGCGGCGCAACGCCAGCGCCAGCGAACCGCCGATCAGGCCGACACCGACGATCACCAACCTGGAACTGGAAAAAGAAGAGGCCACAACACCGCTCTGCCAGAAAAAACAAAGCGGCATTGTAGCCCGATGTGCGTGGCGGCCGATGGGCTAACCGCGACCGCTGCTAGACGCGCCGCCGGTCAGGCGGTGGCCCTTGCCTGCGCCAGCCCTGACTCCAGCGCCACGATGCAGACGGCATTCTCCTCCGGCAGCCCGATGCTGATGCGCAGCCACTGCGGCAAGCCGTAGTTGCCCACCGGCCGCACAATCACGCCCTGCTTGAGCAGCGCCAGATTGACGCGTGCGCCCGCGCCCGCATCGTCGCCGACACGGACCAGCACGAAATTGCCCGACGACGGCACATATTCCAGCCCGAGGCGCGCGAACGCCTGCGTCAGCTGCGCATAACCCGCGGCGTTCAGCTCAGCCGATCTGCGCAGGAATTCGGTGTCGTTCAGCGCGGCGACGGCGGCGGCCTGCGCGAGGCTGTTGACGTTGAACGGCTGGCGGATCCGGTTGAGAAGCGCCGTCAGCTGCGGCTGCGCGATGCCATAACCGACACGCAGGCCGGCCAGCCCGTAGGCCTTGGAGAACGTGCGCGACACCAGCAGGTTAGGATACTGGCGCACCCACGCCACCGAGTCGTACTGCTGACCGGGCGTGAGGAATTCGTTGTATGCCTCGTCGAGCACCACAACGACCGTCGGCGGCACCTTGGCCAGGAATGCCGCGATCGCGTCGGCCGGCAGGAAGGTGCCGGTCGGGTTGTTCGGGTTGGCGAGGTAGATCAGGCGCGTGTCCGGCGTGACGGCGGCGGCCATCGCATCCAGGTCGTGGCCGTAGTCGCGGGCCGGCACCTCGATGGCCCGTGCGCCGACTTCCTGCGCCGCCAGCGCATAGACGGCAAACGAATGCCGCGCGTAGATCACGCCCTGCCCCGGCGCCACCAGCGCACGCGCCGCCAGTTCGAGGATGTCATTGCTGCCGTTGCCGAGCGTGATCCAGGCTTCCGGCACGCCAAACTTCTCGTGCAGCGCGGCCTTCAAGCTGAAGCCGTTGGCATCCGGATAGCGCGCCAGCTCATCGATGGCGGCCGCCATCGCCGCCTTGGCCGATGCCGGCATGCCCAGCGGATTCTCGTTGGACGCCAGCTTGACGATGCGCGACGCCTCCAGGCCGAACTCGCGCGCGACTTCGGAAATCGGCTTGCCGGCCACATAGGGGGCGATGGCGCGGACGTACTCGGGGCCGAACTGCAAAGACATGGGGCTGCTCCTCTGGTGTCGGCGCCCCGCCCATGCGAGGCGCTTCTGAATCCCTCAGTGTGCCGAGGGATAGGACCCCAGCACTTTGAAATACGCCGCGTCGTGGCGCAGCTTCTCCAGCGCGCGCGCCACCTGCGGATCACGCTGATGGCCTTCCACGTCGACGTAGAAGTAGTACTCCCACGCACCACTGCGCGCCGGCCGCGATTCGAAGCGGCACATCGACACGCCGTTCTCGGCGAGTGGCGCCAGCAGCCGGTAGACCGCGCCGGCCTCGTTCGGCACCGACAAGATCAGCGAGGTCTGGTCACGCCCGCTCGGCTCGGTCTCGTAGTTGCCGATCACCACGAAGCGCGTACGGTTGTGCGGGTCATCCTCCACGTTGGCCCTCACCACGTGCAGGCCATAGCGGTTGGCCGCCTGCACGCTCGCCAGCGCAGCGACAGTCTCGTCCTCGCCCGCCATGCGCGCGGCCTCGGCATTGCTCGACACCGCCTCGCGCGGCAGGTGCGGGCAGTTCGTGTTGAGCCAGCGCTGGCACTGCGCCAGCGCCTGCGCATGCGCCCGCACCACCTTCACCTGCGACATGTCGCCGGTCTTGTGCAGCAGGTTGTGATGCACCCGCAGCGCGATCTCGCCGCTGATCTTCAGCGACGTCTGCAGGAACAGGTCCAGCGTGCGCGACACCACGCCTTCGGTCGAATTCTCGACCGGCACCACACCGCAATCGACCGTGCCGGACTGCGCGGCGCGGAACACCTCGTCGATGCTCGGGCACGGCATCGGCTGGATCTCATGCCCGAAATGCGCTATCACCGCCTGCTCCGTGAATGTGCCCACTGGGCCGAGGTAGCCGATGCGCAGCGCCTGCTCCAGGCCCCGGCATGCCGACATCACCTCGCGCCAGATGGCGGCGATGCTCTCGCCATGCAGCGGCCCCGGATTGCTCGACTGCATCTTGCGGATCACCTGCAGCTCGCGGTCCGGCCGGAAAGCCGGCGACGCATAGCGCTTCTTCACTTCGCCCACGGCCTGCGCGACTTTGGCGCGATCCGACAGCAGCGCGAGCAGCTGGCTGTCGATGGCATCGATCTGCGCGCGCAGGGGCGCCAGTTCCGCCGCCAGTGCGGCGTCCTTGTTTTGACTCGTTTCGTCTGACTGACTGGTCATTGTAGGGATCGGGTTCGGCAACAGATTGCAAATTGCCGCGCAAAGCGGGGGCCTTGCGCAATGTTCTGCCCTGGTTGGGGCGTGCGGCTCAGGCAGCGGTCCGCTCGAATTCGCGCATGAAGTCGACCAACGCCTCCACACCCTCCAGCGGCATCGCGTTGTAGATGCTCGCCCGCATGCCGCCCACGGACTTGTGACCCTTGAGCTGCACCAGCCCCTGCGCGCGCGCCTGCGCGAGGAAGGCTTCGTTGCGGGATTCGTCGTTGAGGAAGAACGGCACGTTCATGCGCGACCGGCACGACGGATCGATGACGTTGCGATAGAAGCCGCTGGCGTCGATGAAGTCGTACAGCATCTTCGCCTTGATGATGTTGCGGGTCTCCAGCGCCTCCACACCGCCCTGGCGCTTGATCCACTGGAACACCAGTCCGGCGACATAGATAGCGTAGGTAGGCGGCGTGTTGTACATCGAGCCGTTTTCGGCCACCAGGCGCCAGTTGAATGCCGACGGGCACAGGGGGTGCGCGTGGCCCAGCAGGTCCTTGCGCGCGATCACGATGGTCAGGCCCGCCGGCCCGATGTTCTTCTGCGCGCCGCCGTAGAGCACTGCATAACCATTCCAGTCGATCGGCCGCGACAGGATGTGGCTCGAGACATCGGCCACCACCACGCGCCCATGCGCCTGGCCGACGTCCGGCGTCTCCTGGTATTCGACGCCGACGATGGTCTCGTTGGTGCACAGATGCACGTAAGCCGCGTCTTCCGACAGTTTCCAGGCGGACACATCCGGGATCTTGTGGAAACGCTCGGCCTCGCTCGAGGCGGCGATATTCACCTCACCGTATTTGCGCGCTTCCTGCTGCGACTTCACCGACCACGTGCCGGTAATGACGTAATCCGCCTTGGGCGCGTCGAGCGACAGCCGGCGCATCAGATTGAGCGGAACGATGGCGTTCTCGGCGATGGCGCCGCCCTGCACGAACAGGATCTCGTAGCGATCGGGCACCGCCAGCAATTCGCGCAGATCGGCAAACGTCTGCGCCATGATGCTTTCGAACTCGCGGCCGCGATGGCTCATCTCCATCACGCTCATACCGCTGCCGTGCCAGGAGAGCATCTCTTCCCTTGCCTGCTCCAGCACCTCGGTCGGCAACACGGCCGGCCCCGCCGAAAAGTTGTAGACGCGCGCTTGGCTGGCTTGAAGAGCTCGATCCGCTTGGTTCATGAGACAAAGGGCAAAAGAAAAATGGCTGTCTGGGCGCAAACCCAGACAGCCATTATCCATCAATCAGCAGCGCGACGGGGATCGCGCGCCGATCATCGGCTTACGCCGTCGAATTACTTCGATGCCGCGGCGATTTCCTTGTCAGCCATATCGCGCATCGCCTTGCCGACCTGCGGGCCGTATTTCTGCATCACGGTGCCCCACACTTCCTGCATGGCCTTGCCCTGGTTGGCCATGAACTTCTGGCCGCTCGGGGTCTTCAGGAACGTGGTCAGGTCCTTGACTTCCTGCGCCGAGTAGTACTTGGCGAGCGAATCGTAGTGGGCTTGCAGGGCGTCCTTGCGGAAGCCATCGGTTTCGAAAGCCTTGCCGGCGCCATCGGTCATGCGCTGCACGGCGCCATTCTTCTTCAGCTTGTCGACAGCAGCCTGCTTCTGCTTGTCGTTCAGCGACTTGTTCTCGACCAGTGCCTGCTCCAGCATCAGCGGGGCTTCCTGCTTGGCGTTGTTCTCCAGCGCTTCACCCTGACCGAGGATCGCCTGGTCAACGTTCATGACCGTCAGCAGTTCCTTGATGGCCGCCGTCTTCTCGGCGTCTGCGCCGGCAGCTTGCGCGAAGGCGAGCAGCGGGGCAAAACTGGCCACCACGATCAGATGTTTGAGACTCTTGTGCATTGTTGCTCCCATGAGAAAAGCGTTGCGTTTAGTCCGGACAGCGGGTCCCAAGTTCCGGACCTTGCCGCGCGCAAGTCCGGCATCATGCCAGAACGAAGCGTCGCGGCAAGCGAAAAATGTTTCGAATTATGTTTCGGCGGTATCCGCGCCCGGCGCGTCGCCATCGGACTCGGCCCCGCTGTCGGCGGCACCCTCGCCCTCGGCATCCGATTCCACCACGCGCTGCAGCCCGGACAATTTGTTACCCTCGCCCACCGCAATCAGCGTGACGCCCTGGGTGGCACGCCCCATCTCGCGGATCTCATCCACGCGGGTCCGGATCAGCACACCGCCGGTAGTGATCAGCATGATCTCGTCCTCGGGCGCCACCAGCGCGGCCGCGACCACCTTGCCGTTGCGCTCGGAGGTCTGGATGGCGATCATGCCCTTGGTACCGCGGCCGTGGCGGGTGTACTCGGAAATCGGCGTACGCTTGCCATAGCCGTTCTCGGTCGCAGTCAGCACACTGCCCGCCACCGCCTGCTCGCCTTCGCCCGCCGTCTCGGCTGGCGCCACCAGCATGGCGATCACCTGCTGGCCCTCCTCCAGGTTCATACCCCGCACGCCGCGCGCCTGGCGGCCCATCGGGCGGACATCGTTCTCGTCGAAGCGCACCGCCTTGCCGGCGTCCGAGAACAGCATCACGTCATGCTGGCCATCGGTGATATCCGCGCCGATCAGGAAATCGCCTTCGTCGAGGTCCACGGCGATGATGCCGGCCTTGCGCGGGTTGGAGAACTCGGTGAGCGCCGTTTTCTTGACCGTACCCTTGGAGGTGGCCATGAAGACGAAGTGTTGCTCGTCGAACTGCTTGACCGGCAGGATCACATTGATCTTTTCGCCAGGCGACAACGGGAACATGTTGACGATCGGTCGCCCGCGCGAGTTGCGGCTACCTTGCGGCACTTCCCACACCTTGAGCCAGTAGAGACGGCCGCGGTTGGAGAAGCAGAGGATGTAATCGTGCGTGTTGGCGACAAATAGCGTGTCGATCCAGTCATCTTCCTTGGTGGCAGCGGCCTGCTTGCCGCGTCCACCACGCTTCTGCGCACGGTATTCGGAGATCGGCTGGCTCTTCATATAGCCGCTGTGGGACAGCGTTACCACCAGATCTTGCGGCGTAATGAGGTCTTCCGTATCCAACTCGGTCGCATTGTGCTCGATCTGCGAGCGACGCTCGTCGCCGAATTCCGCGCGGATCAGCGTGAGTTCCTCGACGATGATCGCAGTAATGCGCTCCGGACGTGCCAGGATGTCCAGCAGGTCGGCGATCTGCTCCATCACTTCGCGGTATTCCTGGACGATCTTGTCCTGCTCCAGTCCCGTGAGGCGTTGCAGGCGCATCTGCAGGATTTCCTGGGCCTGCGTGTCGGACAGCTTGTAGAGGCCATCGTCTTGCATGCCGAAAACCGGCAGCAGCCCTTCCGGGCGATAGGCGGTACGGCCGCCGGCGGTGTCGCTCTCGGCCCGCGACAGCATCTCGCGCACCAGGCCGGAATCCCAGCTGCGACCCATCAGCTCCTGCTTGGCGATCGGGGGTGTCGGCGCGGCCTTGATGATGGCGATGAACTCGTCGATATTGGCCAGCGCCACGGCCAGGCCTTCGAGGATGTGGCCTCGCTCGCGCGCCTTGCGCAGGTCGAACACCGTACGACGCGTCACCACCTCGCGGCGGTGCAGCAGGAAGCACTCCAGCATCTGGCGCAGGTTCAGCAGGCGAGGCTGGCCGTCGACCAGCGCCACCATGTTCATGCCGAACGTGTCCTGCAGCTGCGTATTCTTATAGAGGTTGTTGAGCACGACCTCCGGCACTTCGCCACGCTTGAGCTCGATCACCACGCGCATGCCCGACTTGTCGGACTCATCGCGAATATCGGAAATACCCTCGACGCGCTTTTCGGTCACCAGCTCGGCGATCCGCTCGAGCAGCGTGCGCTTGTTAACTTGATAGGGCAGTTCGTCGACAATGATCGCCTGGCGCTGGCCGCGGTCGATATCCTCGAAGTGCGTCTTGGCGCGCATCACCACGCGGCCACGGCCGGTGCGATAGCCTTCGCGCACGCCCGAAATGCCGTAGATGATTCCGGCGGTCGGGAAATCCGGCGCCGGGATCAGCTCGATCAGTTCATCGACCGTCGCATCCGGGTTGCGCAGCAGGTGCAGGCAGCCGTCCACCACCTCACTGAGGTTGTGCGGCGGGATATTGGTCGCCATACCGACCGCGATCCCGGACGAACCGTTGATCAGCAAGTTCGGAATGCGTGCCGGCAGGATGGATGGCTCGGTTTCGCTGCCGTCGTAGTTCGGCTCGAAATTGACGGTTTCCTTGTCGATGTCGGCCAGCAGCTCGTGGGCGATCTTCGACAGGCGGATTTCCGTGTAACGCATCGCCGCCGCGTTGTCGCCGTCAACCGAGCCGAAATTGCCCTGGCCGTCGACGAGCATATAGCGCAGCGAGAAATCCTGCGCCATTCGCACGATGGTGTCATAGACGGCGGAATCGCCGTGCGGGTGATATTTACCAATCACATCACCGACGATACGCGCCGATTTCTTGTAGGGACGGTTCCAGTCGTTGTTCAGCTCGTGCATCGCATACAGCACGCGGCGATGCACCGGTTTGAGACCATCCCGCACGTCCGGAAGCGCACGACCCACGATCACGCTCATCGCGTAAGCGAGGTACGAACTGCGCATTTCTTCTTCGAGCGATACCGGGAGTGTCTCTTTGGCGAATTGATCCATTGGGCGAACGATGGGGGCCCCGCAAAGGGCGCTGCGGTTGCGCGAATAATAGATTATTTTACCATGCTGCCAGCGCTCCCCCCTCACTGCCGGAGGCGGCGCATCGTCAACCCCGGGCACGTTCCCTGCGACCGCCGGCAAAACCCGCGACCCAGTCCCCATAAGGGTTTGCGAGCCGTTTCCCGCCTTGTTGCGCACACACCACAAGGCCGTGGCGCCCTGTTCGAATCGCTTATATTTGCTTTTTAGGAGTGCGTGCTTGTGGCACAATCCCCCAGCGAAGAGGCAGACATTGTTCGAAGTGGCGCCTTCACCACACGAGAATGTTATACTCCGAAGAATGTATGGCTTGTTTTCGTCCCATCTGCTCGCAGTCTTCTGCGGTGATCTCATCCTGAGAGGAGAAATATGAAAAAATTTACCAAGCTCGCGTTCGCTGCAGCTGCGGTAGCCATGGCCGCGTCCGCTTACGCTCAGTCGGTGCCCTACGAGAAGAAGGCCGTCAACGACAACTGGGGTAACGGTACGAGCGAGTGGATCTGGAAGAACGGCACGAACGAACTCTGCTGGCGCAATGGCTTCTGGACTCCGGCAACGGCCAACGCACAGTGCGATGGCGCCCTGGCTCCGGCTGCTGCTCCGCAAGCTCAACCGGCTCCGGCTGCTAAGCCGGTCGTTAGCACCGAGAAGGTCACGTTCGCCGCTGACGCCCTGTTCGAATTCGACAAGGCTGTGCTGAAGCCGGAAGGCAAGGCCAAGCTGGACGACTTGGTCTCGAAGCTGAAGGACATCACCCTGGAAGTCGTGATCGCCGTCGGCCACACCGACTCGTTCGGTTCAGACAAGTACAACGACCGTCTGTCGGTCCGCCGTGCCGAAGCCGTGAAGGGCTACCTGGTGAGCAAGGGCATCGAAGCCAAGCGCGTCTACACGGAAGGCAAGGGCAAGCGCCAGCTGAAGGTGGATCCGAAGTCCTGCAAGGGCTCGCGCAAGGCACAAATCGCCTGCCAACAGCCGAACCGCCGCGTGGAAATCGAAGTGGTCGGTACGCGCAGCGCGCAGTAATTCGGCTCCTGCCGATAAAAAAGCCCAGCTTTCGCTGGGCTTTTTTTTGCCCTGCGCCAAGCAACGCCCCACCGGAAAAAGAAAAAGGGCGATGACGCTGTCGCATCGTCGCCCCCAGGCTCTTGAATCTTCCGGCCATCCTCCGCCGGACGCGCTTTCTCAATAGGACGGCGTCGCTTGGTCGTTGGCGACCATCGCACGATCACCCACGCGCAGGTTGTTCGGATTGCGCTGCGTGACCGTGGCGACCCGGCCGTCATCCAGCCGGACAGTCACACGATAGACGGTCTGCCCGCCCGCGCCGGCAGCCCGCTCCACCTGATTGCCGGCCAAGGCACCCAGGGCCGCGCCACCGATGGTAGCCACCGTATTGCCCGTACCGCCGCCGATCTGGTGCCCAAGCACGCCACCAGCCACGCCACCGATGATGGTGCCGAGAATACCGGGGCTGTTGGCCGGAGCCTGCATCGGCTCGATCGACTCGACCCGGCCATAGAGGGCGCCGGACTGTTGGGGCTGCCCGCCGTAGGCCGGCGCGGGTGCATAGCCGCCGCCACCGTAACCAGCACCGTAACCGCCACCGTAGCCAGGCGCGGCGCAACCTGCCAATACCGCGAGGCCTGCGAGGCCAAGGCCTGCCAGAATCTGTTTCTGCTTCATGATTTCTCCTAGAGCGAGGGTGACAATTGGAGAGAGCGAATGCGCGTTTGTTCGCTCTTGTTTCAATATGAAACGCTTTTATCGCACGAGGTGATTTGGTCGGAAGAGGGCTTTTTGGTACATTTCCTCACCTCAGCCGTTTAGCACAGGCGCAGCGCATCATGACCACAACTTACGCGAACGCCGATCCTGGCGAACTCGAAAAATTCAGCGAACCCGCCCACCGCTGGTGGGACCCGAACAGCGAGTTCAAGCCGCTGCACGAAATCAATCCGCTGCGCCTAGACTGGATCCAGTCCATGGCGCCGCTGGCGGGCAAGCGTGTGGTCGATATCGGCTGCGGCGGCGGCATCCTCTCCGAAAGCATGGCGCGCGCCGGCGCCAACGTCAAAGGCATCGACCTGTCGCGCAAGGCATTGCGCGTGGCAGACCTTCACGGCCTGGAAGCCGGCGTGGCGGTCGATTACGAGGAGATCGCCGCGGAAGCCCTCGCAGCGCGCGAACCGGGCAGCTTCGACGTCGTGACTTGCATGGAAATGCTGGAACATGTGCCCGATCCCGCCTCGGTTGTGCGAGCTTGCGCAACCTTGGTCAAGCCCGGCGGCCATGTCTTCTTCTCGACCATCCACCGCAATGCCAAGGCATACCTGCTGGCAGTGATCGGCGCCGAGTACGTGCTCAACATGCTGCCACGCGGCACGCACGACTACGCCAAGTTCATCCGCCCGTCGGAGCTGGCCGGATTTGCCCGCACGGCCGGCCTGGAGCCGGCGCAACTGCGCGGCCTCGAATACAACCCGATGACCGGCCGCTACGCGCTGACGCACGATACCAGCGTCAACTACCTGATGGCGACCCGTCGGCCGGACGCGCCATGACCGTGGCCAAGTTTCCCGATCCGCTGGGCGCGGTGCTGTTCGACCTGGACGGCACGCTGGCTGATACGGCGCCAGACCTGGCTGCAGCGGCCAACAAGGTCCGCGTGGATCGCGGCCTGGAACCGCTTGCTTACGAAACGCTGCGCCCCATGGCATCGCATGGTGCCCGCGGCCTGATCGGCGTGGCATTCGGCGTCGGGCCGGAAGATGCGGAATTCGAGTCGCTCAAGCACGCCTTCCTGGCCAACTACGAAGCCGACATCTGCGTCCACACGCGGCTGTTTCCCGGCATGGACGACGTCCTGGCCGAACTGGGCCGCGCGGGTGTGCCATGGGGCATCGTGACCAACAAGCCTGCGCGGTTCACCATGCCTCTGGTGGGACAGCTGGCGTTCCCGGTGCCCCCGTCCTGCGTGGTGAGCGGCGATACGACCCCGCACAGCAAGCCTCATCCCGCCCCGCTGTTGCACGCGGCCGGAGCGATCGGCGTGTCGTCGCGGCAGGTCGTCTATGTCGGCGACGACTTGCGAGACATCGAGGCGGGCCGTGCCGCCGGCATGCCTACCATTGCCGCCAGTTACGGCTATTGTGGTAATGGGCCGCCACCCGCGGAATGGCAAGCCGATGCGCTGATCGCGCACGCGACCGAATTGATTCCGCTGCTGTTCGCATCGCAGCGCGCGTGAGGGTGCCGACGAACCGGCACGCCTCTTCCGGGCCGCCGGCTCTGCTGTGAAGCCACGGCCGCGACTGACTGACGAAGTACGCCACGCCGTGGCCGGACCCGACACCAGCATGACGACCTCCCCCGATTCCCCCCCTGACCTGCAACCCAATACAACCGGCTGGCGGGCACAGCTCGGCCGCTGGCGGAACAGCCCGGGCTGGCAGCGCACGGCCCGATTCGGCGACCAAGTGTGGGCATCGCGGCGCACCAGGCGCATCGGGCTAGGCGTGCTGGTCTTCCTGGCCGTGTTCGGCCTGCTCGGCGCGGTGGGCGGCCCGCCGCTGCTGCATCACCTGGCCGAGACACAGTTGAGCAAGTATCTGGAACGGCCCGTGACAGTCGGCAAGATCCGCCTCAACCCGTACACGCTGCGGCTCGAGATCGACCAACTGCACATCGCCGAGCGCGACGGCAAGACACCTTTCGTCGACATCGGCCATCTGCATGTCAACGCGGCGTGGTGTTCGATCTTCCGCCGCGCCCCCGTCATCGAAGAACTGACGGTGGACGCCCCGCGCGTGCGTATCGTGCGTACGGCCGAGCAACGCTTCAACTTCTCCGACATCGTCGACAAGCTGACCCAGCCGGAAATCCCGCCCAAGCCCAAGTCGAACGAACCGGCGCGCTTCGTCTTCGCCAACCTGCAGTTGAACAACGGCGCCATCCAGTTTGTCGATCAGCCACTCGGGGCGCAGCACACCGTGGATGGGCTGCGGATCGGCGTGCCATTCCTGGCGAGCCTGCCAGCCGACGTCGACATCTTCGTGCAGCCGCTGCTGGCCGCACGGATCGACGGCGCGCCGCTATATTTCGCCGGCAAGACGAAACCGTTTGCGCAGTCGCTGGAATCCAGCCTGAACATCCGGCTCGATGGCTTGGATCTGCCCCGCTACCTCGGCTACGTGCCAGGCCCCCTGCCGGTGGCGGTACCGCAGGGCAAGCTGACCACGGACCTGACCATCGACTTCCAGAAACCCAACACCGGCAACCCGGTGCTGCGCGTGCATGGCACGGCCGGCCTCGACAGCCTGGAAGTGACCGACGCCAAAAAGGCGCCCCTGGTGGCGGCCAAACAGCTGCGCGCGACCCTATCCGATGTACGCCCGCTCGACAATGTGTATCACCTGGATACGCTGTCGCTGGACGGCGTGCGCGTGGATGCCGTGCGCGCGCCGGACGGCTCGATCAACTTTGCGCAGTTGGGCGGCAAGCCTGCCCAGACGGAAGCCAAACCGGCTCCCTCCGCTCCCGCCGCCCAGCCCAAGCCGCTCGACGTGGCGGTCGGCAAGCTGCAGCTGGCAAACAGCGGCATCCACTGGCGCGATGCCACCACGCAGCCCGCGGCCGATCTCGTGCTGGATGACCTCCACGGCGACGTGGCCGTGCGCACGCTTGGCGGCCCGACTACGCTCGACGTGGGCGCCAAGCTGGCCAGCGGCGGCACACTGAACATCAAGGGCAGCACCTCGCTGGAAAAGCGCACCGGCGAGCTGGAGCTGAAGCTGGACGCCATCAAGCTCACGGGCGTCGAGCCCTACCTGCGCCAAGCGGGCGCGCCGCAGCTGCAGAACGGTGCACTGTCGGCCGACGGCAAGATCGCACTGGAGTTCGGTGCCGACAAGTTCAACGTGCGCGCCGAACCGCTGGTCGCTACGCTGGCCGATCTGGCGCTGGCACCCGCCACCCGCAACGACACCGCGCTGCGCGCCAAGCAATTGCGCGCCGACATTAAAAGCTTCGATCTGGCAGCGCGCACGCTGGCGCTGAACGAGGTGCGTGGCGACGGTCTGCAGCTCGACGTGCTGCGCAAGCAGGACGGCAGCACCGTGCTGACCTTGCTCGATACTCCACAGCAGGCCGCCGCCAAGGCCAAGGCCGCGCCCGCACCAGCCAAGTCCGGCACGCCGGCCGAGAAGCCGTGGGCCGTGACCGTGCAGACGCTGCGCTTGGACAATGGCGCCGTCGGCTTTGAAGACCAGACCAATTCGCGCCCGGTGAAGGTGCGCGTCGAACCGCTGAACGTGCTGGTGCAGAACGCCTCGACCGATCTCGGCAAACCGGTCGATGTGCAGATCGGCGCCGGACTCGGCAGCAAGGGCAAGCTCGACGTGCGCGGCAACGTGGTGCCGCAGCCGCTCAAGGCCGACCTGCGCGTGAATACGCAGAACCTGTCGCTGGCGGGCTTCGATCCGTATCTGGACAAATCGCTCAACGCGGCGATCACCAGTGCATTGCTGACGATGGACGGCCGCCTGGCGCTCAACCAGGGCAAGGCGCTGACCGTCAGCTACCAGGGCAATGCCACGATCGGCAACGTGCGCCTGCAGGACCGCGTGACCTCCGACGACTTCCTGCGCTGGCGCTCGCTCGCGCTCAACCGTATCCAGGCCAGCTACGACGGCGCCACGCCGCGCGTGCGCGTGGGAGCGCTGGCGCTGTCGACCTTCTACGCGCGGATCATCATCAACCCGAACGGCCGCTTGAACCTGCAGGACATCCGCGTGCAGCCGACCGAGGAACACCGCTCGCTCACGCAGGCGGCGCCGGGCCCGGCCTCATCCCCTACGGCAACGCCCGGCGGCGCTGTCGCCGCCGCACCGGCGCCAGCGACAAACCCGGCCTCGGCCGTGACGGCAGGCACGCCTGCTTCATCCGTGGCGACCGCGCCCAAGGCCGGCGGCGCGGATTTGCGGATCGACGCGATCACGCTGCAGGACGGCAACATCCGCTTCACCGACAACTTCGTCAAGCCCAACTACACCGCCAACCTGACCACCATCGGCGGCTCGGTCGGCACCATCAGCACGTCGGCTGGCCAGCAGCCCGCCGACGTGACCCTGCGCGGCAGCGTGGACGGCACCGCGCCGGTCGACATCCACGGCAAGGTCAACGCGCTCGCGCCCACCGCGTTCGTCGACCTATCCGCCAAGGCCGACGACATCGAACTGACCAACCTGACGCCCTACTCCGCCAAGTACGCCGGCTACCCGATCACCAAGGGCAAGCTGACGATGGACCTGCACTACCTGCTCGACCAGGGCAAGCTGAGCGCAGACAACCACATCTTCATTGACCAACTGACCTTCGGCGACCGCGTGGAGAGCAAGGACGCGACCGACCTGCCGGTGCGGCTGGCGGTGGCGCTGCTGAAGAACTCGCGCGGCGAGATCGATGTGCGCGTGCCGGTGTCGGGTTCGCTGGACGACCCGCAGTTCAGCCTGGGCGGCGTGATCCTGCGCGCCTTCGCCAACCTGATCGTGCGGGCCGTGACCGCGCCCTTCTCGCTGCTGGCGAACGCCTTCGGCGGCAGCGGCGGCGAAGAGCTCGGCTACATCGAATTCGACCCCGGCACGGCAGCCATCTCGCAAGCGTCGATGGCCAGGATCGACAAGCTGGCGACGGCGCTGAAGGACCGCCCGGCGTTGAAGCTCGACATCATCGGCCGCGTTGATCCGGCCACCGACCGCGACGGCCTGCGCCGCGAAGCCGTCAACCGCCAGATCCGCGAACAGAAGCTCAAGGATGCCGGCGATGCCAGCGAGGCCGACAGCACGGTCAAGCCCGAAGAGATGGACAAGTATCTTGAGCGCGCCTACAAGGCCGCCAAATTCCCCAAGCCGCGCAATGTGATCGGCCTGGCGAAATCGCTGCCGCCGGACGAGATGCGTAAGCTGATGGAGACCAATGTGCAGGTGACCGACTCGGACCTGCGTGAGCTGGCCCAGCGCCGAGCCAATGCCGTGCATGTGGCGCTGGCCGAACGCGTGGAACCTGCGCGCCTCTTCGTGGTGGCGCCCAAGCTCGACGCCGAGGGCATCAAGGACAAAGGCAAGACCTCGCGGGTTGATTTCTCGCTCAAGTAGCCCATCTATGGGATAATCCTTCTTTCCTACTGGGGCCGACCTGGTTTCGACGTGGGTTGCGAAGCAGTAGCGGGCATACCGAGGACCCGTCACCTCGTTAATCAATGGGAACGCAATAACTGCTAACGAAGACCGTTACCAGCTGGCCGCTTAATTGCGCGCCGTCCTCGCACTAGCTTGCCGATAGGCTAGGGTCGCAAGACCACGCGAGGTCATTCATATCGGATCGCTTCGACTGGTGTCACGACAGCCGGGGTTAACTCCAAGTGACTCGCCGTCGCGCAGCGTGTTCGTCCGCGTCGCGCCGGTTAAATCAAACGACTGAACTAAGTATGTAGAACGCTCTGTAGAGGACTTGCGGACGCGGGTTCGATTCCCGCCGGCTCCACCATTACACCGCAGTACCAAAAATCACCAAAGACAATCTAAGCTGTTGATTTGACGGGCCTTCTGGCCCGTTTTTCATTGGTGCTCTGTTGTCGTTCGTGGTCTGCGGTGGCCTCTGAAAGTCCACGCGAAGTACACGCGTAGTGCACGCGATCTGCGGGTTGCCGGATCGGACTAGTACCTCTGCACAGGGGTTATGACGGTTTGTCAGAGGTGGGTACAGGGTAGGCTTTGGCCAATTTTTTGCGGGCCGTTTCAGTAGAGAACATCCAGTTGATGCGAG
>CAKKOY010000034.1 GCA_919592095.1 Ralstonia syzygii subsp. syzygii | reverse complement strand
GAGCAGGTGCTGGCATGGTCGCGATGGCGGCGCGCGCATCAGTGGCGCGCTCAGCAGTGTCACTACCGGGCGCGGGGATGTGCTCCGCCATTTTGAGCTACGGCTGTAGTAAAGAGCAACGCCCAGCCGGCCCCGGAGACCGGGAGCGTCAGCCGATGCGCACCATCAATCGGCCTGCACCCGCGCCAGGAAAGCCGTGGTCGACAGCGGCGCGGCCCATAGGTACCCCTGGCCGGTGGCACACCCCAGCGTGAGCAGGGTCCGCCGCTGCGCATCGGTCTCCACGCCCTCGGCCACGCATTGGAGCCGCAGCGCGCCGGCCAGCTCGATCATCGTGCGGCAGACGATGCCGCGCTGGCTGGACAGACTGACCGCCTCGGTCAACGCGCGGTCGATCTTGAGGATGGTGAAGGGCAGGTCGGCCAGCAGCTTGAGCACGGCAAACCCCACGCCGAAGTCGTCGATGGCCAGGCCATGCCCGAGCTGCCGCAGCCGGTGCAGCGCGACCGCCAGCCGGGCGGTCTCCGCCACCGGTGCTTCGTCGCTCAGTTCGATGACGATGCGCGCGGGGTCGATGTCCGCATCGCGCACCACGCCGGCGATCCGCTCGATGGCGCCCTCGCGGCTCAGGGTCCGTGCCGAGGCGTTCACGCCGATGGACAGCGCGATGGACTGCGCTGCCAAGGCACGCTGGACGCGCGCGCAGTGCCCGAGCACATGAAAGAACAGCGCATCGGCCAAACCCAGCGCTTCCAGACGCGGCACAAAGGCCGTCGGCAAGACGCGGCCATGCACCGGATGCAGCCATCGGCACAAGGCCTCCGCACCGACCACGCGATCCGTGACGAGATCATGCTGGGGCTGCAGCACCACTTCGATCTGCCCGGGCGTGTCATGCACCAGGGCGGCAAGCTCGTCGTCCGAAAAGGCCGGCGGCCGGGCCACGCCCAGCGGCGTGGCCTCACCGTCGCGCGTAGCCGCCTCGTACAGCAGCGGCAGCACGTGCTCGGGGCGCAGCGGCCCGCGCAGGCCGTGCGCAGGCCCCATGGCCTCGGCCAGGCCGACGCGCGATTCGAGGAGCGGTCCGTCCCGCGTGCCGACCCATGCCCAGACCGGCGCCTGTCGCGCGGGCAGGTGACCATCGTACCGCCGCATCTGCTGCATCAGTTCCGATCCGTCCATCCCCGGCATGGCGATATCGCACAGCACCAGATCGAACTGGCACAACCGCAGCAGGTCCAGCGCCTCGCGCCCGTCACGGGCGGCCAGAATCTGCTGGACACCCAAGGTGTGCAGCACCTGCCTGGCGGCGACACGCTGCCCAGGCTGACCGTCGACCACCAGCATCGCGAGCTGCGCGAAACCTTCCATCGGCCGTTTCCCGGTTGTCGTTTGCAGGACGTACGCGGCACGCATCCCGATGCGCTGTCATGCACGTGCCGTGTGCAGTTATTGAAGCACCGGCAACGGCGGCCTGCCAGGGCGTGCCGGAAAAAACAAAGCCCGTGCAGTTCTTCAACTGCACGGGCCTTGAGCGATTCCCCCAACCTTTTGAGCGTCCAGTGCCGGTGTCGGCGGCGCCAGGATGGAGGAAATCGTGCCCTAAAAAAATGAAGCCCGCAACAGGGGCGGGCTCAAAAGGGGGGAGTGCTCTCTAAAGAGAGAGCAAGATGAAGTTTAGTGGAGAGGAATCGCATGGACTGTCCGGGTACCGCCGAATCGCTTGTAGGACAAAGCCCGACGCATTTGCGCGAGGATCGCAACGTGAAGCGCGTGGTTCTTCACCTGTTGCCGGCATCGGCGTGATTGGGACCGCGCTTAGAGAAAAATCGGCCACCGGCAGGCCCCGATTCCGATGCGCAGCTGAAAACGCATGCCAGAAAATCAAGCGGCGTTGCGACCGGGCAACGCTACCCGGAATGCCGGAATGCAGGGTGTGGCAATAGGGTAGCCGGGATTCGGCCCAGAGGGAAAATGTGGGGGCCGTCGGCACAAAGAAAAAGGCCCGAGCACCAAGTGCTCGGGCCGCAATCCACCAAGGAGGGTGGAGGAGACAGTTCCTACTATAGCGAAACCTTTGCTGCGTTGCAATAAGGTCGAGCAGTTTAATGTAACAAAGCGTTGCCAAGGCACCACGACCCGGGAAAACGGTTGCAGTTGTCACAATATGGCGCAGCGCAACAAACGCCGCAGCGCCCCCCGGAAACAACCCTTTCCGCAGGCGCGCCGCCTATTACTGCAGGACTTGTAACCAGAGTGTCCGCTTACTTCAAAGCACTTGCTCAGAATGCCGGCAGGATCGCGCCCTTGAATTGGGTCTCGATGAACTTGCGCACCTCTTCCGACTGATAGGCGTGCACCAGCGTCTTCACCCACGGCTGGTTCTTGTCTTTCTCGCGCACGGCAATCAGGTTGGCGTACGGACCCTGGCGGTCTTCCAGCGCGATGGCGTCCTTGGCGGGCGTCAGGCCGTTCTTGACCGCGTAGTCGGTATTGATGGAGGCGGCGTCCAGGTCATCCAGCGAGCGCGGCAGCTGGGCGGAATCGAGTGCGATCAGCTTGATCTTCTTCGGGTTCTCGACCACGTCGCGCGGCGTGGCGTTGCTGCCGTTGGTGCCCGCACCGGCCTTCAGCTTGATTACGCCGGCCTTCTGCAGCAGCAGCAGGGCACGGTTGCCGTTGGACGGATCGTTCTGGATACCGACCTTGGCACCGTCCTTCAGCGTGGCGAGCGACTTGACCTTCTTCGAATAGAAGCCCATCGGCGCGACATAGGTCAGGCCCACGTTGACGATCTTGTAGCCGCGCGCCTTGACCTGCCCATCGAGGAAGGGCTGGTGCTGGAAGCCGTTGGCGTCCAGGTCACCGGCGTCCAGCGCCGGGTTGGGCTGGGCATAGTCGTTGAACTCGATGATCTTGACGTCAAGGCCGCCCTTCTTGGCGACCTTCTGCACCACTTCCCAGATTTGCGCGTCGGGGCCGCTCATGGTGCCGAGCTTGATCGGCTTGGATTCGGCATGGGCGCTGGCGGCGACAGCCAGGGCGATGGCCGGCAGGGCCACGCGCGCGATGCGGGAAAACAAAGACATGGGAGAAACCTCGTGGATCTTGTCGTGAAAGAATGTGCCGCCCGCGGCGGCGCCGGCGACGAGGCGCGATCGTGTCACACGCGCGCGCACGACAAAACGATTTTTTGGGCATGTCGATATGCCCGGAAACCGTGCAAAGCGAGGCGCCGGGCCCCTGCGCGGCGGGCCAGGCCTCGGAACGGTCAGGCGGGGACGTCGTCCTCGACGGCGGGCTGCTCGCTGGCCGGCAGCGCGACCACGAAGCAGGCGCCGCCGTCGGCCGGCGTCTCGACCCAGATCCGCCCGCCGTGCGCGCTGACGATTGCCTCGCACACCGCCAGTCCCAGCCCGACGCCGCCCGTGGCGGATTCCTTGTCGCCGCGCGTGAACGTCTCGAAGATGACGCGCGCCGACCCGGCCGGCACGCCGGGCCCGTGGTCACGCACGCGCACGCGCATCTCGTCGCCGTGCGCGGCGTCGTGCTCCACGCCGGCGGAGATGCGCACCTCGGTCCCGGCCGGCGCGAACTTGCCGGCATTCTCCAGCAGGTTGGACAGCACGCGCTCCATCAGCGGGCCATCGCAGCGCTGCAGCGGCAGGTCGGCCAGGTCGGCCACCACCACCGGGTGTGCCGGCAGCGGCGTCGCCTTGAGCGCCGCCCCCACCAGTTCCTCGATCGATTGCCATTCCAGCCGCAGCTTGACGTCGCGGTTCTGCAACCGCGCCATATCGAGCAGGTTGGTGACCATCGCACGCATGCGCTGCGCCTGCTCGCCGATGGCCTCCGCGGCCTCGGCCTGCAGCGGCGGCAGGGGGGGTTGCGTGCGCAACAGCGTCTCGGCCATGCCGGCCAGCCCCGTCAACGGCGTACGCAGATCGTGCGACACTGCCGCCAACAGCGAATTGCGCAGCCGCTCCGATTCGATGCGCACCAGCGCGTCCTGGGCGATCTCCACGTAGTGCACGCGTTCGATGGCGATGGCGATCAGCGTGGCGCAGGCGTCGATCTGGCGGCGGTTGTCGGGCTGGGCCAGCACCTGAAAGGTCTCCGGCTCCACCGCCAGCACGCCGCGGATGGCCATCGGCGCCTTCAGCGGCATGTAGAGCACCGGGCCCGAGGGCAGCGTGTGCGTGCCGGTGCCGGCCGGCTGGCCGTGCTGGTAAGTCCAGTCGGCCAGTACGCGGTCGAGGTTGGGCATGCCGGACGGCGCATCGGGCGCGCCTTCGGGCTTGGCCACCTGCGCGGCGCCCAGGCGGCCGTCGGGCCCGACGAAGAAGAAGGCGCACCGCCCGCCGAAGGTCGCGTTGACGAAGCGACCGCCGATGCTGACGATCTGGTCCAGCGTCAGCGCCGCCGACAGTTCGCGGGCCGCCTCGTACAGCGCGCGCGCGGCGGCTTCGCGCTGGACCGCCACCTCGGCCTGTTCGCGCAGGCCCGCCGTCAGTTGCCCGACCAGCAGGCCGACCGCCAGCATCACCGCGAAGGTCAACAGGTATTGCACTTCGCTAACGGCAAACGAGTAGCGCGGCGGCACGAAGAAGAAATCGAACAGCGCCACCGACAGCACCGACGCCAGCGCCGCCGGCCCGCGCCCATGCCGCATCGCCACGGCCACCACGGCCGCCAGGAACAGCATGACGATGTTGGCGAGGTCGAACACCGGCCGCACCAGGCTCGACAGCAGCGTCGCCGCCCCCACGTACACGCAGGCGGCGACATAGGCGGGCCGCAGCCAAGCGCCCTCCGCTTCGGCAGCGGCACGCTGGGCGGTATCGCGCACATCGGCACGACCGATGGCGGCGGCGCGCGGCGGCAACTGCACGCGCGCCGGATCGGCCGCGGCGCGAATCACATCCACCTCCGGGCAATGCCGCGCCAGCGACTCGGCGAAATCGCCGCTCGGCAGGCGACGCTCCAGCCCGATCGCCAGGCGCAGCGCCACGACGATGGCCCGCGCCGAGCGCCAGCGCCTGGACGGCGGGCGGCCGATCACGGCCTTGGTGATGTTGTCGCGACGGATATAGCCGGTGATGGCCTCCACCGCGTTGGTGCCGGCCAGCGTCTCGATTCTGGCGCCGGCGTCCTCGGCCATCTTGAGCAGCGCGTGCAGCCGCTCGGTGCGCCCATCGGCGGCGCGCAGGTGCGGCATCACCACGGCCACCGCGTGCCAGTCGCATTCGAGCTGCGCGGCCAGGCGCGCGGCGCTGCGGATCACCTGCTCGCCGTCGCCCTGTGGGTCCAGGCAGGCGACGATGGTCTCGCGCGTGCGCCAAACGTTCTCGATGCGGCGCGCACGGCGGTAGGCCTGCACGTCGTCGTCGACGCGGTCGGCGGTGCGGCGCAGCGCCAGTTCGCGCAGCGCGATCAGGTTGCCCTTGCGGAAGAAGTTGCGCGCCGCGTGCTGGGCCTGCTCGGGCAGGTAGACCTTGCCCTCGGCCAGGCGGCGCAGCAGCTCGTCGGCGGGCAGATCGACGAGGATCACCTCGGCCGCGCTGTCGAAGACCGTATCCGGCACCGTCTCCCACACGCGGATGCCGGTGATGCTGCCGACCGCCTCGTTCAGGCTGTCGAGATGCTGCACGTTGACCGTAGTCCACACGTCGATCCCGGCGGCAAGCAGGTCTTCGATGTCCTGCCAGCGCTTCGGATGGCGCGACCCCGCCACGTTGGCGTGCGCGAGCTCGTCGACGAGGATCAGCGTGGGCTTGCGTGCCAGCGCGGCATCCAGATCGAACTCGGGCAGGGTGCGGCCGCGGTACTCGACCTGGCGGGTCGGCAGACGCTCCAGGCCCTCCACCAGCGCGGCGGTCTCGGCACGGCCGTGGGTCTCGACCAGCCCGACGACCACATCGATGCCCTCGGCCCGCGCGGCCTTGGCGGCCGACAGCATGGCGTACGTCTTGCCCACGCCCGCCGATGCGCCGAAATAGATGCGCAGCTTGCCGCGGGCGGCTTTTTCCTCGCCGGACTGGAGTTCAGCGAGGAGGGCGTCGGGGTTGGGGCGGGTGGTGTCCATGCCGTTCATTTTGGGTGGTTTTTGGGTGGGTGGTCCATCCCTTGTTTTTGGGCTCCTGCCGGGGCGAGGCTTTGCGGTGCATCCTGTGTTTCGTCCCCTGCGGGGGCCGAAACACAGGATGCACCACCAAGACAACCCCCCGGGCTCCCTCCCCAAAAAACCATCACTTCAAATCATCCAACCCCAGATTCAACTCCAGCACATTCACCACCGTCTCCCCGAACACCCCGAGAACCGGTGCCGTGGTGTGCTCGGCCACGAGCTTCTTCACTGCCTCCACCTGCAGGTGCCGCGCACGGGCGACGCGCTCAACCTGGTAGGCAGCAGCAGCCGGGCTGATATGCGGATCCAGTCCGCTGGCCGACGCCGTCACCAGATCCGCTGGGATCGGCGCGGTGTTGGCGGGGTCTGCCTCCTTGAGCGCCGCGATCCGGGCCTTGGCTGCATCCGTCAGGGCCGGGTTGCTGGGGCCGAAGTTGGAGCCACTGGAGGCCGTCGCGTTGTACGGGTTGGGCGAGGTGGCCGAGAGCCGTCCCCAGAAGTACTGCGGTTCGCTGAAGTTCTGGCCGATCAGCGCCGAGCCGACCGGCTTGCCACCGCGCTCGATGATGGAGCCGCCGGCCTGCGCGGGGAAGGCCGCCTTGCCGATGCCGGTCACCACCACCGGATACAGCACGCCGGTGATCAGCGACAGGCCGACGAAGATGACCAATGCCGCGCGCAGCAGGCCGCCCTGCTGCTGCGCCTCGGTGTGGGCGGGTTGTGTCGTGGTTGCCATGGTGTTCTCCTCAGACCCAGCCCATCGCGGCCAGGAACATGTCGATCAGCTTGATGCCGGGGAAGGGCAGCAGCAGGCCGCCCAGGCCGTAGATCCAGAGGTTGCGGCGCAGCAGCGCGGCGGCGCCGAGCGGGCGGTACTTCACACCCTTCAGCGCCAGCGGGATCAGGCACACGATGATCAGCGCATTGAAGATCACCGCGCTCATCACGGCCGACGCGGGCGTAGCCAGGCGCATCACGTTGAGCGCGGCCAGCTGCGGATAGGTGGTCGCGAACGCCGCCGGGATGATGGCGAAATACTTGGCCACATCGTTGGCGATGGAGAACGTGGTGAGCGAGCCGCGCGTCATCAGCATCTGCTTGCCGATCTCGACGATCTGGATCAGCTTGGTCGGACTGGAATCCAGGTCGACCATGTTGCCCGCCTCCTTGGCGGCCTGCGTGCCGCTGTTCATGGCGACCGCCACGTCGGCCTGCGCGAGCGCGGGCGCGTCGTTGGTGCCGTCGCCGGTCATCGCCACCAGGCGGCCCTGCGCCTGCTGTTCGCGGATCAGCGCGAGCTTGGTCTCCGGCGTGGCCTCGGCGATGAAGTCGTCGACGCCCGCTTCGGCCGCGATGGAGGCGGCGGTCAGGCGATTGTCGCCGGTGATCATCACCGTCTTGATGCCCATCTGGCGCAGCTCGGCAAAGCGCTCGCGGATGCCGGCCTTGACGATGTCCTTCAGTTCCACCACGCCCAGCACGCGGTCGTTGTCGGAGACCACCAGCGGCGTGCCGCCCTTGCGCGCCACGTCTTCCACGGCGGCCAGCACGGCGTCGGGAAACTTGCCGGCCAGCGCCGTTACGTGCGTGCGGATGGCGTCGGCGGCGCCCTTGCGGATCTGGTGCGCCTCGCCGCCGAGGGCCACGTTGATGCCGCTCATGCGCGTCTGCGCGGAAAAGGGCACGAACACCGGCTGCGACTGCGCGAGCGCCGCTTCGTGGACGTTGGCCTCGCCCAACTGGCGCGCCAGCGTGACGATGCTGCGGCCCTCGGGCGTCTCGTCGGCCAGCGACGACAGCCACGCGGCCTCGGCCAGCGCCTTGACCGTCACGCCCGGCGCGGGCACAAAGCGCGAAGCCTGGCGGTTGCCGTGCGTGATGGTGCCGGTCTTGTCGAGCAGCAGCACGTCCACGTCGCCGGCGGCTTCCACCGCGCGGCCCGAGGTGGCGATCACGTTGGCCTGCATCATGCGGCTCATGCCCGCCACGCCGATGGCCGACAGCAGCCCGCCGATGGTGGTCGGGATCAGGCACACCAGCAGCGCCACCAGCACGGTGATGGTGATCGGGCTGCCCGCCTTCATCGCGTCCACCGAGAAGATCGAGTACGGCAGCAGCGTGACGGTCGCCAGCAGCAGGATGATGGTCAGGCTCACCAGCAGGATGGTCAGCGCCAGCTCGTTGGGCGTCTTCTGGCGCTTGGCGCCTTCCACCATCGAGATCATGCGGTCGAGGAAGCTCTCGCCCGGGTTGGCGGTGATGCGCACCACGATCCAGTCCGACAGCACGCGCGTGCCGCCCGTGACGGACGAGAAATCCCCGCCGGATTCGCGGATCACTGGCGCGGATTCCCCGGTGATGGCGCTCTCGTCCACCGAGGCCACGCCTTCGATGACCGAACCGTCACCGGGCACCATGTCGCCGGCTTCGATGAGGACGACGTCACCGCGGCGCAGCGCGGTGGCCGCGCGCGACTGCACGCGGTCGCGCCGCTGCGGATCCGCCAGCACCTTGGCCTGCACGGTGGTCTTGATGCCGCGCAGCGAGGCGGCCTGCTGCTTGCTGCGGCCCTCGGCCAGCGCCTCGGCAAAGTTGGCGAACAGCACGGTGAACCACAGCCACACCGACACGGCGAGGATGAAGCCCGCCGGAGCCTCGGCCTGGCCGCGCAGCGCCATGACCCACAGCAGGGTGGTCAGGATGCTGCCGATGTAGACGACGAACATCACCGGGTTCTTGGCCTGCGCGCGCGGTGACAGCTTGCGGAAACTGTCGACGATGGCGGGCTTGACCAGCGCGGGCGAAAGCATCGACAGCTTGCGCACTTCCTTGGCGCTCAGCGGATGATGGCCGCCGTGGTGGGTGGTGGTGCGGGCGGACGCGACGGCATGGGCGGCAGCGTCCGTGCTGTCCAGATGATGCTTGACGGTGCGCACCACAGTATCGGATTCAGTATAACGGAGAGCCATAAGGCACCTGTTGAATGCGGATAGGCGGATCGCGTCAGCGCGCGAGGTGTTCCGCGATGGGGCCCAGCGCCAGCGCCGGGATATAGGTGAGCGCGCCCACCAGCAGCACGGAGCCGATCAGCAGCACGACGAACAGCGGGCCATGCGTGGGCAGCGTGCCGACCGTCACGGGCAGGCGCTTCTTGGCGGCAAACGTCCCGGCCATCGCCAGCACCGGCACGATGATCCAGAAGCGGCCCAGCCACATGCAGATGCCCAGCGCGACGTTGTAGAACGGCGTGTTGGCCGACAGCCCCGCGAACGCGCTGCCGTTGTTGTTGGCGGCCGACGAAAAGGCGTACAGCACTTCCGAGAAGCCATGCGTGCCGGGGTTGAAGATGCCCGCGCGTCCGCCCGCGGCCAGCACGGCGACGGCCGTACCCACCAGCACCAGCAGCGGCGTGACGAGGATGGCGATGGAGGTCATCTTCATCTCGAACACCTCGATCTTCTTGCCGAGATATTCCGGCGTGCGGCCGATCATCAGGCCGGCGATGAACACCGCCAGGATGGCGTACACCAGCATGCCGTACAGGCCCGAGCCCACGCCGCCGAACACCACTTCGCCCAGTTGGATCAGGAACAGCGGCACGAACCCGCCCAGCGCCGTCAGCGAGTCGTGCATCGCATTGACCGCCCCGCACGACGCCGCCGTGGTGATGGTGACGAACAGCGACGAGGCAACGACGCCGAAGCGCGTTTCCTTGCCCTCCATGTTGCCGATGGCCTGGTCCACGCCGAGGTTGGCGAGCATCGGGTTGGCATGCAGTTCCGCCCCCATCTCGAAGCAGGCCAGCACCACGAACAGGATCGTCATCGAGGCCAGCACCGCCCAGCCCTGCCGGCGATCGCCCACCATGGCGCCGAAGGTGAAGCACAGCGCCGCCGGCATGAGGAAGATCGACAGCATCTGCACGAAGTTGGCGAGCGCCGTCGGGTTCTCGTACGGATGCGCGGAGTTGGCATTGAACGGGCCGCCGCCGTTGGTGCCGAGCATCTTGATCGCTTCCTGCGATGCGATCGGGCCCATCGGCAGGGTCTGCTTCTGCGTGGTGGCCTTCTCCGTCACCGGGTTGCCCTGCGCATCCTTGACCGGGTTGCCTTGCGCGTCGGTCTTCGGATTGTCGTAGGTGGTGGCGGTGACGGTGGTCACGTCCTTGTACGCATCGAAGTTCTGAATCGCGCCCTGGCTCACGAAGAACACCGCCACGATCACCGACAGCGGCAGCAGCACATACAGCGTGCCACGCGTGAAGTCGACCCAGAAGTTGCCGATGGTCTTGGCCGAATGGCGCGAGAAGCCTCGGATCAGCGCCATCACCACCGCAATGCCAGTGGCCGCCGAAAAGAAGTTCTGCACGGCCAGCCCGAGCATCTGCGTCAGGTAGCTCATCGTGCTTTCACCCGAATAGCCCTGCCAGTTGGTGTTGGTGACGAAGCTGACGGCCGTGTTGAACGACGAGTCCGGCGTGACGGCGCCGAAGCCATGCGGGTTCAGCGGCAGCCACTGCTGCAGGCGCTGCAGCGCATAGACGGCCAGCGCACCCAGCACGTTGACGGCGATGACCGCCAGCGCGTAGTGCTTCCAGCCCATCTCCGCCTGCGGATTGACGCCCGCGACGCGATACAGCAGCCGTTCGACCGGCCGCAGCCAGTGCGCGCGCGACGGCGCGTCGCCGAATACGCGGGCCATGTAGGTGCCAAGCGGCCTGGCGAGGACCAGCAGCACGGCCAAGTAGATCGCCAGCTGGAGGAGGAACGCATTCATGGTGTGCCTCGCAATGGAATCAGAAGCGCTCCGGCCACAGCAGGGCCGCGAACAGATAGATCAGCAAGGCCACCGTGATGGCCCCCGAGAGGACATAGAGCCAGGTCATTGCTTGTTCTCCATGGCATGCGTGACGGGCTGGTCGCGCTTGGCGAGCCGGGCGGAGAGGGCAAGCAGCCCGCCCACCGCCAGGGCCAGCGCCGCGAGGCCGCCGAGATAGATGAGGTCCATGTGCGCCCCCTTTTTCTGTTCAGGTCAGGTGGATGGTCGGAACGTCAGAACGTCTTGGTCACGGCCAGCAAGGCGGTTGCCTTGCCCATGTAGTTGCCATGGGAATTGGTATAGGCCAAACGCGATGCGTTGGTGTCGATGTAGGCGAGCGAGGCCGTCCAGCCGCTGCCGAAATCCTTGGTCACGCCGATCTTCCAGTCGGCGTACGACGCGCGCGGGTTCTGGTGCTTCACGTCCTGGTAGCCGACATGCAGGTTCAGCGTCAGGCCCCAGAAGCCGGTGTCGAAATTGCCCGACAGGTCGAAGTACTGGCTGTGGTGCGAATCGGCAAAGCCGAACAGGTTCGAGAACGCGTGCGAGTACTTGAAGGTGACCGGGCCGTAGCCGATCTGCGCGTAGCCTTCGGTGGTGTGCGGGCGGGTGAAGCCCTCGGGGTAGCTGCCCGGGTAGTAGTACTGCAGCACGCCCACGTCGATCGGCACGTCCTTGGCGATCTCGGTCTTGTCGCCGCCGTAGAAATCCATCTCGATCGGCGCCGAGACGCTGGCGTTGGCATCGCTCAGCCAGCTGATCGACGCGTTCCAGTTGCCGACGTAGAAGCCCTCGGGCAGCAGGCCGCCCGGAATCGCGTAGTCGAAGCCACCCTGGATCGCGGGCTTGTTGTTGGTCTGCATGATGCCGCGATAGCGGTACTGGCTGGCCAGCGTGACGTTGGCCGTCAGCGCGGGGGCGGGCGTGGCGACCGCAGCGGGTGCGGTGTCGGCGGATTGCGCGTGGGCGAGCGCCCCATTCAGGACGGCGGCGCAGAAGACAACGCCACCGATGGTGGTGGCGCGCGATGGAAACTGCTTGGCTTGCATGGACCTTTCCCTTGTTGTTTTGCGTGCCGCGCAACCCGGCGCACAAGCACCTGGCAGGGGCCGAACGCGGCGTGCACGCTGGCGCCCGTCATGGGGCCGGCGTGCACTGCAACATTAGGGAAAGGGGGGTAAAAACGGGGTAAAGGTTAGGGGGAGGGGTGTAAACGGGTGTAAAAAGGGGGGGGTAAAAATGATGCCTCCGTAGATCGCGACGGGTCGAATGCGCCGGCGCTCGGGAAGAGGAAGCCTGCGCACGGAACCCGCGTGCCGACGCCTCAAGCCGAACCGCGCCCGGACAGCCATCTGCGCAGGATGGCAACGCTGTAGAGCGAATCCACGTCCGAGATGAACTGCGCAAAGTCCACGCTCGCCGCATCGTCCGCACGGTCGGAAATCGTCCGGATCGCCGCGAACGGAACCCCCCACTCATAGCAAACCTGGGCCACCGCGGCGCCTTCCATTTCGACGGCCAGCGCGTCCGGCAGGGCGTCCTTGAGCCTCTGGCTCTCGGCCGAGGTCGAGACAAAGCGGTCGCCGCTGATGATGAGACCAGCGTGTGCCTGCGGAGAGACGATGCCGAAGGCGTGCATGACCTGCGGCCCCAAGAGTGCGGACGGATCGCCCAGAATGGCCTTGGCACTCGCCAGCAAGCCCTGGGCGAGTGCCGGGTCTGCCTGGAAGCGCGCCACGCCCGTCAAGGGAATCTCCCAGCGCGGGAACAGCGGCGAGGCATCGACGTCGTGCTGCAGCAGCTCGGTCGAAACCACCACGTCGCCCACCGCAACCTGGGGCGCCAGCGCGCCGGCCACGCCGGTGAAAACGACAGCCCGCACGCCAAAGTGCGTGACCAGCACCGCGGCCGTGGTCGCAGCCGCGACCTTGCCGATGCGCGACAGCACCACGACGACCGCCCGGCCATCGAGCCCGCCCTGCCAGAACTCCCGGCTGCCGATGCGTATGCGGCGGGCTTCCGACAGCAACGTCAGCAGTTCGCTGATCTCTTCATGCAACGCAGCAACGATGCCGATCGGGCTGGACGGTTGAATGTTCATGTAGGGTGCGCCGGGCCAGTCTGCGGCGTTCGCGCAAGGGTCCCGGCATTCGAGGTCGACCGCGGATAGTACCCCGGAAGACAGATGGAATGCGTCGCCCAGCATGGTCCGCATGCCGGCGGGCATTGCGCCGAGCGAATGGCCGATTCCGGAAACAAGGCGGCCGTCCTATACCTACGGTGTCCGGCAGTCACCCGCCCGCGCGGCCGAAACCGCGTCGGAACATAGTGATGCCGAACGCGCCCGTCCAGGGCTTCCACCAAGGAGGATGACCATGCGCATACTGCTCAACGTCCGGATACCGCACGAACCCTTCAACGCGTTCGTGCGTAACGGCACCATCGGGAAGGTGATTGCGAAAATACTCGACGAGACCAAACCGGAAGCCACCTACTTCACCGAGCAGAATGGAGGCCGTGGTGCCGTCCTCATCGTCAACCTCGATGCGCCATCGCAGATTCCCGCCCTCGCGGAGCCGTGGTTCCTGATGTTCAACGCCGACTGCGAATTCCGCGTGGTCATGCTCGAAGAAGACCTGAAGAAAGCCGGATTGGAAAGCATCGGGGCGAAGTGGAAATAGCCGATGGCACCGGGCAACCCGCGTGCGGTTGATCGCGCGAGGCAAGCGGCCGGGCTCCCGTCGGGGCGGGCGCCTGTCACCACTGATCATGCGACTTGCATGCGTGCTGCATCGACTTGCATGGTCGCACGCCTGGCATAGGGCTTGCGTGACCTCGAAACCTTTTTCGAAAGCCCTAGTGCCCCATGCCATCGACCGTGGCCCGACCACCCTGCGAACCGGTGGGGATTCGTCAGGCGACATGCGGTGAACCACGCCCACTGGCCCCCCGGCCTCACTGGCGCCCGGGCAGGCGGGCATCGGCACACCGTTCGCCGTCGGCGACATCGCGCATCCCCGGCGCACGGTCACATCCATGAACCTGTCCCTCGCTGATCTGCGCACGCTCCTGGATCTGACGGGATGTCTCCACGAGGCGTCCCCCCACAGCCTGATCGAACGCCCCGAAATCACGCAGAAGCTGAGCGCGCTGCTCGGCGTGGATGTCATCTCGCACATCGTGTGGAAAGACCATGGACGCACGCCGGTGCAGACGACCACATGGGGCCGCGCCCCCGACATGAATGCGGAGTATCAACGGCATTTCCACGGGGTGGACCCCATTTCGCCGCTGCTCCGCTGCCGACCGGATGCGCTCCTGGTGGAGGGCCTGATCAACCGGAAGACCCTGCAGCGCACCGAGTACTTCACCGACTTCCTGACCCGGTACAATATCTATCCCGGCATGAGCATGTACCTCGAAGACACCGGGGGCATCCTGCTCGACTACCGGCTCGGCACCAGCGATCCGAAGCAAACGTTCGGCGAGCGCGAGCTGCGCATACTCGACCTGCTGCGTCCGCACCTGATCAATGCGCAGCGGCTGCGATCGGCCCTGAATGCCCATTGCAGTACGACCGGCCCGGATGCCGATTGCCCGTGCCTTGTGCTGGATCCCGCCAAGCTGCCTCAGCCCAACCGCAAAGCCCGCGCGCTCATGGCCGGCCTGGATGCGCGTGAGCGGGATGCCCTGCACGGCCTGCTCTCGCAGATCGCCGCGCATGGGCCATCGCAGGGGCTGGAGTGGTGCGGGTTCAACCTGTGCGTGGAACGCTGCCTCGATGCGGATGGCCGCTTCCTGTACAAGGTGTACCTGCAGGCCCACACCGTGGGCTCGGGCGCCTGGTTCCAGCAGCAATTCGACGTGACCTGGCGCGAGGGCGAGGTGTGCCACCTTCTGCTCAAGGGCCTGTCCGACAAGCAGATCGCCCTTGCGCTCAACATCAGCTACTGGACGGTGCGCGCCCACGTCGGGCGCATTCTGGAAAAGCTGGGAATCGAATCCCGGTCGGCGATCGGGACGGTCGTGCTTGCAGCGGGCCGCTAGACCCGGGCCGATCCGCCGGCGTTGGACAGGCCGTCGTCAGTGCCGCTCTGCAAGCGCTGACAAGGAATGACCGGCGGGATAACGCTTTCTGTCGACATTCATGAGGATCGATGAGGATCCACGCCATGGCCCGTCACACGCGGTCGCGCGCCGTTGCGTGAGCGAACTCGCGCGAGGCGCTCGAGCGCACTGGCGACCGCTTCGCACGGTTGGTGCGCCCGTCAGGCCGCAGCGCCATCCCCGCCGCCTTCTTCGGCCTCACGCTCTTCGCGCTCTTCGCGCGGCAGCGTCAGCATCCCGGTGTTGTACACGTACTCATACACCTCGCCATAGCGGCCCCACTCGATGCCGATCTTCAGCACGCGCTCGGCTTCTTCGGGCTTGAGGTAGGCCTCCAGCTCGCGCAGCACCTGTTCTTCGCGGATCTCGCCGTCCTCGCTGGCATCCAGTTCTGTGCGGATGTGCGCGGCCAGGGCCACGCGCTCCAGCAGCTTCTGGCCGAACAGCACCTTGCGCTCGGGCGGCTCGGTTTCCATGTAGGTCTTGCCGAACGGGGTGACGATGATGTCGCCGCGCTCGATGGTGGCCAACTGCAGCAGGGCGAGCGCTTCGCAGGCGGGCAGCAGGTCGTCGTCGGTCACGCCGGCTTCTTCGGCCAGGTGCGGCAGGTCGGCGCGGCCGTTGAAGGGCGCTTCCACCAGCAGGTCGAGGATGGCCTCCATCTGGCCGATCTCGGCCTCGGGCAGGCGATAGGCCAGCTGCTGCGCGGCCGCCGGGGCACCCACGCACACGCCCACCTGCTCGGGCGAAGTCATCAGGCCGTAGACCTCGTCGATCAGGTTGCGCACGGCGGACGAATCGCGGTTGCGCGGGCGCGGGAAGGGCACGCGCACCTCGGCGCGGATGCGGCCCGGATCGCTGGAGAGGATGACGATGCGGTCGGCCATCATCACCGCCTCTTCGATGTTGTGCGAGACGATGAGGATGCTCTTGATGTTGGTGCGGCGGTCTTCCCACAGGTCGAGCATCTCGTCGCGCAGGTTCTCGCCGGTCAGCACATCGAGCGCGGAGAAGGCTTCGTCCATCAGCAGCAGGTCGGGCTCGGTCACCAGCGCGCGCGCAATGCCCACGCGCTGGCGCATGCCGCCCGACAGCTCGCGCGGCAGGGCGCTGTTGAAGCCCGACAGGCCGATCAGGTCGATGGCCTGCTCGGCGCGCTCCTCGCGTTCGGCCTTGGGCACGCCCTGGGCTTCGAGGCCGAGCTCCACGTTCTGCTGCACCGTCAGCCACGGAAACAGCGCGAACGATTGGAACACCATCGCGATGCCCTGCACCGGACCGCCGTATTCGCGCCCGCGGAACAGCACCTTGCCGCGGTCGGCGCGCACCAGGCCCGCCATGATGCGCAGCAGGGTGGATTTGCCGGAGCCGGACTTGCCCAGCATGGCGACGATCTCGCCCTGGCGCAGCGTGAGGTCCACGCCCTTGAGCACGGCGCGGTCGGTACGGTCCGCCGTGCGGAAGATTTTCGAGACGCCGCGCAGTTCGATGACGGCTTCGTCGTTGGTAGCCATGGTCAGTTCTCTACAAAAATCGTCTTTCGTCTTACAGGCGGGTGCGCTCTTGCGCCACTTCGTACAGCCGGTTCCACAGCAGCCGGTTGAAGCCGACCACGAACAGGCCCATCACGCCGATGCCCAGCGCGATGCGCGGAAAGTCGCCCTTGGCCGTCATCTCGGCGATGTAGCTGCCGAGGCCGGTGGCCACCAGCGTGCGATCGCCCCACGATACGTATTCGGAGACGATGCTGGCGTTCCACGAGCCGCCGGCCGCCGTCACCAGGCCGGTCAGCAGGCTGGGGAACACCGCCGGCACCAGGAAACGCTTCCACTTCAGCCAGCCACGCAGGCCGAAGTTGCGCGCGGCCAGCCGCAGCTCGACCGGAATGCTCGACGCGCCGGCAATCACATTGAACAGGATGTACCACTGTGTCCCGAAAATCATCAGCGGCGACAGCCAGATCTCGGGGTTGAGCGAGAACCGCGCGATCAGCATCACCACCAGCGGGAACATCAGGTTGGCCGGGAAGGCCGCCAGGAACTGCGCCACCGGCTGGGCGATGCGCGCCACGTTCGGGTTCAGGCCGATGCGAATGCCGATCGGCACCCAGATCAGCGCGGCCAGCGCGATCAGCACCAGCACGCGCGTCATGGTCAGTACGCCCAGCCAGACCACGCGGCCGACTTCCGACCAGCCCACTTCGGAGCGGACGAACTGCAGGATATGCCAGGCCGCCGCCAGGGCGATCAACAGGATGATGACGTCGGCCACGCGCCCCGCCCACGGCAGGCGTGGCGATCCACTGTTGTTTGTATGCGCCTTGGGACGCGTGCGTTCGGCGCCCCAGGCAAGCGTGCGCTCGGCCAGTGCGGCGGTGCGCTCCAGCAGTGCCTTGACCCATTCCGAGCGGCGCAGCAGGTCGAGCAGCCACGACTGCGGCTCACGCTCCGACGACATCGCATCGAAGCGGAAGCGATCGGCCCAGGCAATCAACGGACGGAACAGCAGCTGGTCGTACAGCAGGATGCCGATCAGCATGGCGACGATGGCCCAACCGATGGCGTGCAGATTCTGCTGCTGGATCGCCAGCGAGATGTACGAGCCGATGCCCGGCAGCTTGATGTCATGGCCCGAGACCGAGATCGCCTCGGACGCCACCACGAAGAACCAGCCGCCCGACATCGACATCATCATGTTCCACAGCAGGCCCGGCATGGCAAACGGCACCTCCAGGCGCCAGAAGCGCTGCCACTTGGACAGGCGGAACACCGTGGCCGCCTCTTCCAGATCGGTCGGGATGGTGCGGAACAACTGGTACAGCGAGAACGCCATGTTCCACGCCTGCGAGGTGAAGATCGCGAAGATCGCCGCGCACTCCACGCCCACCAGGCTGCCGGGGAACAGCGCAATGAAGCCCGTGACCGTGATCGACAAAAAGCCCAGCACGGGGATGGACTGGAGGATATCCACCGCCGGCACCATCACCTTCTCGGCGGTGCGGTTCCTGGAAGCGATGGCGGCAAAGGCGAACGAGAACAGCAGCGACGCGCCCAGCGCCAGCAGCATGCGGATACTGGTGCGCAGCAGGTAGTACGGGAGCTGGGCCACGTCCAGGCTCACGCTCAAGGGCTCGCCCGGGGTGTAGGGCACGTTCATCTGCCGCGCCGCGTAGGCCACCAGCACGATGGCCGCCAGGATGATCGGCAGCAGCGCCAGGTCGAAGCGGTTGGGCGGCGCCGTCAGCAGGTTGCCGAAGCTGACGCCGAAAGGTCCCCGGATGGTCGTTTCGTTGTCGTGTTGCTGCATTTGTGAGAACCGGGACGGAATCGCGGACGGAAAGCGCTGAACTCGGGTGGAATGGGGGGCGGCGCCCGCAAGCATCGCTTGGCACCCGGCGGCAAGCCGCCTAGTTTACCTTGCGTGGCGCCAGACCCCGCCGCGCGGTTGTCAGTCTGCCGGCGTCACATTCCAGAAATGTGACAAAGATGCGACAACGCGGGCTTGTCATCTTTTGCCCAACAACGCCCGGACCCAGCGGAAAGCGACGATGTCCCAGACCCTTCGTGTGATCGTCACCGTACAAGGCCGCGTGCAGGGCGTCGGCTACCGCGCCGCCTGCGCCGACATGGCGCGCGCCCTGGGGCTGCGCGGCTGGGTGCGCAACCGCCGCGACGGCGCGGTCGAGGCGCTCCTGGCCGGGCCCGAGCCCAGCGTGCTGCGCATGCAGGCGTGGATGGAGGAGGGCCCGGACACGGCCCTGGTAACCCAACTGCAAACCGCCCCGGGCGATGGCGAACCGTTGCCGCCGGGGTTCGAGGTCAGGCCGACGGTGTGATGCCCGGGCGTCGGCGCCCATTGCCTGGTTGACCGGCACACCACGGCACCCGTCAAAGCAACATCGGAATTTCGCCGTTCATGCCGTGGGTTCGCACGGCACGTCCGGCCCGGGGCGCGATGTTACCTATGCTGGCCAGGCCGCCATCTCGCGTGTCGCGAGTGCGCGAACCCTTGAGCCGTGTCGCCATGCCGCCCGTCCTGCCGTCGATCCTGAGGTGCTTCCGCTCGGCTGTCTCGCGCCCGGGCGAGGAAACCACGACCACATCCGCGACCCAGGGGCCTGATCGGCCGGACTCGCCGGGGCGCAGCCCCCGCCGGGCGCCGGCCGCCCTGCAAGGCCTGACGCCACGGGCCGGATCCTCGCGCCAGCAAGCGGTACCCGAGGCACCGTCCGAGCCGGCGCGCTTCCTTACGGATGGCGAACGCCAGTTCGGCGGTTATCTGATGGCCAGGGAAGTCGACGAACGGCCTGTCGAGGGCGAAGCGCTGGACACCCTGCGCACGGCCAACGGGACCTTACTGCAGACGCGCCAAATGCTGCCGTACGGGCGCGGCAATGTGCGCGACGATATTGACGCCTCCAACGGATCGAGCACGATCATCGCGCAGGGCGGTCGCTCCATACAGGAATCCATGTGGCGCGCCCATCCCAAGCCTGTCGTATGGGCGGCCATCGCGATGGTGGCTGGGGCCGGAAACTGCGGCGAACACGCTGATCTGGCGACCTTCCTCCACGCCGCCAAACTGAAGGAGGGCGAAGAGGTCGACAACACCCATATCGAGGGCTTCGACCATTTCTGGGCTGTGCTGCGCCGTGCCACATCGGATCTGGAACACGACGTTTTCATCGACCCGTGGGGCAAGGGGCCCGCGCTCTTTGCGGTGGACGGTGCAATGACCTACCACCCCGGAGAACGGGAAACGAAGTTCCACTACGACAAGGCCTCCGGCGAGAAAGCCCATGCCGACATGGAAATGCTGGGGACTGTGCTGGGGACACGGATGCGCGGCGGCATCATCGATGCCATGCGCAAGCTCGGCCCCGACTACCGCTACCCCCCCGAGAAACTGTGGGCGGTGACACCCATCGTGGCAGGAAGGTTCGCGAACCGCGTCGGGGAGGCGATGTCGAAACCGGCCGATCTGGGCAAGCTCGCACCGCCGCCAGACAGCACCACACCATCCGTCGAGCCGCCGGTCATTAACGAGAACCTGATGCGGCCGCTGCGGCAGGAGATCCACGCCACGCGTATCGCCAGGACACTCGGCGCGCACAGCGTCGACACGATGGCCCATGCCGCTCCCCGCATCGCCGAAGTCGCGCGCGATTTGCGGCAATACCCCGTCGCACCGCATCCTCTCCAGGCCAAGCAGGATGCCGACGATATCGCCGCCGCTGAACGGCGCCGCGCCCGCCGGGCCGCACTGGGCAAAGACACGCCGCCGGAGACGCAAACCTGAGCGCCGGCGCTCAACTCGCCTGCGCCTCCAGCGTGAACCCCGCCCCATCGTCCTGGCCGAGCAGCCGCACCAGCGCGGGCATGGCCTCCTGCAATTGCGCCTTGAGCGTCCACGGCGGATTGACGATGAACATGCCGCTGCCGTGCAGGCCCAGGCCGCCTTCGACGGGGCGCTTGACCGTCAGCGTGACATGGAGCCAGTCGGACAGGCCCAGTTGCTTGAGCCGCGCCGGCAGTTGGGCCGATTCGCGCCGCTGCACCTGCGGATACCAGATCGCGTACATGCCGGTGGCGAAACGCTGCAGACTGTCCTGCAGGGTCTGCACGGTGCGCGCGTAGTCCTGCTTGTCTTCGAAGGACGGGTCGATCAGCACCAGCGCGCGCCGGGACGGCGGCGGCAGGATGGCCTTGACGCCGCCGAAGCCGTCGCCGTCATAGAGCGTGACCCTGCGGCCGGCGCCACGGAAGTTGTTGCTCAGCACCTGGATCTCCGAGCTGTGCAGCTCGAAGAGGCGCAGGCGGTCCTGGTCGCGCACCATCTGCCGTGCCAGCCACGGCGAGCCGGGGTAGTGCTTGAGGCGGCCGTCCGGGTTCAGCGCCCGTACCTGGTCCAGGTAGGCATCGAGCAACGGCGGCAGCGCCTGGCCGGCGGCCGCGGCATGCCACAGGCGGTCGATGCCGGTCTCGAACTCGGCCTTCTTCTTTGCCCAGGCGTGGTCCAGCGCGTAGAGCCCGGCCCCGGCATGCGTGTCGATGTACCAGAACGCCTTGTCCTTCTGCGTCAGGTGATCGAGCAACTGCACCACGATGGCGTGCTTGAGGACGTCGGCATGATTGCCGGCGTGGAAGGCGTGTCGGTAACTGAGCATGGAAGGCCACGTGTGCTTGGACGGGCGCCCTGCACACAAGCGAATGGGGAAGGGCGCGATCCTACCATTCGGCAGCGCGGACGCTGCAGCGGTTCCTCCCGGCGCGGGGCGCCTGTGGTTCAGCGCGGCGACGGCCAGGCAGCAGCATGCGTCCCCAGGGGCACGGCGGGAAGCGTCCAGCGCGGCGGCGTGTCGGACAGCTGCCCGGCATGGCGCAGCGCGGTCAGCGCTCCGAAACCGGAGGGCGCGGTCTCCAGCCACGGGCCGATGTCCTCATAGCGCGGGTCCACGGCGTCCAGGCCATGGTCGAGGCGGCCCAGGCTGCGCAGCCAGTGCGCTGTCTGTGCCAGCGACACGCGCACATGCCAGCTGCCGCCCAGGGTGATGCGCCGGGCCAGCGCCGCCATCGCGCCCGCGGCCATCAGGTAACCGGCGGCGTGGTCGAGCGCCTGCGCGGGCAGCGGACGCGGTCTGGCCTCGCCGGCGGCCTCGGCTTCGGCCCAGTTGAAGCCGCTGGCGGTCTGCACCAGCGAATCGAAGCCGCGCCGGCCGGCCCACGGGCCGGCATGCCCGTACGCCGACAGGCTCACATAGACGATGCCCGGCCGCAGCGCCGCCGCCTGCTGCGGCCCGAACTGCAGTGCCGACAGCCCGCCCGGCCGATAGCCCTGGACGAAGAGATCGGTCTCCCGCAGCAAGGCGCGCAAGCGGTCGGCGTCGGCCGGGTCGCGCAGGTCCAGCCGGGCCGAGCGCTTGCCGCGCCCGGTGTCGATCACCAGCGGCGGAATCGACGGCAGATGCGGTACGGTGACGAGCAGCACATCGGCACCATGCGCAGCCAGCGTGCGGCCGCAGACCGGGCCGGCAATCACCCGCGTCAGGTTCAGCACGCGCGCGCCCGACAGCGGGCGCCCTTCGCCGTGCGGCGGCAGCGGCTCGGGCGGTGCATCACCGATACGCTCGAGCGTCACCAGCGGCAGGCCGGCCACGGCCTCGCCCTGCGGGTGCCGGTCCCATTCGTCGAAGGTGCGCGCGGCGGTCACCACCAGCCCGGCCTCGGCAGCGGCATCCTTGAAGGCCAGGGCCTGCCAGGCGGCCAGCGCGCGCGCCACGGCCTCGCGATCGTGGCGCAGCCCAGCAGGCACAGCACGCCGTCACGGTGATGCGGGAAGTTGGTGTGCAGGCGCACCCAGCGGCCATCGCCGCAGCGGTAGAGGCCGGCAATCTTGTCCCAGGGTTCGGGCGGCAGCTGGCCGTCGACGCGGAAATAGCGCTCCGAGCGGAATTCGAGCGCGGCGTGGTGCATGTACACCGAGACGGACTGGTGCCGGCCGGTGCGCAGCGTATCGAGCTGGGCCGCGCCCAGCGCCGCCGCCGCGATCGCGCTTTGCGCCAGCGTGCCGACGGCGAACGAGGAGGGCAGCGCCGGCTCCGCGCCCGTCAGCGTCACGCGCGACAGCGCCTCGTCCGGCTGCCCCAGCGTGCGCCAGATGTGGGCCAACGCCTGCGCCGGTGTCGTCACCTGGACGGAATGGTCGACACGAGCGGCAAGCGGCGGGAAGGACATGGCAGGCTCCGGCGGGATGGTGTGCCTGCATTACAGGCCCGCGCCGGCGACCGCGTCAACTTCGGCTGGAAACGCCGGCCGGCTCAGGCCTGCGGAATCTCGATCTTGACCTCCAGCACCTCCAGGTTGTCCTGGCGCTCGAGGTTGACCTTGATGTCGTCGTTGCCGATCTTCACGTACTTGGAGATGACCGCCACCAGCTCGCGCTGCAGCGCGGGCAGGTAGTCGGCCGGCGCGCTGTGCGAAGACCGCTCGTGGGCGAGGATGATCTGCAGGCGTTCCTTGGCGACGCTCGCGGTCTTCTTCTTCTCGCCCAGCAGGAAGGACAGGATCGACATGGCGTCTCCTTATTTGCCGCCGAACAGGCGCTGCAGAAAGCCCGGCTTGCTGTACTCGACGTAGCGCAGCGGCTTTTCCTTGCCCAGGAAGCGGTCGATCACGTCGGCGTAGGCGGCGGCCACGTCGGTGCCCTCGAGATGGATGGCCGGGATGCCCTGGTTGGACGCCTGCAGCACGGCTTCCGATTCCGGGATCACGCCGATCAGCTTGATGCGCAGGATCTCCTGCACGTCGGTCAGCGACAGCATCTCGCCCTCGGACACGCGCTTGGGGTTGTAGCGCGTGAGCAGCAGGTGCTCCTTGATCGGCTCCTTGCTTTCGATAGCGCGGCGCGACTTGGACGACAGGATGCCCAGGATGCGGTCGGAGTCGCGCACCGAAGACACTTCCGGGTTGGTCACGACGACGGCCTCGTCGGCGAAGTACATCGCCATCAGCGCACCGGACTCGATGCCGGCCGGCGAATCGCAGACGATGTATTGGAAGCCCATGTCGATCAGGCCGTTGATGACCTTCTCGACACCGTCGCGCGTGAGCGCATCCTTGTCGCGCGTCTGCGAGGCCGGCAGGATGAACAGGTTCTCGCACTTCTTGTCCTTGATCAGGGCCTGGTTCAGGTTGGCCTCGCCGTGGATCACGTTGATCAGGTCGTACACCACGCGGCGCTCGCAGCCCATGATGAGGTCGAGGTTGCGCAGGCCGACGTCGAAGTCGATCACGGCGGTCTTGTGGCCGCGCAGCGCGAGGCCGGCGGAGAAGGCCGCGCTGGTGGTCGTCTTGCCGACACCGCCCTTGCCGGAGGTGACTACGATGATCTTGGTCATGGTTCGTCTATCTGAAAGTTAAGTCGCTCGGCACGCACGAGGCGCGTTACTTCATCCGCAACGGTTCGAGAACCAGCGTATTCTCCGCCAGCCGGATCTGCGCGGGCTTGCTCGCGAACGCTTCCGGCCACGGGGTTTCGCCGGTGCGGTAGATGCCGGCGATGGAAATCAGTTGGGGCTCCAGGCACGTGCAGAAGATGCGCGCATCCAGGTTGCCCTTCACACCCGCCAGCGCGCGGCCGCGCAGCGAGGCATACACGTAGATGTTGCCCTCGGCGATCACCTCGGCGCCGTCGCTCACCAGGTCGAGCACAACCAGGTCGCCGCGCGCATAGACGCGCTGGCCGGAGCGCAGGGGCTTCTCGATGATCATCGTGCCGGGCTGCATGGCCACGGCATCGACCGGCGGGGCGAGAGATGCGGCGGGCACTGGGGCGGGCGCATCGGCAACGGGCACGGCCTCGACGGTCTCCTCGCCGCGCGGACGGCGGCCGTGGCTGTCCAGCAGCGGCAAGCCGTAGGCCTGGGCCCATTCGGCCTGCTCGGGGCTCGCCACCACGCCGATGGCCCGGGCGCGCAGCCCGGTCAGCGTCTCCACCAGACGGTCGATGGGCAGGCGTTCATCGGCGGCCAGGCGGCGCACGTCGATGGCGATCACGTCGTTGGAGAAGAACTCCGGTGTGTCGGCAAAGCGTCGCGTGAGCTCGGCGGCCAGGGCGTCCATGTCGGCGGTGCGCGGCGACAGCAGCAGGGCATCGACGGTGCCACCGCGGATCTCGAACAGCGGCGCTTTCTTCTGTGACATAGAACGGCTACGCGGAAAAATGGCCCATTCTAACGTTGTTGGAGGGGCCTACCGGATTTTTTGGCCCTGCGCGTCCCACATTCGAGGTAGACCCCCGCCGGGCGCGCGTCTTGGCGGTGCAAGCTGCCGCGCAACTGTCACCGCGCGGTCACGGGCACGTCACGCGCCGTTCCGATACTCGCTGGCTCTGAGCCCCCCGGCCCAGTCCGCCGTTCTCTCGCGTTGCGCAAACGACCGCGCCCGCGTCTTGCCGTCCGCACACAAAAAAACATTCAGGGAGAAGTCCATGCAAGTCCGGCCGTTGTCGTCGGCGGCATTGTCGCTGGCCGCCTGGTTGTCGCTGTCGCTGGCCGCCTGTGGCGGCAACGATGATCCGCCCACCGTGCCCGACACGCCTGCCGCTTCCGCGGCGCCCACCGGCACCAAGGCGACGCTCGCCGTGCTCGAAACCACCGACCTGCACACCAACGTGCTGTCGTACGACTACTTCAAGCTGGCCGCCGACAGCTCGCTCGGCTTCGAGCGCGTGTCGACGCTGATCGCGCAGGCGCGCACGCAGTTTCCCAACACGCTGCTGCTCGACAACGGCGACACCATCCAGGGCACCGCGCTGTCAGACTACCAGGCACTGGTGAGCCCCGTCACCTGCGGCCAGACCCTGGCGATCTACAAGGTGATGAACGCGGCCGGGTACGACGGCGGCGGCATCGGCAACCACGAGTTCAACTACGGTCTGCCGTACCTGTCACAGGTCACCGGCAACACCTTCAACGTGGCCGGCATGGCCGATCCGGCCCAGCAGGCCCGGTGCGCGGGGCCGAACTTCCCGCAGGTGCTGGCCAACGTGATGAGCGCCAAGACCAACGCGCCGCTGTTCCAGCCCTACACCATCCTGACCAAGACCGTGACGGCGACCGCGCCGGACGGCAGCACCGTCAGCGCGCCGCTCAACATCGGCATCATCGGCTTCACGCCGCCGGCCATCACCAGCTGGGACAAGCGCTGGCTCGACGGCAAGGTCTACACCGTCGGCATCAAGGAAGCCGCGCAGCAGTACATCCCCGAGATGCGCGCGAAGGGTGCCGACGTGGTGGTCGCCATCTCGCATGGCGGGCTGGACAACTCGACGTACTCGCCGACAATGGAGAACGGCAGCTGGTGGCTCTCCACCGTGCCGGGCATCGATGCCATGCTGATCGGCCACTCGCACCAGCTGTTCCCGGACGCCAAGAGCACGGTCAGCCAGTTCAACCTGCCGGGAGTGGACAAGGTGGGCGGCACGGTCAACGGCGTACCGACCGTGATGGCCAACTACTGGGGCAAGCACCTGGGCGTGATCAAGCTCGGGCTGGTGTATGACGGCACGCACTGGTCAATCGACAAGACCCAGACCACGGTGGAAGCGCGCTCGATCCAGAACGCCGACAAGACCTACGTCGCCGCCGACCCGGCCGTGTCCGCCGCAATCGCCGCCGAGCACCAAGCGACCATCGACTACGTGAAGACACCGATTGGCAGCACCGACTTCCACATGAGCACTTTCTTCGCCGATGCGGGCGATCCGGGCGCGATCGAGATCGTCAACCAGGCGCAGGCGGACTATGTGTCGGCCTACGTCCAGGCCAACCTGCCGCAATACGCATCGCTGCCCGTGCTGTCGGTCAGCGCGCCGTTCAAGAGCGGCTTCGGCGGCGGCACCGACTACACCGACGTCGCGGCCGGCCCGCTGGCCATCAACAACGCGGCGGATCTGTACCTGTATCCGAACACGGTCTACGCCGTGAAGGTCAGCGGCGCCGACATCAAGACCTGGCTGGAGACGGCGGCCAAGCGCTTCAACACCATCGACCCGACCAGCGCGACAGTGCAGAAGCTCGTCAGCACCTTCCCCGGCTACAACTTCGATATGTTCACCACGCCCGATCTCACCTACGAGATCGACGTGACACAACCGGTGGGCAGCCGCATCAAGAACCTGCAGTACAAGGCGACGGCCATCGACCCGGCGGGCCAGTTCATCGTCGCCACCAACAACTACCGCGCCAGCGGCTGCGGCAACTTCCCGGGCCTCGACGGCAACAAGAACCTCTACGCGTCGCCGGATGCCAACCGCGATGTGCTCATCCGCTACATCAAGAAGCTCGGCACCGTCACGCGCGCGGCCAACGGCGCACAGCGCAGCTGGCGCTTCACCAAACTGGCGAGCTCGGTGGCGCAGGTGCAGTTCGCCTCCGCGCCCAACCGTCTTGCCGACGCCACGGCCGCGGGCCTGACCAACATCACGCAGGTGGCCGCGGATGACGGCAGCGGCAAAGGCCTGGCGACATACCAGATCGACCTGACGCAATAAGGATGGCAGCAGCCGTGTCTTCGTTTCGTTCAACATGGGCCGGTGCGCCGGCCGATATCGCGCTGGCGCGCACTGGCCAGTCGGTGCCGCTGCTGAGCGCCGCCGCCGCGCTGGCCGTGGCCGTGGCGGTGAGCGGGTGGCTGTCCGGCATGCGGCACGCCTCCGCAGTCGATGCCACGCAGATCGAAAACTGGGGCGCGAGGGTCGCGCAGGCGATGGAGCCCCGGGCGCTGCGCCAGTTGCGCCGGCTCGCAGGCGGTGGTTCGGCACCGGCACAGACCGCGCTGGGCGAAGCGCTGCTGGACGGCCGCGATGCGTCGCTGCGCGATGAAGGGATGCGCTGGCTGGAAACCGCCGCGCAACCATCCGATGGCGCGACGGGCGACGCGCGGGCGCAACTTGCGCTCGGCAAGGCGCTGCTGCTCGGCACGGGCAGTGTGACGCGCGATTACCCGCGTGCGCTGCACCTGCTGCGCCAGGCCGCCGATCGGGGCGATGCGGCGGCCGCGTACTACCTCGGCCTGATGTATCGCAGCGGCTATGGCACCGCGGCGAACACGGCGCTGGCCGCGCACTGGTTCGACCGTGCCGCGCGCCACGGCATTCCGGTCGCGATGTTCATGCTGGCCAACGCCTACCGCGACGGCGATGGCGTGCCGCGCGATGAAGCGCGCGCGCTGGCGCTGTACGAGCAGGCCGCCGGGCACGAACTGCCGGAAGCCGTGCAGGCGCTGGCGATGGCCTACCAGAAGGGCGAACTCGGCCTCGCGCACGACGATGCCGCCTTCCACAAGCAGTGGCTCGAAACAGCGCACGCGTTGAAACACCCGGCGCTGGCGCCGTAAGCACACCGTCGCGGCCTTCGATCAGTAGAGTCCGCGAGTCTGGGCATGCAAGCGCACCAGACCTAGCAGCGTATCGATCTGCGGGGTCGGCACACCCACGTGCTGGCCGATCTCGCGCACCGAGGCCACCAGCGCATCGATCTCCAGCGGACCGCGCCCGGCCTCGGCATCCTGCAGCATCGAGGTCTTGAAGGCCCCCAGCTGGCGTGTCACCGCGCTGCGCGCTTCGCCGCTCTGTGCGATCGGGCAGCCGATGCGCGCACCGATCGCCTTCGCTTCGTCCATCACCGCCAGGCAGAAGGCCGACACCTGCGGGTCGTCGAGGATGCGGTCGCACGTGGCACCGGTCAGCACCGATACCGGGTTCATGGTCATGTTGCCCCACAGCTTGAACCAGATGTCGCGCTGGATCGCATCGCTGCGTTAGTACTACAGCCGTAGCTCAAAATGGCGGAGCACATCCCCGCGCCCGGTAGTGACACTGCTGAGCGCGCCACTGATGCGCGCGCCGCCATCGCGACCATGCCAGCACCT
>CAKKOY010000033.1 GCA_919592095.1 Ralstonia syzygii subsp. syzygii | reverse complement strand
CAGGGAGGAAAAAGAGAGGGGGCTGTTTGAGCGAAGCGAGTTTGCCCCCTCTCCCTCCCTGCAACACAAATTCAAGGAGGGGGTCGCCGCATCGGGCGCGCCTTTCTTTGCTTACTTTCTTTGGCAAGACAAAGAAAGTGAGTCGGCCCCGGCAGGGGACGAAACCCGGGATGAACCAACAACAACAAACAGAACCCTAAACCTCCAACCACTCCTGCCGCATCCGCGCATCCGCCTTCAAATCCCGGGGCGTCCCCTCAAAGACGATCGCCCCGTGCCCCATCACGTAAACGCGCTGCGAGATATCCAGCGTGATAGCCAGTTTCTGCTCGACCAGCAGCACCGAAATCCCCCGCTCTTTGAGCGTCTTCAGATAGTCCCCCACCTGCGCGACGACCAGCGGTGCCAGCCCTTCGGTGGGCTCGTCGATGATGACGAAATCCGGGTCGCCCATCAGCGTGCGGCATAGCGTCAGCATCTGCTGCTCGCCGCCGGAGAGCACGCCGGCCGGGGTGTTCTCGCGCTCCTTGAGGCGGGGGAACATGCGGTACATGTCGTCCAGCTGCCAGCGCGGCTTGGGCTGGCTTGGGTTGCGCTTCTCGCCCAGCAGCAGGTTCTGGCGTACGGTCAGGGTCGGGAAGATGTCTCGGTTCTCGGGCACGTAGCCAATGCCCCGGTGCGCCACCTCGAAGGTGCGCAGGCCGCGCACGTCCTTGCCGCGCAGCAGGATGTGCCCCTGGCACCGGACCATGCCCATGATGGACTTGGCCAGCGTCGAGCGGCCCACGCCGTTGCGGCCGAGCAAGGCGACGATCTCACCCTCGCCCACGTGCAGGTCGACGCCGTGCAGGATGTGGCTCTTGCCGTAATACGCATGCAGGCCCCGGACTTCCAGCATGGGGGTGTTGGTGGCCATCAGTGCGCTCCTGCGGGTTCGTCCAGCGTGGTGCCCAGGTAGGCTTCCTTCACGCGGCGGTTGTTGCGGATGGCCTCGGGCGTGTCGGTGGCGATCACCTCGCCGTAGACCAGCACCGAGATGCGGTCGGCCAGGCCGAACACCACGCTCATGTCGTGCTCCACCATCACCAGCGTCTTGCCGACCGTCACCTTGCGGATCAGGTCGACGGAATGGTCGGACTCCGAGCGGCTCATGCCGGCGGTCGGCTCGTCCAGCAGGATCACGTCGGCACCGCCCGCGATGGTTATGCCGATCTCCAGCGCGCGCTGCTCGGCATAGGTGAGCATGCCGGCGGGGGCATCGCGCCGGTGCGTCATGCCGATCTGCTCCAGCACCGCCTCGGCCCGCTCGCGCGCGTCGCGCAGCTCGGCCAGCCGGTGCCAGAACGAATACTTGTAGCCCAGCGACCAGAGTACCGCGCAACGCAGGTTCTCGAACACCGACAGCCGGTGGAAGAGGTTGGTGATCTGGAAGCTGCGCGACAGGCCCTTGCGGTTGATTTCGTACGGCGCCAGTCCGGCGATCTCCTCGCCGTTCAGGCGCACGCTGCCCGTGCTTGGCGGAAAGCGCCCCGAGATCAGGTTGAAGGTGGTCGACTTGCCGGCGCCGTTCGGGCCGATCAGCGCGTGGCGCTCGCCGCGGCTGATGGTCAGGTTCACGCCCCGGATGATTTCGGTCGCGCCGAAGCGCTTGCGGACGTCGCGCAGTTCCAGCGCGGGAATCGGTTGGCTCATGGCTGACGCTCCTGCAAAGCGAGATCCCAGGCGGCACGCAGCCTGCCCGCCGCGACGCGCAGGCCGATGGCGCCCGCCACCCACAGCACGGCGGTCACGGCCCACGGCATCCAGGTGGCCGGCTGCACCGACAGGCCGAACAGCGTCGCCACGCCGCCCGCGCTGTCGTCCTGCACGGCATAGATCATCTCCACGGAGGCGATCAGCGCGGCCAGCAGCACCAGCGCCGGCACGACCATCACGCCGTACGCCGGCAGCAGCGTCCCCAGCTTGCCGCGCCGCAGAATCGGCACATGCATCATCAGCAGGCTGGCGATGCCGCCCGGCGCGTACATCACCATCAGCACGAAGAACAGCCCCAGGTACAGCAGCCACGCTTTGGTGACGCTCGACAGCGCCACCGTGAAGAACACCGTCAGCACCGCGCCGATGATCGGCCCGAAGAACGTGCCCATGCCGCCGATGAAGGCCGCCAGCAGCACCGCCCCCGAGCGCACCGCCGACACGTTCTCCGCCGTCACGATCTCGAAATTGATGCACGACAGCGCCCCCGCGATGCCCGCGAAGAACGCCGACAGGATCACCACCAGGTAGCGCACCCGCTGCGTGTTGTAGCCGACGAACTCCACGCGCTCCGGGTTGTCGCGCACCGCGTTGGCGATGCGGCCCAGCGGCGTCTGCGTCCAGGCGTACATCAGCGCCATCGAGATCAGGCACCACGCGGCGATCAGGTAGTACACCTGCCGCGCCGGCCCGAAGCCGATGCCCAGCAGCGGCTCGCCGATGCTGCGGTTGGTCGACACGCCGCCCTCGCCACCGAAGAAGCCCGGGAACATCAGCGCGCTGGCGAACACCATCTCGCCGATGCCCAGCGTGATCATTGAGAACGTGGTGCCAGCCTTCTTGGTGGTGACATAGCCGAACAGCACGCCGAACAGCGCCCCGCCCAGCCCGCCCGCGACCGGCAGCAGCGCCACCGCCAGCGGCCCGCCGATGCCGAACGCCTGCGCCGCGCCGATCCGGTTGAGCAGATGCACCGCCATGAAGGCACCCAGGCCGGCATACACCGCGTGCCCGAACGACAGCATGCCCGACTGCCCCAGCAGCATGTTGTACGACAGCGCGAAGATGATCATGATGCCCATCTGCGAGAGCAGCGTGATGGCGAAGCCCTGCGGCCAGATCAGCGGCAGCACGATCATCACCAGCGCGGTGGTGCCCCAGATCAGCCAGCGCGCCAGTTTGAGCGGACGAAACCTCATGGTGCGGGCCCGATCGCCCGCCGGCAGCGTCCGTTGTTGCGACATGACTCGTTCCATTTCAGCCCTCCCGCGTGCCCATCAGCCCGCGCGGGCGGAAGATCAGCATCAGCACCAGCAGCAGGTACGGCAGCACCGGCGCCACCTGCGCGATGGTCAGGCTCCACACCGAGATCAGCGGCACGTCCGGGTTGAGCGTGACACCGAGCTTGCCCAGCAGGCTCGCCACCGAAAGATCGAGCGTGACGGCAAAAGTCTGGATGCAGCCGATCAGCAGCGAGGCGACGAAGGCACCCACCAGCGAGCCCATGCCGCCCACCACCGCCACCACGAAAACGATCGACCCGACCGCCGCCGCCATCGACGGCTCGGTCACGAACGCGTTGCCGCCGATCACCCCCGCCAGCCCGGCCAGCGCGCAGCCGCCGCCGAACACCAGCATGAACACGCGCGGCACGTTGTGGCCGAGCGCCTCGACCATGTCCGGATGCGTCAGCGCCGCCTGGATGACCAGCCCGATGCGCGTGCGCGTGAGCAGCAGGAAGATGCCCACCAGCATCAGCAGCGACACCAGCATCATGAAGGCGCGGTACTTCGGGAAGGACGAGGTGAACAGCGTGAACAGCGGCCCGTCCAGCGCCTCGGGCACGCGGTACGGCACGGCCGGCAGGCCCCACACCAGCTTCACGCCCTCTTCGATCAGGTAGGCCAGCCCGAAGGTGAACAGCAGCTCGGCGACATGGCCGTAGCGGTGCACCGTGCGCAGGCCGAAGCGCTCGACCAGCGCCCCGAGCGCCCCCACCAGCAGCGGCGCCGCGACCAGTGCGGCCCAGAAGCCCAGGTGAGCGCTGATGAGGTAGGCGAAGTACGCGCCCAGCATGTAGAAGCTGGCGTGCGCGAAGTTGAGGACGCCCATCATGCTGAAGATCAGCGTCAGGCCCGAAGACAGCATGAACAGCAGCAGCCCGTAGCTGACGCCGTTCAACAGGTTGATGACTAGGAATTCCACGCTGCATCCCTCTCGGCGCGGCATGGGCCAATGGTGCCGGCCCATGCCCCCGCCCGTTTAAAACATCGCCGCACGATAGCATCGGGCGGCCTTTCGGCACACCACCCGCAGTCTGATTTCGATCAGGGACGTTTCATCTGGCAGGAGGTCGGCTGCGACGCGATGTACTGGTCGAGCACCGCATCGGTCTTCCAGCCGTAGCCGGTGTTCTCCTGGTCGAAGCGGACGGCCTTCCCGTCGGTCTTCTTCCAGGTGGCGATGTAGAGCGGCTGCTGGCCCTGGTGGTCGGAGGCGCGCATCTCGAACGCGCCGTTCAGGCTGTCGACCTTCATCCCCTCGAAGGCCCGGGCGACCTTGGCCGGCTCGGTGGACCGGGTCTGCTTGACGGCCTGGGCCAGCAGCGCGATGCCGGTGTAGGACGCCATCAGGTAGAAGTCGTCGTTGTACTTCTTCTTGTAGCCCTCGACGATGTCGGCGCCCTTGAAACCGTCGTTGTTGACGTTCCAGTAGCCGACGTACTTGACGTGGTCGGCGCCGGCCGAGCCCATGGCGATCGGCACGCCGGTGCTCAAGGCGTAGTAGGTGTAGAAGTTGGCGCTCAGGCCCGCGTCCTTGCCGGCCTTGATCAGCAGCGCCAGGTCGCTGCCCCAGTTGCCGGTGATGACGGTATCGGCGCCCGACGATTTGATCTTCGACACATACGGCGAGAAATCCTTCACCTGCGCCAGCGGGTGCAGGTCTTCGCCGACGATCTCGATGTCGGGTCGCTTGCGCTTGAGGTATGCCTTGGCCGCGCGCGCCACCTGGTGGCCGAACGAATAGTTCTGGTTGATCAGGTAGACCTTCTTGACGCCCGGGTCCTTGGCCAGGTAGCTGGTCAGGGCCTCCATCTTCATGTCGGAGTTCGCATCCAGGCGGAAGTGCCAGTAGTTGCACTTGCTGTTGGTCATGTCCGGGTCGGCCGCCGCGTAGTTCAGGTAGACGATCTCCTTGCCCGGATTGCGCTCGTTGTACTTGGCGACCGCGTCCTCCAGCGCCATGCCGACGCTGGAGCCGTTGCCCTGCACGATGTAATGGATGCCCTGGTCGGCCACCTGCTTGAGCACCGTCAGGCTCTCCTGCGGCGAGAGCTTGTTGTCGAAGCCCACCACCTCGAACCGGGTGCCGTCGCCGGCCCAGTTCTTCTGCGTGGCCAGGTCGGCGATGTACTGCCAGCTGCGCAGCTGGTTCTGGCCCAGCGCCCCCATCAGGCCGGACAGCGGATCGATCCAGGCGATCTTTACGGTCTCGGCGGCGGATGCGGCGGCAGGCGCCAGCGCTCCACCGATTGCCGCGACACTTGCTACAGCCATGGCCCACGGACGGAACTTCGTCATGCGTATCTCCTTCATGTGGTGGAGTCGCCGGCGAGTCACGCTCCCGCGCGCCGATGCGGGCACATCGGCTATCGGCGTCTCCAGGTTGCAATGCGCCCGGGCTTCATTCTGCCGCATTCCGGCGCGGCGGCCGGCCCGGATCCGGTTGTCTTGTGTCTGTCGTCATCGCATCCGGTCTGCGCCGATGCCCGGGCGGCGGTTTCTGTTTTGCGTGCTATGCCTGCGCGAGCGGCAGCTGGTAGTCGCGGAACTGCTCACGCAGCTTGAGCTTCTGCATCTTGCCGGTGGCCGTAAGCGGAATCTCGGTGACGAACACCACGTCGTCCGGAATCCACCACTTGGCGACCTTGCCCTCGAAGAACCGGAGCATCTCGTCGCGCGTCAGTTCCGCGCCGGGCTTGCGCATCACCACCAGCAGCGGGCGCTCGTCCCACTTCGGATGCCGGCAGGCGATGCACGCCGCCATGTGCACGGCCGGGTGCGCGGCGGCCACGTTCTCCACGTCGATGGAGGAGATCCACTCCCCGCCCGACTTGATCACGTCCTTGCTGCGGTCGGTGATCTGCATGTAGCCATCGGGGTCGATGTTGGCGACGTCGCCGGTCGGGAACCAGCCGTCGACCAGCGGCGACGGGTCGTTGCGGTAGTAGCTGGCGATGGTCCACGGCCCGCGCACATGCAGGTCGCCGAAAGCCTTGCCGTCCCACGGCAGTTCGCGGCCGTTGCCGTCGACGAGCTTCATCTCCACGCCGTAGATGGCGCGGCCCTGGCGCTCGAGCACCTGCTGCCGGGTTTCGTCCGGCAGGCCGTCGTGCTTGCTCATCAGCTTGCACGTGGTGCCCAGCGGCGACATCTCGGTCATGCCCCAGGCGTGGATCACCTCCACACCGAGCGCATTGAGCGTGCGGATCATGGCCGGCGGACACGCCGAGCCGCCGATCACCGTGCGGCGGAAGGTCGAGAACGTGAGCCGGTTGGCCTGCATATGCTGCAGCAGGCCCAGCCACATCGTCGGCACGCCGGCGGAGAAGCTCACCCGCTCCTGCTCGAACAGCTCGTACAGCGAGGCGCCGTCCAGCTTCGGCCCCGGAAACACCAGCTTGGCGCCCACCAGCGGCACCGAATACGGCAGGCCCCAGGCATTGACATGGAACATCGGCACCACCGGCAGGATCACGTCCTGCGCCGAACAGCCCAGCGCATCGGGCAACGCCGCCCCATACGAATGCAGCACGGTCGAGCGGTGCGAATACAGCGCGCCCTTCGGATTGCCGGTCGTGCCCGACGTGTAGCACAGGCTGGAAGCGGTGTTCTCGTCGAACTGCGGCCAGGTGTACTCGGCACTCTGCGCGGCCAGCAGATCTTCGTAGCACAGCATCGGCACGCTGGAGGCCGGCATGTGCGCGCGGTCGGTCATCGCCACCCAGCCCTTGACGTTCGGGCAATGCGGCGCGATGCCCTCGACCAGCGGCACGAAGGTCAGGTCGAAGAAGACGTACTGGTCGTCGGCGTGGTTGACGATGTAGGCGATCTGGTCTGCGAACAGGCGCGGATTGATGGTGTGGCACACCGCACCCGAGCCCGACACGCCGTAGTAGAGCTCCAGGTGCCGGTAGCCGTTCCAGGCCAGCGTGCCGATGCGCTCGCCGGGCTGCACGCCGAGTGCCGCCAGCACATTCGCCAGCTGCTTGGCGCGATCGCGCACGGCCGCATACGTGGTGCGATGGAGATCGCCCCCATCGCCCTCCACGCGGCGCGACACGACTTCGGTCGAACCGTAATTCCGCGCTGCATGTTCGATGATGGTCGAGATGAGCAAGGGCATGCTCATCATGTGTCCCATCAGGGCCATGGTGCCTCCTCGCAAAACTGAACAACCGTTCTTTTTTTGGGGCCGATTGTTCCCGCGATCGGGGAGCGCGTCAACGGGATTCTGTTGTGCTCCGCCATATCGCCCCCCTTGCCGGGCCGGACCCCGGTGCCTCCCTGCAAACCATTGCAGTGCAAGGGTTCGCGGCCAGCAGCTTTTCCTACTCGCAAGTACAATACGCGAGGGCGTTGCTGCGTCTCAACATAGCGTTTTCCGCTACGCAGAATGGTTTTTGCTGCACCGCGGAACACGCAGTTCTTGACGATTCGGCACTGTTCTTGCGCGGTTTCCTGTGCTAATCGATCCTCCACCCGACATGCCCTCTGCTCCCGCCGTCCAGCCTGACGATTCTCTTGCGAGCCCGTTCGACTGGCCGGGCCGTCCGCACGCGGCCCCCGGCTTCGCCCGCCTCGGCGAGCGCTTCCTGACCCGCCTGCCGCCGATGCCGATGCCGGCCTCGCCTGACCTGGTGGGCTTCTCGCCGGAGGCCGCCGCGCCCCTGGGCCTGTCGCGCGCCGAGCTCGATACGCCCGCCGGGCTGGATGTCTTTGCCGGCAACGCCATCGCCGCGTGGAGCGACCCGCTCGCCACCGTCTATTCGGGCCACCAGTTCGGCGTCTGGGCCGGCCAACTGGGGGATGGCCGCGCGCTGCTGCTGGCCGAACTGCAGACCGCCGACGGCCCCTGCGAGGTGCAGATCAAGGGCGCCGGCCGCACCCCCTACTCGCGCATGGGCGACGGCCGCGCCGTGCTGCGCTCGTCCATCCGCGAGTTCCTGTGCTCGGAGGCCATGGCCGGGCTGGGCATTCCGACCACGCGCGCGCTGTGCGTGATCGGCGCCGATGCCCCGGTGCGCCGCGAGGAGATCGAAACCGCCGCCGTGGTCACGCGCCTGGCACCCGTTCGTGCGCTTCGGCCACTTCGAGCACTTTGCCGCCAACGAGAAGCTGCCCGAGCTGCGCGCGCTGGCCGATTTCGTCCTCGACCGCTTCTACCCGGCCTGCCGCGCCGAGGCGCAACCTTACCTGGCCCTGCTGCGCGAAACCGCCCGCCGCACCGCCGAGCTGATCGCGCAATGGCAGGCCGTCGGCTTCTGCCACGGCGTGATGAACACCGACAACATGTCGATCCTGGGCCTCACGCTCGACTACGGCCCGTTCGGCTTCCTGGACGGCTTCGACGCCAACCACATCTGCAACCACTCGGACACCGGCGGCCGCTACGCCTACGCCCAGCAGCCGCAGATCGCCTATTGGAACCTGTTCTGCCTGGCGCAGGCGCTGCTGCCGCTGTTCGGCAGCCGTAGTGACAACGACGGCACCGCCTTCGTCGACCTGAGCGACGAGGCCCAGGCCCAGCCCGCCATCGACGCCGCGCAAGAAGCGCTGCTGGTCTACCGCGACACCTACGGCGCCGCCTTCTACGCGCGCTACCGCGCCAAGCTCGGCCTGACGCAGGCGCACGACGGCGACGAAGCGCTGTTCGGCGATCTCTTCAAGCTGTTGCACACCCAGCGCGCGGACTACACCCTGTTCTTCCGCCACCTCGCCGACGTGCGCCGCGACGACACGCCCGCCCTGGCGCAGGCCCGCACCGTGCGCGACGTCTTCTTCGACCGCGACAGCGCCGACGCCTGGCTGGCCGCCTACCGCCAGCGCCTGCAGGCCGAACCCGTGCCGGACGATGCGCGCGCCGAGGCCATGCGGCGCGTCAATCCCAAGTACGTACTGCGCAACCACCTGGCCGAAATCGCCATCCGCCGCGCCAAGGAGAAGGATTTCGCCGAAGTGGAGAACCTGCGCGCCGTGCTGGCCCGTCCCTTCGACGACCACCCCGGCTTCGAGCGCTATGCCGGGCCGGCGCCGGACTGGGCCGCCTCGCTCGAAGTGAGCTGCTCGTCCTGAGGCCGTGCGCCAATCCCGGCCTGTCAGGATCGCCATCGCAGCACGACAAAACCACGTCAGCCGCCCATGCAGCGGCTGCCGGAACCAGCAAGGAGCCTCTCATCATGACCTGCCAGAAAACCGACGCCGAATGGCGCGACCAGCTCTCCGACATCGAATACCGCGTGACCCGCGAGGCTGCCACCGAGCGCCCCTTCACCGGCAAGTACTGGGACCACTGGGACCGTGGCGTCTACCACTGCGTCTGCTGCGGCACGCCGCTCTTCGAATCCTCGACCAAGTTCGATGCCGGCTGCGGCTGGCCGAGCTACTTCGCCCCCATCAACGGCGAGGTCATCGCCGAGAAGACCGATCATTCGCACGGCATGGTGCGCATCGAAGTGCAGTGCAAAAACTGCGGCGCGCACCTGGGCCACGTGTTCGAAGACGGCCCCGCGCCGACCGGCCTGCGCTATTGCATCAACTCGGCTGCGCTAGAATTCGGCGATTAATCTTCCGCGTAGCACGCCCTGCATGAAATTCCTGTTCGATCTGTTCCCGGTCATCCTGTTCTTCGCTGCCTTCAAGGTGGCCGGCATTTATGTGGCGACCTACGTCGCGATGGTCGCCACCGTGGCGCAGATCGCTTGGGTATGGTTCAAGCATCGCAAGGTCGATGCCATGCAGTGGCTGTCGCCGCTCATCATCGTGGTGTTCGGCGGCGCGACGCTGGTCTTCCACAACGAGACCTTCATCAAGTGGAAGCCGACGGTGCTGTACTGGCTGTTCGGCGTGGTGCTGCTGGGCAGCGCCGTGCTGCTGCGCAAGAACCTGATCCGCGCCATGATGGAGCAGCAGGTGTCGCTACCCGCGCCGATGTGGGGCCGGCTGAACCTGGTCTGGAGCCTGTTCTTCCTCGCAATGGGCGGCCTCAACCTCTACGTGGCCTACCACTTCGACACCGACGTCTGGGTCAATTTCAAGCTGTTCGGCTCGATGGGCCTGATGGTCCTGTTCATCCTGGCGCAGAGCGTCTGGCTGGCGCGCCACATGCAGGAACGTCCCGCCGGCGCCAACCCGCAGGACGACCGCTGATGGCCGCAGACCCGCGCGAAATCGAGCGCCTGCTGCGCGCGGCCTTCCAGCCCCTCCACCTCGTCATCGAAGACGACAGCGCCAAGCACGCCGGGCATGCCGGCGCGGCCTCCGGCGGCGGGCACTACAACGTCGACATCGTCAGCACCGCCTTTGCCGGCAAGAGCCGGGTGGCACGCCACCGCATGGTGTATGATGCGCTGCGCACGCTGTGGCCGGCCGCCATCCATGCCTTGGCGATCCGCGCCGTCACGCCCGAAGAAAACACGTAAGCGCATCACACGCTCCTCGTCCTTCCCTCGAAACGCAACCCATGAAAGTTTCCAGCCTCTCCGCCAGCCTGATGGCTGCCGCCCTCCTTACGACCGTCGCTCCCGCCATGGCGCAGAACGCCGCCGTGGTCAACGGGCACGCTATCCCGAGCGCCAAGGTGGACGCGCTGATCAAGAAGTCGGGCCAGCCCGACTCTCCGGAACTGCGCAACCGCGCCCGCGACATGCTGGTCGACCGCGAGCTGATCGAGCAGGACGCCGCCAAGCGTGGCCTGCTGTCGCGTGACGACGTGCAAGAACAGCTGACCCAGGCGCGCCTGAACGTGCTGGTCGCCGCCGAGTTCGAGGACTACGTCAAGAACAGCCCGACCACCGAAGACGAGCTGCGCAAGCAGTACGATAAGATCAAGACCCAGTTCGGCAACGGCAAGGAATACCACGCCCACCACATCCTGGTGGACAAGGAAGCCGACGCGAAGGCCATCATCGCCAAGCTCAAGGCCGGCGGCAATTTCGAAGAGATCGCCCGCGCCCAGTCGAAGGACAAGGGGTCGGGCGCCAACGGCGGCGACCTGGACTGGGCGAATCCGGGCACCTACGTGCCGGAGTTCTCCGCCGCCCTGACCGGCCTGAAGAAGGGCGAGACCACCCAGACGCCCGTCAAGACGCAGTTCGGCTGGCACGTGATCCGCCTGGACGATACGCGCGACGCCAAGATCCCGGCCTTCGAGGACGTCAAGCCGCAGTTGCTCGAGATGATGATGGGCGACCAGAACTGGCAGCGCGCCAAGTTCCAGGCCATGCTGAAGTATCTGCGCGAAAAAGCGACGATCAAGTAAGCAGGATGACCTGCCGAGGCAGGAACCAAAAGGGGCCATGTGCCCCTTTTTGATTTGCTGCGCCGGATGCGCTCCGGCCCGCGCTCCAGCACCCGGCCTGTTTTGAAGTGCATGCTGAAAAGCACTGCAATTTGTCTCATAATGTGCGCCCACGCGCGCCGACGTCGCACCGGCCCGGTGCATCCGACGGCGCCCGATCGGCGCCACAGCGGTCGCGGCGCCCATCCCGTCCGCGTCCAGAGCGAAACCACCCAGAAGGAACAGGAGATACTGATGTCCCGCTTCACGCACGTCTTCCGCCCCGTTGCGCTGGCCGCCCTGGCCGCGCTGCCGATGGCGCTTCTGCAAGCCACGCCCGCCCTCGCGCAAGCCACCAAGTCGGTCGACGTGCTGGCGATCGTCGAACACCCGGCGCTCGACGCCATCCGCGACGGTATCAAGGAAGAGCTGAAGGCCCAGGGCTTCGACGCCGGCAAGAACCTGAAGTGGGAATACCAGAGCGCGCAGGGCAGCACCGCCACCGCCGCGCAGATCGCCCGCAAGTTCATCGGCGACAAGCCGGACACCATCGTCGCCATCACCACGCCGTCGGCGCAGGCCGTGGTGGCGGCCACCAAGACCGTCCCCGTGGTGTATGCCGGCGTGACCGATCCGGTGGCCGCGCAGTTGGTCAAGAGCTGGGAGCCGTCGGGCACCAATGTGACCGGCGTGTCCGACAAACTGCCGCTGGACAGGCAGATTGCCCTGATCAAGCGCGTGGTGCCGCATGCCAAGCGGGTCGGCATGGTCTACAACCCCGGCGAGGCCAACTCGGTGGTGGTGGTCAACGAGCTGAAGAAGCTGCTGCCGGCCCAGGGCCTGACGCTGGTGGAATCGGCCGCGCCGCGCACGGTGGACATCGCCCCGGCGGCCAAGAACCTGATCGGCAAGGTCGACGTGATCTACACCAGCACCGACAACAACGTGGTGTCGGCGTATGAGTCGCTGGTGAAGGTGGCCAACGAAGCCAAGATCCCGCTGGTGGCCGGCGATACCGACAGCGTCAAGCGCGGTGCCATCGCTGCGCTGGGCATCAACTACTACAAGCTGGGCCGCCAGACCGGCACCGTGGTCGCGCGCATCCTGAAGGGCGAGAAGCCGGGCGCGATCGCCTCGACCGGCAGCAACGACCTGGAACTGTTCGTGAACCCGGGCGCGGCCGCCAAGCAAGGCGCCACCCTGTCGGCGGACCTGCTCAAGGACGCCAAGGAAACCGTCAAGTAATCCGGCCCTGATCGCCGTACGGCGCCGGTCGTCTATCCTTGCAGGAGCGACCGGCGCGGGAGGCGGCCTGTAGAACGCGGCGCGTGGCCATCCGCCACCAGCCCGCCTGCCCGCCCACGCTCGACCCGCAAGCGTCCCCATCCACTGCATCGCGGCGTGGCGCCCAGCCGTCGCGCCCCACTCTGTCATGTTACTGTTTTCATTGCTCGGCGCCCTGGAGATCGGTCTGGTCTTCAGCCTCGTGGCGCTCGGGGTGCTGATCTCCTTCCGCATCCTCAATTTCCCCGACCTCACCGTGGACGGCAGCTTCACCATGGGCGGCGCCGTGTCGGCCACACTCATCGCCGGCGGACACGATCCGTTCGTGGCCACCTTCTGCGGCCTGCTGGCCGGCGGCGTGGCGGGCTTCATCACCGGCTGGCTGAATGTTCGCCTGAAGATCATGGACCTGCTCGCCAGCATCCTGATGATGATCGCGCTGTACTCGGTCAACCTGCGCATCATGGGCCGGCCCAACGTGCCGCTGATTACCGAGCCGACCGTCTTCACGCTGCTGCAGCCCGACTGGATGCCCGACTACGTGGCGCGCCCGGTGTTGCTGGCCGTGGTGGTGGTGGTGGCCAAGCTGCTGCTGGACTGGTTCTTCTCGACGCAGGTTGGCCTGTCGCTGCGCGCCACCGGCGCCAACCCGCGCATGGCGCGCGCCCAGGGCATCGCCACCGGCCGCGCCACGCTGGCGGGCATGGCGCTGTCCAACGTGCTGGTGGCGCTGGCCGGCGCCCTGTATGCGCAGACGCAGGGCGGCGCCGATGTCTCCATGGGCATCGGCACCATCGTGATCGGCCTGGCCGCCGTCATCATCGGCGAGACCGTGCTGCCGGCGCGCCGCCTGATGCTGACCACGCTGGCCGTGGTGGTGGGCGCGGTCCTCTATCGCTTCTTCATCGCCCTGGCGCTCAACAGCGATTTCATCGGCCTGCAGGCGCAGGACCTCAACATGGTGACCGCCGCCCTGGTGGTGATCGCCCTGGTGCTGCCCGGCATGCGCCGCAAGGTGTTCGGCGCGCTCTCCCGTGGCAACGGCAGCGGCAACAAGGGGAACTGACATGCTGAGCGCACAAGGACTCACCCTCACCTTCAACGCCGGCACGCCCATCGAGACGCGCGCGCTGCGCGGCCTGTCGCTGGAGATCCCGGCCGGCCAGTTCGTCACCGTGATCGGCTCCAACGGCGCCGGCAAGTCGACCTTCCTGAACTCCATCAGCGGCGACCAGAGGGTCGACACGGGCCGCATCACCATCGACGGCATCGACGTCACGCGCAAGACGGCATGGCAGCGCGCCAACCTGGTGGCGCGCGTGTTCCAGGACCCGATGGCCGGCACCTGCGAGAACCTGACCATCGAAGAGAACATGTCGCTGGCCATGTGCCGCGGGCAGCGGCGCGGGTTCCGCTTCTCTACCAACCGCAAGTGGCGCGAGATTTTCCGCGAGCAGCTGCGCCGGCTCGACCTCGGCCTGGAGAACCGCCTGACCGACCGCATCGGCCTGCTCTCGGGCGGCCAGCGCCAGGCGGTGAGCTTGCTGATGGCCTCGCTGCAGCCGTCGCGCATCCTGCTGCTGGACGAGCACACCGCCGCGCTGGACCCGAAGACGGCGGCGTTCGTGCTGGAGCTGACCGCCAAGATCGTCTCGGAGAGCAAGCTGACGACGATGATGGTCACGCACTCGATGCGCCAGGCGCTCGACTACGGCGAGCGCACGGTGATGCTGCAACAGGGCAACGTGATCCTCGACGTGCAGGGCGGAGAGCGCGCCGGCCTGGACGTGCCGCACCTGCTGCAGAAGTTCGAGGAGACGCGCGGCGCCAAGGTCGACGATGACGCGCTGCTGCTGGGCTGACGCAAACGGCACCATGAAAAACGGGCACCTTCGGGTGCCCGTTGTCTTTGCGGCGCGGCAAACCGCGATCAGAAGCGGTGCTGTAGGCCCGCCGTCATGCCGACCTGGCTGTTGCCGAAGCCCGCCACATCGCGCGACAGGCTCACGTTCTGGCCGTTGCGGGCCTTGGCGTAGCCGCCCGCCAGATAGGCCGTGGTGCGCTTGGACAAGGCGTATTGCGCGCGCAGCGAGAACAGGATCGGGTCGGCATCGGTGCCGCCCTTGATGTTCTGCTTGTAGACCGCGCCGTACAGCGTGAACGCCGGCGTGAAGTCGTAGCTGGCGCCGACCCAGTACATGTCGCTGCGCTGCGTGGCCGCAGCGGTGGTGAAGGCGCGCTTGTAGTTGCGATAGCCCGCGAACAGCTTCAGCGCGCCGAAATCGTAGCTGGCGCCGGCATGGATGCCCTGGATGTAGTTGGTGGTGTCGGCCGGCGTGGTGCTGGTGCCGGCGCCGTTCTGGCGGTCCCAGGTGGCCGCCGCCGAGAAGCCGCCCGCGCTGTAGCCAATGCCCAGGTCGTACTTGGACGACGCCTTGAAATTGCCCGCCACCTCGCCGAAGCCGACCGTCGCGCCGAGCTTCAGCCCGCCGAAGGTGCCGTCGTAGCGCACGGCGTTGGAGGCGCGCGAGAACAGGCCGTCCTTGCGGTCGCCGGTGGCCGTCGACGACGTCGCCCACGAGTAGTTGGGCTCATAGCCCATCGGGTCGTAGGGCAGCATGAAGTCGTAGGTGGTGGTGAAGGTGCGGCCCAGCACCACCTGGCCGAAGCTGCCCGCCAGCCCGACCACGGCGCGGCGGTCGAACAGCGTGTTGTCGGTATCGAGGCGGCCGGTGTCGATGGCGATGCCGCTCTCGAGGTTGAAGAGGCCCTTCAGCCCGCCGCCCAGGTCTTCGCTGCCGCGCAGGCCCCAGCGCGAGGTGTTCTTGCCGCCCGACACCAGCCGGGTCGCGCCGCCGCCGTTGGCGCCGGCGTGGTTCACATATTCGATGCCGGCATCCATGATGCCGTACAGGGTCACGTTGGATTGGGCTGCTGCGGTGCCGGCGGTCGCCAGCGCGGCCGCCGCCAGCTCCATCGAGGTGGTTTTCATCGGGTCTCCCTTGTGATTGTTCTGCCGCGTTTCCGGGCGCCAGGCATCGTAGGAGAGACGCACTTTCAGTTCACTTTCGATCGGCCGCAATCTGCGCAACCGTGGCGCGCGGGTGCCTGGGGGTTTCCCTAGCTTCAAAAGCCGCGCGGATGCCTGTATTCCTCTGCGCCTTGGTCGAAGACGTTGGAAGCAGCAAGCGATGCGCATCCTGTTGGTGGAAGACAACCCGAAGCTGGCCGGCACACTGGAGGAAGCCCTGGGCCAGGCCGGCTTCACGGTCGACTGCGTGCACGGCGCAAGCCCGGCGTCCCGGCGGACGCGGTGGTGTGTTCTGACATGGATACAGAATCGGACGGTTCCGATCGGATCGCGAACGGAATCCGTCTAATGTTATGGAACGTCCCCGCTGCCCGGTAGGTGCCGCAGGACGAAAGGCGCGACTCTATCAAAACCGTCATGCCGCGGGTAAAAAATCGGGACGCACATACGCGTGTTTGACATCGCGGGCAGGCCGCCAAGGCGCGCTGCAGCGCGCGAAAATAGAAATTGAACGACCGTGCTATTTTGTGTATTCTCTATCGGGTCGCGGCGCGCGCAGCGCGAGACAACAACACGATCGGCGAGGCAGTTCAACCGCGAGGCCCGGCGTGCCGTTTGCCGCCCCTCGCACCACCAAAGGAACCAGCATGACAGCGGAGTACAAGGTCCAGGACGGCGTTGCCGTGATCACGCTCAGCAACCCGCCGGTCAACGGTCTCGGCCATGCCACGCGCCTCGGCATCGTCGAGGGCATGGTCAAGGCCGGTGACGACCCCGGCGTCAAGGCCATCGTGATCACCGGCGCCGGCAAGGCCTTCTCGGGCGGCGCTGACATCCGCGAGTTCAACACGCCCAAGGCGACGCAGGAGCCGACGCTGCATGCCGTCATCCAGGCGGTGGAGTCGAGCGGCAAGCCGGTGGTCGCGGCCATTCACTCGGTGGCGATGGGCGGCGGGCTGGAGCTGGCGATGGGCTGCCACTACCGCGTGGCCGCGCCGGGCGCGCAGATCGCGCTGCCCGAGGTGAAGCTGGGCATCCTGCCGGGGGCGGGCGGTACGCAGCGCCTGCCGCGCGCGATCGGCCTGGAGCCGGCACTGAACATGATCGTCTCGGGCACCGCCATCCCGTCGGAGAAACTGGCCAAGAGCGGCCTGTTCGACCAGATGATCGACGGCGACCTGATGGCCGGTGCCATCGCGTTTGCGCAAAAGGCCGCCGCCGCCGGCAAGCTGCCCAAGCTGCGCGACCGCAAGGTCGAGCACGACAACCCCGAGGGCTTCCTGCAGTTCGCCCGCAATACCGTGGCCGCGGTGGCCAAGAATTTCCCGGCGCCGGGCAAGTGCGTCGATGCCGTGCAGGCCGCCGTCGAGAAGCGCTTCGACGATGGCATCCGGTTCGAGCGGGCCCTGTTCATCGAACTGGTGAACACCACCGAATCGCGCGCGCTGCGCCACGCCTTCTTCGGCGAGCGCGCCGCCAGCAAGATTCCCGATGTGCCGGAAGACACGCCGGTGCGCAAGGTGGAGACGGTGGCCGTGATCGGCGCCGGCACCATGGGCGGCGGCATCTCGATGAACTTCCTGAACGCGGGCATCCCGGTCACCCTCCTGGAGACCCGGCAGGAAGCGCTCGACCGGGGCATCGCCACCCTCCGCAAGAACTACGAGAACAGCGCCAAGAAGGGCAAGCTGACGCAGGAGACGGTCGAGGAGCGCATGGCGCTGCTCAAGCCGACGCTCTCGTACGACGACATCAAGGATGCCGACCTCGTCATCGAGGCAGTGTTCGAGGACATGGGCGTCAAGGAAACCGTGTTCAAGCAGCTGGACGAGGTCGTCAAGCCGGGCGCGATCCTGGCGTCGAACACTTCCACGCTGGACGTGGACAGGATCGCCGGCTTCACCAGGCGGCCGCAGGACGTGGTCGGCATGCACTTCTTCAGCCCGGCCAACGTGATGAAGCTGCTGGAAGTGGTGCGTGGCAAAGCCACCGCCAAGGACGTGCTGGCCACCGTCATGAAGATCGCCAAGGCGATCAAGAAGACCGCGGTGGTCTCCGGCGTGTGCGACGGCTTCATCGGCAACCGCATGATCGAGCAGTACAGCCGGCAGGCCGGCTACCTGCTGGACGAAGGCGCGCTGCCCGAACAGGTGGACCGCGCCATCGAAAAGTTCGGCTTTGCCATGGGGCCGTTCCGCATGGGCGACCTGGCCGGCAACGACATCGGCTGGGCCATCCGCAAGCGCCGCGCGGTGGACAAGCCGGATATCGTCTACTCCAAGACCGCCGACCTGCTGTGCGAGAAGGGCCGCTTCGGCCAGAAGACCGGCGCCGGCTGGTACGACTACAAGGCGGGCGACCGTAAGCCGTATCCGTCGCAGGAGGTCAACGACATGATCGTCCAGCATTCGAAGGCGCTGGGCATCACGCGCCGCAATATCTCCGACGAAGAGATCGTCGAGCGCCTGGTCTACGCGCTGGTCAACGAGGGCGCGAAGATCCTGGACGAGGGCATCGCCTCGAAGGCGTCGGACATCGACATGGTCTACCTGACCGGCTACGGCTTCCCGCTGTTCCGCGGCGGCCCGATGCTCTACGCCGACACCGTGGGCCTGTACAACGTCGTCCAGGCCATGCACCGCTACAGCAAGGGTTACCAGGACGAAGCCTGGAAACCGGCGCCCCTGCTGCAGAAGCTGGCCGACGAAGGCAAGGGCTTCAACGGCTGACCGGCCGACCACGCGACGGAGCCCGCCATGCATCCCACCGTTACCGACTGCCTGCTGGTCATCGACGTGCAGAACGACTTCCTGCCGGGCGGTGCGCTGGCCGTGCCGGACGGCGACCGGGTGATCCCGGTGGTCAACCGGCTGGTCAGGGCGTTCGGGCGCGTGGTGCTGACGCAGGACTGGCACCCGCGCGACCACGTGTCGTTCGCCGCCAATCACCCCGGCGCGCAGCCGTTCGGCATGATCGAACTGCCGTACGGGCGGCAGGTGCTGTGGCCGGTGCACTGCGTGCAGCACAGCACCGGTGCCGCGCTGGCCGACGGGCTGGACGTGCCGCATGCGCAACTGATCGTGCGCAAGGGCTATCACCGGCACATCGACAGCTACTCCGCCTTCTTCGAGGCGGACCGCACCACGCCCACCGGGCTGCTCGGCTACCTGCGCGAGCTGGGCATCCGGCGCGTGTTCTGCGTCGGGCTGGCGACGGATTTCTGCGTGGCGTGGTCGGCGCTGGATGCGCGGGCAGCGGGGCTGGACGTGGCCGTCATCGAAGACGCCTGCCGCGCCATCGACCTGGACGGCTCGCTGGCGCAGGCCTGGCAGCGCATGACGGAAGCCGGCATCGCGCGATTGCAGTCGCGCGACGTCTTGAACGGATAACGGAATACCCGGGCGCGCCCGCCAGCGCGGCGCGCCACCACCAGATACGAGGAGCACCACCATGACCGAAGCAGTGATCGTTTCCACCGCACGTACGGGCCTGGCCAAGAGCTGGAAGGGCGCCTTCAACATGACGCACGGCGCCACTATGGGCGGCCACGTGGTCAAGCACGCCATCGAGCGCGCCAAGCTCGAGCCGGGCGAAGTCGAAGACGTGCTGATGGGCTGCGCCAACCCGGAAGGCGCGACCGGCGCCAACATCGCGCGCCAGATCGCGCTGCGCGCCGGCTGTCCCGTCACCGTGCCGGGCGCGACCGTCAACCGTTTCTGCTCGTCGGGCCTGCAGACCATCGCCATGGCCGCGCAGCGTGTGATCGCCGAGGAAGGCGACATCTTCGTGGCCGGCGGCGTGGAGTCCATCTCGTGCGTGCAGCAGGAGATGAACCGCCACATGATGACCGAGGGCTGGCTCAACAAGCACAAGCCCGAGATCTACTGGAGCATGCTGCAGACCGCCGAGACCGTTGCCAAGCGCTACAACATCTCGAAGGCGCGCCAGGACGAATACGGCGTGCAGAGCCAGCAGCGCGCCGCCGCCGCTGCCGTGGCCGGCAAGTTCAACGATGAGATCGTGCCGATCACGGTGACGATGGGCGTGGCCGATGCCAAGACCGGCCAGCTCGGCACGCGCGAAGTGACCCTCTCCGCCGACGAGGGCATCCGCTCGGACACCACGCTCGAAGGCGTGTCGAAGATCCGTACCGCCATGCCGGGCGGCGTCATCACCGCCGGCAACGCCAGCCAGTTCTCCGACGGCGCCTCGGCGGTCGTGGTGATGAACGGCAAGGTGGCGGCCGCCCGCGGCTTGCAGCCGCTGGGCGTGTTCCGCGGCTTTGCGGTGGCCGGCTGCGAGCCGGATGAAATGGGGATCGGTCCGGTGTTCGCCGTGCCCAAGCTGCTCAAGAAGACCGGGCTGAAGGTCGAGGACATCGGCCTGTGGGAACTGAACGAGGCGTTCGCCGTGCAGGTGCTGTACTGCGCCGACACGCTCGGCATCCCGATGGACCGCCTGAACGTCAACGGCGGCGCCATTGCCGTGGGTCACCCGTACGGCGTGTCGGGCGCGCGCCTGGTCGGCCATGCGCTGATCGAAGGCAAGCGCCGCGGCGTCAAGTATGTGGTCGTGACCATGTGCATCGGCGGCGGCCAGGGCGCGGCGGGCCTGTTCGAGGTGCGCTAAGGCAAGGCTTCCGCGTCGCGCGGGAGCCCGTTTCACTTCGTCGCCCCGTGCGCGGCCGCTTGGCGCAGGGACGACATGGATCGCCTGTCCGGAACCCACCATTCACAGCATCGTCATGTCTTCTCTGCTGCTGTCGCGCCGCGACCTGAGCTTTCTGCTCTACGAATGGCTCGACGTGGAGGCGCTCACGCGCTTTCCGCGCTATGCCGACCACTCCCGCGAAACCTTCGATGCGGCGCTCGATACCTGCGTGCGCATCGCCACCGACCTGTTCGCCCCGCACAACAAGAAGAGCGACCAGCAGGAGCCGCACTTCGACGGCACCTCGGTCCACATCATTCCCGAAGTCAAGGTGGCGCTGGACGCCTTCAACAGGGCCGGCCTGATGGCCGCGGGGCAGGACTTCGAGCGCGGCGGCATGCAGCTGCCCACCGTGGTCGAGAAGGCCGGCTTCGGTTTCTTCAAGGCGGCCAACGTCGGCACCAGCGCCTATCCGTTCCTGACCATCGGCAACGCGAACCTGCTGCTCGCGCACGGCACGCCCGCACAGATCGAAACCTTCGTGCAGCCCGAGCTGGAAGGCCGTTTCTACGGCACGATGTGCCTGTCGGAGCCGCAGGCGGGATCATCGCTGTCGGACATCGCAACGCGGGCGGAATACGAGGGCGAGTCGCCGCTGGGGGCGCAGTACCGGCTCACCGGCAACAAGATGTGGATCTCGGCCGGCGAGCACGCGCTGTCGGACAACATCGTGCATCTCGTGCTGGCCAAGATTCCCGGCCCGGACGGCAAGCCGATCCCGGGCGTGAAGGGCATCTCGCTGTTCATCGTGCCCAAGTTCCTCGTGGGCGCGGACGGGTCGCTGGGCGAGCGCAACGACGTGGTGCTCGCCGGCCTGAACCACAAGATGGGCTACCGCGGCACCACCAACTGCCTGCTGAACTTCGGCGAAGGCACGCAGTTCCGTCCGCAGGGGCCGGATGGCCAGCCGCGCGCCGGCGCCATCGGCTACCTCGTCGGCGAGCCGCACAAGGGGCTGGCGTGCATGTTCCACATGATGAACGAGGCGCGCATCGGCGTCGGCATGGGGGCGACCATGCTGGGCTATACCGGCTACCTGCACGCGCTGGACTATGCGCGCAATCGCCCGCAGGGTCGGCCGGTCGGGCCGGCCGGCAAGGACGCCGCGTCGCCGCAGATCCGCATCGTCGACCACGCCGACGTGCGCCGCATGCTGCTGGCGCAGAAGGCCTACGTGGAAGGCGCGCTCGGCCTGAATCTGTATTGCGCCAGGCTGGTCGACGAGGAGCGCGGCGCGGCAAGCGAGGGCGACGCCGCCGCGCGCGCCAGGCTCGGCCTGCTGCTCGACATCCTCACCCCGATCGCCAAGAGCTGGCCGTCGCAGTGGTGCCTGGAGGCCAACAGCCTGGCGATCCAGGTGCACGGCGGCTACGGCTACACGCGCGAGTACAACGTCGAGCAGTTCTACCGCGACAACCGCCTGAACCCGATCCACGAAGGCACGCACGGCATCCAGGGGCTGGATCTGCTCGGCCGCAAGGTGGTGATGCAGGACGGTGCCGCCTTTGCCGCACTGGGCCAGCGTGTGCAGGCCACCGTGGGCCGCGCGCTGGACAGCGGCGACGAGGCGCTGGCCGGCTGGGGCCGCGCGCTCGGCATGGCCGCCCAGGGCCTGGCCAAGGTGACGCAGCAACTGTGGGCGGCGGGCGATCCGCGCGTGACGCTGGCCAACGCCTCGGTCTACCTGGAGGCGTTCGGCCATGTCGTCGTCGCGTGGATTTGGCTGGAGCAGGCGCTGGCCGCCGCGCGGGCCCTGCCGCCCGCCCGGGGCGACGACGCCGGCTTCTATCGCGGCAAGCTGCAGGCCGCGCGCTATTTCTTCCAGTGGGAGCTGCCGAAGACCGGCCCGCAGATGGCGTTGCTGGCCTCGCTCGATACCACCACGCTGGACATGCAGGACGCCTGGTTCTGACGTTCCACACACAACAATGGCACAGGAGACACCCATGGGCACGCTCAAGCATCTTTTCGACCTTTCCGGCAAGACCGCGCTCGTCACCGGTGGTTCACGCGGGCTGGGCCTGCAGATTGCCGAGGCGCTGGGCGAGCAGGGCGCGCGCATCGTGCTGTCGGCGCGTAAGGCCGACGAACTCAAGGAGGCGCAGGCGCACCTGAAGTCGCTGGGCATCGCGGCCGACGGGGCGGTGGAGGCCGATATCCAGCGCCTGGCCGACGAGGCGCTCGCCACGCTCGGTCATGTGGACATCCTCGTCAACAATGCCGGTGCCACCTGGGGCGCGCCGGCCGAGGATCACCCGGTCGAAGCCTGGGACAAGGTGATGAACCTGAACATCCGCGGCCTGTTCCTGCTCACGCAGCAGATCGGCAAGCGCTCGATGATCCCGCGCCGGTACGGCAAGATCGTCAACGTGGCATCGATCGCCGGCCTGAAGGGCAACCCGCCGGGCACGCTCGAGACGATTACCTACAACACCAGCAAGGGCGCCGTGGTCAACTTCACGCGCGCGCTGGCGGGCGAGTGGGGCAAGTACGGCATCACCGTCAACGCCATCGCCCCTGGGTTCTTCCCCTCCAAGATGACGCGCGGCTCGCTGGAGAAGCTCGGCGTCGACAAGCTGACCGAAAAGTCCCCGCTGCACCGCATCGGCGACGAGGAGGACCTGAAGGGCGTGGCCGCGCTGTTCGCTTCCGATGCCTCCAAGCACATCACCGGGCAGATCCTGGCGGTCGACGGCGGCGTGAGCGTGGTGTAATTCGGGCTGCCTTGCATCGAATCAGACGCAGCATGAACGCAGACAACAACGGTTTTCCGACCAATATCCCCTTCCTGCAATGGCTGGGCGTGCGCTGCCTGAAAGTGGCGGACGGCGAGGGCATCGTCGAGCTGGCGCTCGAAGGCCGCCACATGAACAGCTGGGAGATGGCGCACGGCGGCGTCACCATGACACTGCTCGACGTGTCGATGGCGATGGCCGGCCGCTCGGCCGACGTGCATGGGCGCGGCGTGGTGACGATCGAGATGAAGACGGCGTTCATGCAGCCCGGCCGCGGCACGCTGCGGGCCCATGCGCGCTGCGTGCACCAGTCGACCACCATGGCTTTTTGCGAGAGTGAAGTGCGCGATGCCGACGGCAAGCTGGTGGCGCGCGGCTCGGGCACGTTCAAGTTCGTCAAGCGCATGCCGCCGCCGCGCACGCCGGAGCCGGGCGCGGACGGCTGAGTATGCGGCCGGACAGCAGGACCCCTTGCACGCCGGGCGCGGCCCGGCTCCGAACCAGACCGGCAGGAACAGAGGCAACGATGCCCCAGACCGCGCAGGCCGAGGGAACGGCGCGGCGGCGTTCGCGCCTGCCGGCCCTGGCCGCCACACTGCTGTGCTGCACAGAATTGATCATGCCCCTGGAAGGATGCGCCTCGCATTCCGCATCGGCACCGGCCACCGCGCAGGCGCCATCGGTGCCGCCCGCTCCGGTCGTGCCGGAGCAGCGGCCGCTGACCGCCGCCGAGTCCGATCCGCTCCGGATGGGCTGGATGCAGGGATTCCCGCCGGCGCCCGACCTCATCATCCGCTTCGACCTGGCCGGCAACCTGTTTCCGCGCACGCGCTACAGCTTCAGCCACATGCGGGAGTTCGTGCCGACGCGCGCCGTCTGGCGCGGCGACGGCCCGGTCGGCCGGCTGCCGCGCGCGGAGCGCGACATCGGCGGCGTGCCCTTCACCGATGCCGACGGCAAGCACCGCACCTTTGCCGACATGCTGGCGCTGACATACACCGACGGCATCCTCGTCATGCACCGGGGCAAGGTGGTCTACGAGCGCTATTTCGGCGCGCTGCATGCGCAGACGCCGCACATCGCTATGTCGGTGACGAAATCGTTGGTCGGCACGCTGGCGGCGATGCTGGCGGCCGACGGCAAGCTGGACCCGGCCGCGCCCGTCACGCAGTATGTGCCCGAACTCAAGGACGGCGCCTACGGCGACGCCACCGTGCGCCAGGTGATGGACATGACCGTCGGCGTGCACTACACCGAGAACTACGCCGACCCGGATGCCGACGTGTGGCGCTACGCCCGCGCCGTCGGCATGCTGCCGCGCCCGGCCGGCGACCAGGGCCCGGCCGACCTCTACGACTACCTGAAGACGCTGCGCAAGGAAGGCGAGCACGGCGCCGTTTTCGGGCGTTGTTGTCGGCGCGCATCTGGCAGCCGATGGGCGCGCAGAGCGATGCGTACTTCACGCTGGACAGCATCGGCACAGAATCGGGCGGCGGCGGGCTCAACACCACGCTGGCCGATCTCGCCCGCTTTGGGGAACTGATCCGCAACGGCGGCCTCTTCAACGGCCGGCAGATCCTGCCCAAGGCCGTCATCGACGACATCCGGCGCGGCGGCGATCCGGCCAGGTTTGCCCAGGCCGGCTATGCGACCCTGCCGGGCTATTCGTACCGCAACATGTGGTGGGTCTCCGGCGATGACCACCATACCTTCGAGGCGCGCGGCATCTATGGCCAGCGCATCTATATTGATCCCGTGGCGCAGATTATCGTCGTGCGCTATGCCTCGCACCCGATCGCCGCCAACGCCGTCAACGACCCGGTCACGCACCGGGCCTGTCGGGCGCTGGCCGACTTCCTGATGCAGCACAAGTGACCCACCCCGATCTCTAGGAGCGCTTCTCATGTCGAACACGTATCAACGCATCGTCCTGGCTTCCCGTCCGGAGGGGGCCGTCACGCCGGACAACTTCCGGCTGGAGACGGCGCAGATTCCCGAACTCAAGGATGGCCAGGTGCTGGTGCGCAACCATTTCCTGTCGCTCGATCCGTACATGCGCGGCCGCATGAACGACAGCAAATCGTACGCGGAGCCGCAGCCGCTGAACGAAGTGATGATCGGCGGCACGGTGGGCGTGGTGGAAGCGTCCAGGAACCCGGCGTATGCGGTGGGCGACAACGTGATCGGCATGTTCGGCTGGCAGGAGGTCGGCATCTCCGATGGGCGTGGCATGCAGAAGGTGGACACGCGCCACGTTCCGCTGTCGGCCTACCTGGGCTCGGTCGGCATGCCGGGCGTGACGGCGTGGTACGGCCTGAACCGGATCATGCACCCCAAGCCCGGTCAGACCGTGGCGGTGAGCGCGGCCTCCGGCGCCGTCGGCAGCGTGCTTGGCCAGCTCGCCAAGCTCAAGGGCTGCCGCGTCGTGGGCTTCGCTGGCGGCAAGGACAAGTGCGACTACGTGGTCAATGAGCTGGGCTTCGACGCCTGTATCGACTACAAGGCCGCCAAGGACCCGAAGGCGCTCTATGCGATGCTCAAGGACGCCACGCCGGACGGCATCGACGCCTACTTCGAGAATGTCGGCGGCGACATCCTGGACGCCGTGCTGCGCCGCATGAACCCGTTCGGCCGCATCGCCCTGTGCGGCATGATCGCCGGCTATGACGGCCAGCCGCTGCCGCTGCAGAACCCGCAACTGATCCTGGTCTCGCGCCTGACCATCGAGGGCTTCATCGTGTCCGAGCACATGGATGTGTGGCCCGAGGCACTGCGCGAGCTGGGCGGCTACGTGGCCCAGGGCAAGCTGAAGTTCCGCGAGAGCGTGGCGCAGGGGCTGGTCAGCGCGCCGGAGGCCTTCATCGGCCTGCTCAAGGGCAAGAACTTCGGCAAGCAACTGGTGAAGCTGGTCTGAGTTGAGGCGTGCGCGGACGGTTCAGCCGTTGACAGTCCGCCGGATGCGCGCCACAACAGAAGGGCGCCATCCACAACGACGGCGTGAAGGAGACACCATGAACGCACCCGACACCGCACAGGCCAAGCGGCCTGATGAGATGGCCGCGAACCTCAGCCCCGAGGTCCGCGAGAAATACCGCAACCTGCCGCGTCCGCCCCAGTTCGCCACCGTGGCGGAGGAGCGCCTGCACCGCAAGCAGCGGCTGGCGGCGGCATTCCGGCTGTTCTCCCGGTTCGGTTTCGATGAAGGGGTGGCCGGACACATCACCGCGCGCGATCCGGAGGTCCCGGACAGTTTCTGGGTCAATCCGTTCGGCGTGCATTTCAGCCAGGTGAAGGTGTCCAACCTGATCCGCTGCGATCATCGCGGCGACGTGGTGGAAGGCGATTAACCCGGTCAATGCGGCAGCCTTCGCCATCCACTCGCGTGTGCACCAGGCACGGCCCGATGCGGTGGCGGCGGCGCATTCGCACAGCACCTACGGGCGCGCCTGGTCGACGCTCGGCCGCAAGCTCGATCCGCTCACGCAGGACGTCTGCGCCTTCTATGAAGACCACGCGCTGTACGACGATTTCGGCGGCGTGGTGGTCGAGCTGGACGAGGGCCAGCGCATTGCCCGGGCACTCGGCGGCAACAAGGCCGTGATCCTGCAGAACCACGGCCTGCTGACGGTCGGCAAGACGGTGGATGAAGCGGCCTGGTGGTTCATCACCCTGGAGCGCTCGTGCCAGGTGCAGTTGCTCGCCGAGGCCGCCGCCGCGCGCACCAGCGAGCCGCTGCGCCTGATTTCCGATGCGGCGGCACGGCAGGCGTATTCCATCGTCGGCACGGCGCAGGCGGGGTGGTTCCAGTTCCAGCCGCTGTATGCGCGCATCGTGAAGGAACAACCCGACCTGCTGGACTGACCGGCAGCCAGACCCAGCCAAGCGGAGCGCCCATGACGGACCTGATCCTGCATCACTACGCCACCTCGCCGTACTCGGAGAAGGTGCGCCTGATCCTCGGCTACAAGGACCAGCCGTGGAAGTCCGTCACGGTGCCCGTCATCCTGCCCAAACCGGAGGTGATGCCGCTCACGGGCGGCTACCGGCGCACGCCGTTCCTGCAGATCGGCGCGGATATCTACTGCGATACCGCGCTGATCGCGCAGGTACTGGAGTCGATCCATCCGGTGCCGACGCTGTATCCGGCCGATCGCGCGGCGGCGGCGTTCGCCATGGCGCAGTGGGCCGATACCACGCTGTTCTGGGCGGCGGCCGCGTTCATCGGCCAGCCTGACGGCTTCAAGAGCCTGATGGCGGGCCTGCCGGAAGACTTCGTCAAGGCCTTCGTCGAAGATCGCAAGGCGATGCGCGCGGGCGGCACGGGACTGCGCACGCCGCTGCCGGAGGCGGTCTCCACGCTGCACGTCTTCCTGGCGCAGCTGGAGCGCCAGTTCGCCACCGGCGAACACATCTTCCTGTTCGGTGAGCAACCGACCATTGCCGATTTTTCCGTCTATCACGCCTTGTGGTTCATCCGCCGCGCGACCGCCGTGGCGGGCGTACTCGATACGCATCCGCGGGTGGTGGCGTGGATGCACCGTATGGCCGGCTTCGGCCATGCGCAGGCGCAGCCGATGACGCCGGCCGAGGCGCTGGACATTGCCAGGGCGGCCACGCCGCGTGCGCTGATCGAGACCCGAGCCGACTTCGATGCACGCTACAGCCTGCCCAAGGGCACGCGCGTGACGGTGGCGGCCACCGATTACGCCATCGATCCGGTCGAAGGCGAGCTGCTCGTCTCCACGCGCGATGCCGTCGGCGTGCTGCGCGAGGACCCGCGCGTCGGCCAGGTGGTGGTGCATTTCCCGCGCGTCGGCTATGCGGTGCGCAAGGTCGAGCCGGCCGGCTGACCCGGCACGCGCCGTGCCGGACGCTTTCCACGATCCATCCATGACAACAACACGAGGCAGACACGTATGAAGCAATTCGCAGGCGGCGTGGCCGTCATCACGGGCGGGGCATCGGGCTTCGGCAAGGAATTCGCCAGGCTCGGCGCCGGCCTGGGCATGAAGCTGGTGCTGGCCGATATCCAGCAGGATGCGCTGGATGCCGCCGTGGCCGGGTTCCAGGCGCAGGGCGTCGAGGTCATCGGCGTGCGCGTCGACGTGTCGAGGGAGGCGGACGTGCAGGCGCTGGCCGATGCGGCTGTCCGTGCCTTCGGCAAGGTCAACCTGCTGTTCAACAACGCCGGGGTCGGGGCGGGCGGCCTGATCTGGGAGAACACCCGGAAGGATTGGGACTGGGTGCTCGGCGTCAACCTGCATGGCGTGATCCACGGCGTGCGCATCTTCACGCCGCTGATGCTGGCCGAGGCGGCCAGGGACCCATCGTACGAGGGGCATATCGTCAACACGGCGTCGATGGCGGGGCTGCTGAATGCGCCGGCCATGGGCATCTACAACGTCTCCAAGCATGCCGTGGTGGCCCTGACGGAATCGCTTTACCAGGACCTGAGCCTGGTGACGGAGCAGATCCACTGCTCGGTGCTGTGCCCGTATTTCGTGCCGACCGGCATCACGCAGTCGCACCGCAACCGTCCGCAGGACCTGGCCAATACCGCGCCGCCCACCAAGTCGCAACTGGTGGCCCAGGCCATGAACGACAAGGCGGTCAGCTCCGGCAAGGTGACCGCCGAGCAGGTCGGCCAGATGACGTTCGACGCCATCCTAGTGCTACAGCCGTACCTATCGCCTATGATGTTGTCCATGTGAGATGAGACGATCATGGTCCGATGCAAGGAACGGTGAGTGGCTGGGAGAGAGAGCTGGAAGGGTTGCACGAAC